>NZ_JANINT010000049.1:0-1284 GCF_024509035.1 Nocardioides sp. | reverse complement strand
CGCCGTACCGGTCATGCCGGAGAGCTTGTTGTAGAGGCGGAAGTAGTTCTGCAGCGTGACGGTCGCGAGCGTCTGGTACTCCTCGCGGACCTGCACGCCCTCCTTGGCCTCGATCGCCTGGTGGAGACCGTCGTTGTAGCGGCGACCGGCCAGCATGCGGCCGGTGTGCTCGTCGACGATGAGCACCTCGCCGTTGATGACGACGTACTCCTTGTCGTTGTGGAACAGCTCCTTGGCCTTGATGGAGTTGTGCATGAACGAGATCAACGGGGTGTTGACCGAGTCGTAGAGGTTGTCGATGCCCAGGTGGTCCTCGACCTTGGTGATGCCGGGCTCGAGCACCGAGATCGTGCGCTTCTTCTCGTCGACCTCGTAGTCCTCGTCGCGGACCAGGGTGCGGGCGATCTTGGCGAACTCGGCGTACCAGTGCACCTCGTCCTGGGTCGGGCCACTGATGATCAGCGGGGTGCGCGCCTCGTCGATGAGGATCGAGTCGACCTCGTCGACGATCGCGAAGTTGTGGCCGCGCTGGACGCACTCCTCGATGGAGCCGGCCATGTTGTCGCGCAGGTAGTCGAAGCCGAGCTCGTTGTTGGTGCCGTAGGTGATGTCGCAGTTGTAGGCAGCACGACGCTCGTCGGGGCGCATCTCGGGGAGGATCACCCCGACCGTCAGGCCCAGGAAGTGGTGGACGCGGCCCATCATCTCGGACTGGAACTTGGCGAGGTAGTCGTTGACGGTGACGACGTGGACACCGTCGCCGCTCAGCGCGTTGAGGTACGACGGGAGCACCGCGACCAGCGTCTTGCCCTCACCGGTCTTCATCTCGGCGATGTTGCCGAGGTGCAGCGCCGCGCCGCCCATCACCTGGACGTCGAAGGGGCGCAGGCCGATCACCCGGCGGGCCGCCTCGCGGGCGGTCGCGAAGGCCTCGGGCATGATGTCGTCGAGGCTCTCGCCGTTCGCGAGCCGCTCCTTGAACTCCGCCGTCATGCCCTGGAGCTCGGCGTCGCTCATCGCGGCGAAGTCGTCCTCGATGGCGTTGACCGCCTGGGAGATCGCCTCGAGCTGACGCAGGATCTTGCCTTCGCCGATGCGGAGGATCTTGTCGAGAATGGCAGGCACGAGGCACGGACTCCTGGATGGGGTGTAGACAGACCTCCGCCACTCTACCCAGGCCCCGGAGGGCTCCCTAACCGAACCGGCCGCCGAGCGACCTGCTCAAGGCCGGGGCCAGGTCGCCGCGCGGTTCGAGGACGATCGAGCCCAGTCCGAGCCAGCCGG
>NZ_JANINT010000048.1 GCF_024509035.1 Nocardioides sp. | reverse complement strand
CTACGAGTACGGCCCCGGGCAGTACGGCTACGGCATCGACGACGTGGACATCCGCCCCCACGTGCCGGCCCACGAGATGGTCTCGCTGGCCGACTACCGCCAGCGGCACGCGCAGTACAAGCAGGACCCCGACCTGCAGGCGCTGCACGCGAAGTACCCCTGGATCGTCACCTGGGACGACCACGAGGTCGCCAACGACGCCTACCAGGACGGCGCCGAGAACCACAACACCGACCTCGGCGAGGGCGACTTCCGGCTGCGCCGCGCCCGGGCCCACCGGGCCTACGACGAGTGGATGCCGGTGCGGATGGACGGCACCGCCCGGCTCGGTGACGGCGATCGGCTGTTCCGCCGGCTGCGGTTCGGTCGGCTGGCCGAGATCAGCATGCTCGACCTGCGCAGCTACCGCGACGCACAGGCGACCGTGCCCAGCGGCGAGGTGAGCGACCCCGACCGGACGATCCTCGGGCGCCAGCAGCTCGACTGGCTCAAGAGCTCCCTGTCGCGCGGCCGGGCGCAGTGGAAGATCGTCGGCAACCCGGTGATGATCGCGCCCGTCACCTTCGCCGGCCTGCCCCACGACCTGGTCGACCCCGTCAACGACGTCACGGGACTGCTCCCGCGCGACGGCGTCCCCTACAACGTCGACCAGTGGGACGGCTACACCCACGACCGGCGCGAGGTGCTGCAGCACATCCGCGACCACCAGGTCACCGACGCCCTGTTCGTCACCGGCGACATCCACTCCGGATGGGCGTGCGAGCTGCCGTACGACGCCTCCACCTATCCCGTGGGCGACTCCGCCGGCGTGGAGTTCGTGTGCTCCTCGGTGACCTCCAACAACCTCAAGGACATCACCGGCACGCCGCCGCGCTCCACCAGCACCGTCGTGGAGGGCATCATCAAGACCGCCAACCGGCACGTGAAGTACCTCGACTTCGACAGCCACGGGTTCTCCGTGCTCGACGTCACCGCCACCCGGGCCCAGATGGACTGGTACGTCCTCGGCGACCGCGCCGACCGGGACACGCCGATCACCTGGTCGGTGTCGTACGCGACCAAAACCGGCACCGGCCGGGTCGAGCAGGTCGGGGAGCCGGTGTGAGCGGGCCGCTGCACGCCGACCGGCGTACGTTCCTCCAGGCCGGCGCCGCCGGCCTGGTGTTCTCCACCGTCGCAGGAGCCCCGGCTCGCGCCGCGGCCGGGCGCGGCCGCAAGCGGGCCTACGTGCTGGTCATCGACGGCTGCCGGCCCGACGAGATCGACTCCGGGCTGACCCCCCACCTCGCGGCGCTGCGCGACGGCGGGCTGCGGTTCCCGCAGGCCTCCTCGATGCCGGTGATGGAGACCATCCCCAACCACGTGATGATGATGACCGGGCTGCGGCCCGACCGCACCGGCGTGCCCGCCAACGCCGTCTACGACCGCGAGCTGGGCGAGGTCCGCGACATGGACCGGCCCTCCGACATCCGGTGCGACACGCTGATCGGCCGGCTCAACCGGCGCGGTCACACCACCGGCACGGTGCTGAGCAAGACCTACCTGTACGGCGTCTTCGGCGGTCGGGCCACCCACCGCTGGGAGCCGAGCCCGACGCTGCCGATCACCGACCACGCTCCCGACGTGTTCACGATCGACGCGGCGATCACGATGCTCGAGGAGCTCGACCCGAACCTGATGTTCGTCAACCTCGGCGACATCGACCGGTTCGGGCACGCCGACCTCACCGGCACCACGCTGCGACTCGCGCGCCGACTCGCGCTCGCCGACACCGACGTGCAGGTGCAGCGGTTCCTCGACGCGCTGAAGGCACAGGGGGTCTGGGAGCACTCGCTGGTGATCGTGCTCGCCGACCACTCGATGGACTGGTCGACGCCCGACAAGGTGATCAGCCTCAGCGGGCCGCTCGGCGCCGATCCGCTGCTGGCCGGCAACGTCCAGATCGCCGACAACGGCGGCGCCGACCTCCTGTACTGGACCGGTCCGCAGGAGCAGCGCGCCGAGGCGATCGATCGGATGCGCGAGATCGCCCGTGCCCAGAAGGGCGTGCTGGCGGCGTACCCCCGCACGGCGCCGTGGCTGCGGCTCGGCCCCGAGGCCGGTGACGTCGTGGTGTTCTGCCAAGCGGGCTGGCGCTTCAGCGACCCCGACCTGTTCGCCAACCCGATCCCCGGCAACCACGGCCACCCCGCCACCCGGTCGATCCCGTTCTTCATCGGCGGCGGCCACCCGGCCGTCCCCCGGGGGACGGCGTCCTCACGGGTCGCGCGCACCATCGACGTCGCCCCCACGGTCGCGGCATTCTTCGGCGCGGGCGCCCCGAAGGGCGGGTACGACGGGCGCGACCTGCTGCAGCGCCGCTGATCGACCTACGGCCCAGCTCCCAGGATCGGCGGTGATGTCTGGTTGGGTGGACGGGTGCGTCTGCGTCCTGCTCCGGTCCTGGCCGCGGTCGCCGCGGTCGTCGTCTCGCTGTGGGGACAGGTGCCGGCACAGGGAGCTCCCGAGAGCAGGCCGGCGGCGGCACGTGCGCTGGCCGGGGCGCTGGCCGGGGCGCAGGCCGCGCTCGCGGGTGAGACCGATCGTGACGTGACGCTGAGCCTGCGCGACCTGCGCCAGCACCGCGACGAGCTCTCCGCGGACGACCGCGCGAGCGCCGATCGGCTGCTGATCCGGCCGACGACCTCCACCTCGAAGTGCTTCACCCTCGTGTGCGTGCACTGGTCGACCACCGGCACCGGCAAGGCCACGTCGGCGTACGCCGCCCAGGTCGCCTCGGTCGCCGAGCACGTGCTCGAGACCTACGCCGCCGCCGGCTACCGCGCGCCCGAGGCCGACGGCCTGCGCGGCGGCAACGGCCTGCTGGACATCTACCTGCAGGACCTCGGCGGTCGCGGGCTCTACGGCTACTGCGACTCCGACGAGCCGCGGACGACCGGCGGGGCGCGCGACGCGTGGGCCTACTGCGCCTTCGACAACGACTACCGGGAGTTCCCGACCCACACGCCGCAGCAGAACCTCGAGGTCACCGCGGCGCACGAGCTCTTCCACGCCGTGCAGTTCGCCTACGACTACGACGAGGACGGCTGGTTCATGGAGGCGACCGCCACCTGGGCCGAGGACGAGCTCTACGACGACGTCGACGACAACATCCAGTACCTCTCCGAGAGCCCGCTGACCCAGCCGGCGAAGTCGATGGACCACTTCCAGCCCTTCGGCATGCGCCAGTACGGCGACTGGATCTTCTTCCGCTACCTCACCGAGACCTTCGACGCCCGATCCGCTGGCCTGCCGACGCTGGTGCGCGAGCTGTGGGAGCGGGCCGCCCGCGACTACTCGATCTCCGCGGTCGCCCACGTCCTCGCCGAGCACCACACCAGCCTGCGCGCGGTGTGGGCGGCCTTCGCCGACGCGAACCGCCGCCCCGGCACGTCGTACGACGAGGGCGCGGCCAACCACTACCCGGGCGCCGCACCCGCCGGTCGCCTCCGGCTCACCGCCGACCGGCCCGACAGCGGCTGGACGACCACCCGGGTCGACCACCTGGCGAGCGCGACCTACCGGGTCGTGCGCGCCACCGACAGCACCGCCCGCCACCTCCGGCTGCGCCTGGACCTGCCCGCCGTCGGGCGCGGGTCCGGCGCGGTGGCGACCGTCTACCGGACCTCCGGACGCCCGGAGACCACGCCGGTCGGGCTCACGCGCCGCGGCGACGCCTCCGCGCGCGTGGCCTTCGGTCGCGACGTGCGCTTCGTCGAGGTGACGCTCGCCAACGCCGGGACGGCCTACCGCTGCTGGCGGCCCGCCGACACCGGGTTCTCCTGCCGCGGCCGCTCCCAGGACGACGACCTGCCGCTGCGCATGCGGGCGATCGCGGTCCGATAGCCCGAACGGGTCATGCGGACCCCAGCGTCCGCGCGGTTGGCTGTACGTGTGCACCTCCGACCCGCCCTCGCCGTCCCAGCCGTCCTCGCCGTCCTGATCACCGGTGGTCTCTCCGGCGGGGTCACCGCCGCGTCGGCGCCCGCTCGACCGAGCGACCCGCCGGCGAAGGTCTCCTCCTCGACCGCCCAGGCGCGCGCGGCGCTGGCCGAGGCGCGAGCCGTGCTGTCCGGCCGGCAGCGCGGCGACGCGACCATGGCGCTGCGCGACCTCTGGCTCTCCCGGCCCGCGCTGACCGGGGCCGACCGCGCCGCGGCCGACCGGCTGCTGGCGCGTCCCGACGACGAGACCCCTGGCCCCTGGCAGACCCAGTGCACGGCCGACAACTGCTACCACTGGCTGACCTCGGGGCCGGATGCCGCCACCCCCGACTACGTCGCCCAGGTCATCGCGACCGTCGACGGCGTGCACGACACCTACGTCGCCGCCGGTTACCGCGCACCCAAGGCCGACGGCACGGCCGGGGGCAACGCCAAGACCGACATCTACCTCGAGGACGTCCACGACGACGGGCTCTACGGCTACTGCACCAGCGACGCGCCCAACCCGCCGGCCAGCGGGCCCTACGACCAGTGGGCCTACTGCGTGCTCGACAACGACTTCGTCGGGTTCCCGCGTAGCCCCCTGGAGAGCCTCCAGGTGACCGCGGCCCACGAGTACTTCCACGCGGTGCAGTTCGCCTACGACTTCTTCGAGGACCGGTGGCTGATGGAGGCCACCGCCACCTGGGCCGAGGACGAGCTGTTCCCCGACGTGAACGACAACCTGCAGTACCTCCCCGAGAGCCCGCTGGCCAAACCCGGCCAGCCGCTCGACACGTTCAACGACGCCGGCGCGCAGTACGGCACCTGGATCTTCTTCCGGTTCCTCACCGAGCAGCTCGACGCCGCCGAGGGCGGGATGCCCACGCTGGTGCGCGACATCTGGCGTCGCGCCGATGGCAGTGCCGCAGGCCCGGACGACTACTCGCTGCAGGCCGTGAGCCGGGTCCTCTCCCAGGCCGGCGTCAGCCTGCCGGAGGCGTTCTCGATGTTCTCGACCGCCAACCGTGCCCCCGCCCTCTGGTACCAGGAGGGAGCCGCGAACAAGTACCCCAGCGTCGGGCCGGCGACCACGGTCCGACTCTCGAACGCGAAGAGGTCCGGCGCGGCGAGCGGTCGGCTCCCCCACCTGACGAGCGCCACTGCGCGATTCATGCCGGGCTCCGGCCTCAGCGCCAAGAGCTGGAAGCTCAAGGTCTCCGTCGACCTGGCGGACAAGGCGACCGGTCCGGCCGCGGTCGTCACCGTCTATCGCAAGACCGGCCTGCCCCAGGTGCTGCCCCTGACGCTCAGCTCGAGTGGCGCGGGAGCCCGCACGGTCCCGTTCGGCTCGTCGGCGGTGAAGTACGTCGAGGTCACGCTCGTCAACGCCAGCGCCCGCTACAAGTGCTGGAGCGGGGGCGACTTCACCTGCCAGGGCAGCTCGCTGGACGACGGCCGCCCGGTCGCGGTGCGCGTGAAGGCCGTCCGCTGAGGTAGTCCCGGCCCTGCGCTAGTCGCCGGCGCTAGTCGCCGGCGCTGGCCGCGAGGCGGGTCAGCGCCTGACGGGCGACGGCTGGGTCGGTGGTCGTCCACATCGGCGGAAGGCTGGCCTTGAGGAAGCCGCCGTACCGCGCGGTCGCCAGCCGCGGGTCGAGGATCGCCACCACGCCCCGGTCGGCGTGACTGCGGATCAACCGGCCGGCGCCCTGCGCGAGCAGCAGGGCCGCGTGGGTGGCCGCGACCTGCATGAAGCCGTTGCCGCCGGCCTGGTCGGCGGCCTTCTGGCGGGCGCTGAGCAGCGGGTCGTCGGGCCGCGGGAACGGGATCCGGTCGATGAGCACGAGCTGGCAGGTGTCCCCCGGCACGTCGAGGCCCTGCCAGAGGCTGAGCGTGCCGAACAGGCAGGTGTGCGGGTCGCCGACGAACTGCGCGGCCAGCTCGGGCAGCTGCGCGTCGCCCTGGGCCAGCGTGGTGAGGTGGGGCAGCCGCTCCCGGACCACCTCCGCCGCGGCCTCGGCGGCTCGCCTGCTCGAGAACAGCCCGAGCGCCCGGCCCTCCGCGGCGTCGACGAGCTCGACGATCTCGTCGAGCTGGGCCTTGACCAGCCCGTCGCGGCCCGGCGGCGGCAGGTGGCGGGCGACGTACAGGATCGCCTGGCGGCCGTAGTCGAACGGGCTGCCGACGTCGAGGCCGCGCCACGGGAGAGCGTGGTCGGAGACCGACGGCTCGGTGACCGGGTCGCCGTCGACGAGGCGCTCGGACGGCTTGAGCCCGACGCTGGTCGCGACCGAGGAGAAGTCGCCGCCGAGCATCAGCGTGGCGGAGGTGAACACCACGGTCTTGTCGGTCAGCAGCTTGTCGCGCATCGGGCCCCAGACCTGGAGCGGCGCGACGCACAGGCGCGGCGGCATCCGCTCGCTGCCCTCGGTCAGCCACAGCACGTCGGCGTCGGACTGGGCGGCCATCCGGTCGGCGGTGGCGAACAGCTCCTGCACCGCTCCCTTGGCCTGGGTGCGGCCCGCGTCGGCGTCACCGGCCTCGCCGGGCTCGGCCTTGGGGAAGGCGGACACGCAGGCCCGCGCGGCGTCGCGGACCAGCACCAGCGCGTCGGAGAGCTGCTCGGGCACCCGCTCGAACCGCCCCGGGCGCGCCTCGTTGATGGCGTCGCGCAGCGCGTCGGCCGCGTCGGCCAGGTCATTCGCCTGGTCACCCTCCACATGGCGCTGGCTGCGCCGGGCCGCGCGCTCGACCTCGGCCGCCCACAGCTCGTCGGTCGCGGCCTGCGTCACCCGCGTGGTGAGCTCGTGTGCCTCGTCGATCACCACGACGTCGTACTCCGGGATCATCGGCACGCCCTCGATCGCGTCGATCGCGAGCAGGGAGTGGTTGGTGATCACCAGGTGGGATCGGTGGGCCTTCTCCTTGGCCAGCTCGGCGAAGCACTCCTGGCCGAAGGGGCACTTGGCCGCGCCGAGGCACTCGCGGTGGTTGACGCTGACCTGGCGCCACTCGCGGTCGGTGTGGCGCGGCGCGTTGTCGCGCTCGCCGGTGCCGCCGCCCTCGGCCTCCTCCTCGGCCCAGGCCCGCAGCTCGAGGATCTTCTTGCCCAGGGAGCCTGTCGGGAGCTCGACGTCGAGGGCGCCCTGGTCGTCGGGGACACCCTCGCGGATGCGGTGGAGGCAGGCGTAGTTGGAGCGGCCCTTGAGCACGGCGTAGCTCGTGTCGAGCTTGCCGGGGGCGTCCTTGACCGCCTCGACGAGCCGCGGCAGGTCGCGCTCGACGAGCTGGTGCTGGAGCGCGAGGGTCGCGGTGGCCACCACGACCCTCTGGTCGTGCAGCAGGCTCGGCACCAGGTAGGCCAGCGACTTGCCGGTGCCGGTGCCGGCCTGGACGACGAGGTGTCGCCCCGAGCCCATCGCGTCGGCCACGGCCTCAGCCATCCGCACCTGTCCGGCGCGCTCCTGACCGCCCAGCGCCGCCACCGCGGTGCCGAGCAGGTCGGCCACGGGAGTCGTGGTGGACGGGGCATCAGGCACCCGAGAACCCTAGCCGCGGCGTCGGACACCCAGCCGATCCGGTGCGCCCGCCTCGCTGTAACGCCGTGTTACCCCTTCCCCCGACCGCGTTGCAGCAGGGGCGGCAGGCAGGGTAAACGGGCGTTACAGCGAGCGACCGCGCTCAGTCGTCCCGGGACTCGACGTCGAACTCCGGCACCCCGGCGGCACACTCGGCCTTGAGCTCGGTCTCGCGGCCCTCCTCGCCCTGGCCCTCGAAGTGCACCTCGAGGTGCTCAGGCCCGCCGTCGCCGACCTCGACGCGGAAGCCGGGGTCGGCGGAGTAGGAGACCACCGAGATGGCCGCGCCGCGGCACTCGGCGATCACCAGGCCGCCGGGGCCCTGCCAGGTACGACGCTGGGCGGTCGGCGCCGGTGGGGCCGCCGGCCCCGTGGCGCCGCCGTGGGGAGACCCGTCCGGCGACCCGTCGGGCGACCCGTCGGGTGACCCGCTGGGCGACCCGTCCGGCGTCCGGGAGGGCGATCGCGACGGTGGCCGGGACGACGAGTCGGACGGCCGGCGAGCCGAGGGCTCGGGCACGACCGGGCCCGTGGTCGTGGACGTGGTGACCATTCCGGGATCGGCGGTCGGGGCGATGCCGCCACCGGCCCGGGAGATCACCGCCCACACGACCGTCGACCCGACAGCGACCACGGCCAGCCAGGCGAGGGCGGCCACCACGGTGCGGCGCACGTTCATGAGCCCAGTCTCCCAGCGGCGGGCCGTCCGCGCGGCGTACGTTCTGTGCCATGGCCAGCATCCTCGTCGTGGAAGACGACGACGCCATCCGCGACGCGGTGCGCCGGGGCCTCACCGAGCGCGGGCACGCGGTCGCGACCGCGGCCACCGGCCTGGCCGGCCTCGAGCGGATCCTCGCCGACCGTCCCCAGGCCGTGCTGCTCGACCTCGGGCTGCCCGACGTCGACGGGCTGACGCTGATCGGCATGATCCGTGCCGCCAGCACGGTCCCGGTCATCGTGATCACCGCCCAGGACGACGACCCGACGATGGTCAAGGCGCTCGACAGCGGCGCCGACGACTACGTCGTCAAGCCGTTCGGCACCAACCAGGTCGAGGCCCGGATCCGCGCGGTGCTGCGCCGCGGCGACCGGGCGTTGGCCCACGAGCCGATCCGGATCGGAGAGCTGGTGATCGACGAAGGGGCGCGCACCGCCACGCTGGCCGGTCGCCGCCTCGAGCTCGCGCGCCGCGAGTTCGACCTGCTGCTGGCGCTGGCCCAGCGGCAGGGCCAGGTGATGACCAAGCGCGAGATCCTCGCCGAGGTGTGGCAGCAGGCGTACGGCGGAGGAGACCGCAGCATCGACGTCCACCTGTCCTGGCTGCGTCGCAAGCTCGGCGAGACGGCGGCCGAGCCGCGCTACCTGATCAGCGTCCGCGGGGTCGGCGTACGTCTCGTCGACCCGGACGCGGGCTGAGCGCGTCGATGCGCCGCCGGATCTCATGGCTGGTGATGGCCACCACGTCGAGCGTGGTGGTCTCGTTCGTGATCCCGCTGTGCCTGCTGGTGCGCACCCTCGCCGAGGACCGCGCGATGGCCGCGGCCGACCAGGAGGCCCGCAACGTCGCGATCCTGGTGGCGAGCCTGCACGACGACCCCCAGCTCTCGGGCCTGGTCGCCGACCTCGACCAGCGCGGCACGCCCTCGACGAGCGTCCTGACCGCCGACCGCCGGGTGCTCGGCGCGGACACCGCGATGCGCCGCGACCCGGAGGTACGCCGCGCTGCCGCGGGCGAGGGCTTCGAGGTCGTCGACTCGGCCGGCGGCCGCGTGCTGCTGCCGGTGGTCGTCGAGTCCGGCACGGCAGTGGTCCGCAGCAGCGTCACCCCCGCGGACCTGCACCGGGGCGTGGCCGCGGCCTGGGCCGGCATCATCGGCCTCGGCACGCTGCTGCTGGCGCTCGCGCTGTTCATCGCCTCCCGGCTGGGGCGTCGCGTGAGCGAGCCGCTGCGCCGGGTCGCGGGCGTCGCGCACCAGCTGCGCGAGGGCGACCTGCACGCGCGAGCGGAGATGACCGGGCCCGAGGAGACCCAGGAGCTGGCCCGGGCGCTGAACGGTCTCGCCGAGCGCACCGTCGAGCTGCTCGCCGCCGAGCGGGCGAGCGTCGGCGACCTCTCCCACCGGTTGCGGACACCGGTGACCGCGCTGCGCCTGGACGCCGAGGCCGTCGAGGACCCGGCGCTGGCGGCGCGGCTCGCCGACCACATCCGGGTGCTGCAGCGCTCGATCGACGCCATCGTCAAGGAGGCTCGGCGGCCGGTGCGCACCGACCTCGCGGCGGCCGGGGACGCGACGGCGGCGGTGCGGGCCCGGGTGGGGTTCTGGTCGGCGCTCGCCGAGGACCAGGGTCGCCTCATGTCGGTCGCGCTCCCCGACCGGCCGCTGATGGTCCCGGTGGCCGGCGACGACCTCGCCGACCTCGTCGACGTGCTCATCGACAACGTGTTCGCCCACACCCCCGACGGCACGCCGTTCGAGGTGCGACTCGACACCGACGGTGCGAGCGCCCTGCTGGTGGTCGCCGACAGCGGTCCCGGCGTCGCTCCTCCGCGGACCGACCGGGTGGGCAGCACCGGGCTCGGGCTCGACATCGCGCGGCGCACCGCCGCGGGCTGCGGGGGCGAGCTGCGGCTCGGCTCTCCCCCGCAGGGCGGCACCCGGGTCGTCGTACGCCTGCCGCTCGTCACGGACTGACGCGCGGTCCAGTGACCTCGGGGGCTCAGTCGTCCTCGTGCTCGCCATCGTCGTCGCCGTGGTCCTCGCCGTGGTCGTCGCCGTGGTCGTCGCTGTCCTCGTCGGCGTGGTCGTCGGCGTGGTCGCCGTCCTCGTGGTCGGCGTGCTCGGCGTGGTCCTCGCCCTTCTCATGGTCCGCGCCGTCCTCGCCGCCGTCGGCGCGCACCGGCTGGGCGGCCGCTGCCGGCCGCGTGCCGGTGCTGCGCGGAGCAGCGGGGGCCGGGGCGGGCACGACCACCGTGCGCACCTGCTCGGTGACACAGGCCTTGCCGTGACGGACGGCGGGCGGCTTGCACGGCGCCCACCGCACCTTCGGTCGCGGGGAGTGGGTGCGCGGTGCCGCCGCCTCGACCGGCGCGACCGCCGCAGCGGAGGGGGACGGGCTCGGCCCGGCGGGCCCCGACGCGAGCTGGTAGGCGGCCACGCCGCCCAGGAGGCCGATGGAGACGACCGCCGCGAGGACGAGAGCAGGAATGGTCTTCATGCCCCGACCCTGCGGCGATGCGGGATATGGCCGCCTCGCGAGAACGTCAAGGGCACCTCAAGGGACTCCATGAGCCGGACTTAACGGTCGGATGACGCGCCGTTGCCGCGGCTCCGGCGACGGTGGCGCCATGCCGAACACCCCGACCGAGCGTCACCGCTCCCGGATCGCCGTCGCCGCCGTCTCCGGGGCCACCGCGATCGCCGCGTTCTCCGCCACCGGCTGGCTGGCCGGCGCCGCCGCCCGGACCGCCGCCGAGGCCGAGCAGGCGCAGGCCGACCAGGCGCAGGCCACCCAGGCGCAGGCCGTCCCCGCGACCTCCCCGACCGGCGCGAAGGCCGCTGTCCCGAGCCGCCCGGACCGGCGCCGCCCGGTCGTGGTGAAGCAGCGGCCACAGCGCACCCACGTCACCGTCCGCTACGTCCAGGGCACACCCTCGGCGCCCGTCGGCGGCGGCGGGACGGTGTCCGTGCCCACGGTCCACACGCCGTCCGCACCGAACCCCCAGCCGGCCCCGCACCCGGCCCCGCACCCGGCCGCGAACCCCGCCCCGCAGCCGGCTCCCGCACCGCCGCCGGCCCCGA
>NZ_JANINT010000047.1 GCF_024509035.1 Nocardioides sp. | reverse complement strand
GCGGCCGGACGAACACCGCCGATCGCGCCACGACGTGTCCGTCGGCGGTCTCGACGCCGGTGAGTCGGTCGTCCTCGACCACGAGCCGGGTCACGGGCGCGTCGACGACGCCGATCGCCCGGGCGACCAGCCGCTCGCGATGCTCGACGCTCAGCGACGTGCCGTTGGCGAAGAGGACGACGTCGTCGGACCACTGGCGGATCAGGTGCGCGTAGGCCAGCGACTCCTCGAGCGGTGTCTCGCCTCCGACGAGGACCCCGAGGGGCTGGTCGCGGACCTCGTGGCCGTGGCAGTACGGGCAGTGGAGCAGGTCGCGGCCCCACCGCTCGGCCAGCCCCGGAAGATCGGGAACGACGTCGCGCAGCCCGGTGGTGACCAGGACGCGCCGGGCGGTCAGGATCCGCCCGTCGGCGAGCGTGACCCGGAACCGGCGGCGGCTCAGCGGCCGGACCTCGCACCGCGCGATGCCGGTGACGGTGCCGGCGATCAGGTCGACGCCGTAGCCGGCCACCTCGGCGCGACCGCGGGCGAGGAGCTCCGCCGGCGGGAGGCCGTCGGAGCCGAGGAAGCCCTGCATGTGTGCCGCCGGCGCGTTGCGCGGCTCACCGGCGTCGACGACGGCGACGCTCCGGCGGGATCGGCCCAGCACGAGCGCGGCGGACAGGCCGGCAGCGCCGCCGCCGACCACCACCACGTCGTGCTCGCTCGGGTCCGTCGCGCTGGCGTCGGTGCCGCGGTCACTGGTCGGTCCGTCGTTCTGGTTCATGAGCCGAGAGTGACGGCGGTCCCGCCGACCGGACAACGGTTGTTGCCGTTTCTGGGAATCAACCGCGCCGACGGCGGCTCGATGCGGTCCAATGGCCGTCATGACGCACGAGCCGACCGGGGCCACCCCCGCGCTGGCGGCGACCCTCGACCTGGTGGGCCCGCGGCTGCGGCGGGTGCGCGAGCAGCGCGGGCTGACGTTGACCGAGGCGGCACTCGAGACGGGCATCTCCAAGAGCACGCTGTCGCGCCTGGAGACGGGTCGGCGCAGGCCGAGCCTGGAGCTGCTGCTGCCGCTCGCGCAGGCCTACCGGGTGCCGCTGGACGACCTCGTCGGCGCCCCGGAGGTCGGCGACCCGCGCATCCGGCTCAAGCCGCGACGCGTCAACGGCCGCACCGTGCTGCCACTGACCCGGCCGGGCGGCATCCAGGCGTGGAAGATCGTCATCCCTCGCACCCAGTCCGAGCCGCAGCCCCGCAGCCACGACGGGTTCGAGTGGCTCTACGTCCTCGGTGGCCGGATGCGGCTGGTGCTCGGCGAGCGCGACCTGGTCCTCGGGGAGGGCGAGGCGGCCCAGTTCGACACCCAGGTGCCGCACTGGTTCGGCAGCACCGGCGAGGGGCCGGCCGAGGTGCTGAGCATCTTCGGGCGCCCGGGCGAACGGATGCACGTGCACGACGATCAGGACATGATGGGCCCCGCGCGCTGATCGGGCGGTCGCACCACCGATGAGCCGGCGACGACGGGAGGCGACGCATGGTCGACCCGCTCGTGGAGACGAAGCTGGCGCAGCCCCGGCCTCGCCGGGAGGCGGTCCCCCGCCCCCGACTCGACGCGCTGCTGTCCCGCGTGGCCGGCGTCCCGGTCACCGTGGTGTCGGCACCGGCCGGGTTCGGGAAGACCACGCTGCTGAGCTCCTGGCTCGCCGCCGCCGACCTCCCGGTCGCCTGGGTCGCGCTCGACGCGCGCGACCGGCGTCCGGGCCGGTTCTGGTCCTACGTGCTCACCGCGCTCGACCGGGCGGTGCCCGGCTCCGCCGCCGCAGCACTCACCCTGCTCGGGTCCGGACAGGCCGCGGTCGAGACGGTCCTGGCCGGCGTCGTCAACGAGCTCAGCGTCTCCGACGACGACCTGGTCCTCGTCCTCGACGACTATCACCTCGCCGACGGCCCCGAGATCGCCGAGACGATGACGTTCCTCGTCGAGCACCTTCCGCCACAGCTGCACCTGGTGATCAGCACGCGTGCCGACCCGGGACTGCCGCTGTCGCGTCTCCGGGCCCGCGGCGCGCTCCTCGAGGTGCGGGCCGCCGATCTGCGCTTCGACGGCCACGAGGTCGCCGCCTATCTCAACGACCTCCACGCCCTCGGCCTCCCCGCCGACGCGGTCGCGGCCCTCGAGGAACGCACCGAGGGCTGGGCGGCCGCCCTCCAGCTGGCGGTCCTGTCGCTGCGCGGCCGGACCGACACCGCGGGCTTCATCGACCGGTTCGCCGGTGACGACCGCTTCGTCGTCGACTACCTCGTCGACGAGGTCCTCGACCGGCAGCCCGCAGACGTACGACGGTTCCTCCTCGACACCTCGATCCTCGAGCGCCTCACCGCCCCGCTGTGCGACGTCGTGCTCGGTGGCGCCCCGGGCGAGGGTCGGTCGATGCTCGACCTGCTGGACCGGCAGAACCTGTTCCTGGTGCCGCTGGACGACCACCGCCGCTGGTACCGCTACCACCACCTGTTCGGCGAGGTCCTGCGAGCGCACCTCGGCAACGAGCGCCCCGGCGACGCGGCTGAGCTGCACCGGCGCGCGAGCCGGTGGCACGCCGACGACGGGGAGGTCGAGGAGGCGGTCCGGCACGCCCTGGCCGCGGGCGACACCTCCACCGCTGCCGACCTGGTCGAGTCCTCGATCCCCGAGCTGCGGCGGCTGCGCCGCGAGGACGTCATCCGGCGCTGGGTCGACGACTTGCCCGACGACGTGCTGGCGAACCGTCCGGCGCTCGCGATGGGCCTGGTCGGCGGCCTGATGGCGAGCAACGACTTCGCCGGCGTCGAGGAGCGCATCCGCGCCGTGGAGGCGATGCTCGCCCGTCCGGAGGACGAGCTCGTGGTCGTCGACCGGGCGGAGTTCCGGCGAGTACCCGCCGCGATCGAGATGTACCGCGGCGCACTGGCGCTCGTGGCCGGCGACCCCGAGACGGGCGTCCTGCGCGCTCGGCGAGCGATCGGGACGGCGCCTGCCGACGACGACCTGACACCGGCTGCGGCGGCCGGCATCTCCGGGCTCGCGTCGTGGACGATGGGCGACGTGGTCGCCGCGCAGGCGTCGTACGTCGCGGCGGCCGCGGGTCTGGCCCGGGCCGGGCACGTCGCCGACGTCCTCGGCTGCTCGCTCGCCATCGCCGACATGGAGCTCACCCTCGGTCGGCTCGACGCCGCCGAGGCGAGCCTGCGCAGCGCCCTCGAGCTCGCCGAACAGCATCCGCCGGGCGGAGGCGGCGTCCTCCGAGGCACCGCGGACATGCTCGTGGCCCTCAGCCGGGTCGCCTGGCACCGCGACGACATGGTCGAGGCCGCCGAGCTGCTGCGCCGGGCCGACGACCTCGGCGAAGGGGCCGGACTCCCCCAGAACCCGTACCGGTGGCGGGTCGCGCTGGCCCGGGTCCGTGCCGCCGAGCGCGACTGGGCCGGAGCGCTCGAGCTCCTCGACGAGGCGACCCGGGTCTATGTCGGCGACTACCTGCCACCGGTCCACCCGCTCCACGCCACCCGGGCGCGGCTGCTGGCTGCCTCCGGGGACCTCGACGGCGCCCTGGCCTGGGCCCACGAGCACCGGGTGGCGGCCTCCGACGCGCTGAGCTACCTGCAGGAGTACGAGCACGTCACGCTCGCCCGCGTCCTGCTCGCCCAGCATCGAGCCGGCGGCGACGAGGGCGTCCTCGGCAACGTCACCGCGCTCCTCGACCGGCTCCTCGACGCCGCCGAGGCCGGGGCGCGCACGGGCACCGTCGTGGAGGTCGAGGTGCTGCGCGCGCTCGCTCTCCACGCGGCCGGAGGCGTGGACGACGCGCTCGTGGCACTCGGCCGTGCCGTCGACCTCGCCGAGCCGCAGCGATGGCGCAGGTTCCTCCTCGAGCCCGGCCCCGGCCTCGGCGAGCTGCTCGAGACACTGGCGCGGGACCGGCCGCGGTCGCCGTTCCTCCGCGACCTGCTCGCGCGGCGAGCGAGCGCGGCGTCCGCGACGACGCCGGTGGCAGCGCCTGTGCCCTCGCCGGCCGAGCGGCTGATCGACCCGCTCAGCGACCGCGAGCTCGACGTCCTCCGCCTCCTCGCGTCGGACCTCGACGGACCAGGGATCGCCCGCGAGCTCGTCGTCTCGCTCAACACCGTGCGGACCCACACCAAGCACGTCTACACCAAGCTCGGGGTCAACAGCCGCCGCGCTGCCGTGAGCCGGGCGCACCAGCTCGGGCTGCTCAGCCGATCGGCACGTTGACCAGCAAGATCACCAGCGCGCTCACCAGATGATGTGACGACCCGTCCCCGCCGCTGCTCCTAGCGTGCCGACATCACCGCACCACCTGAGCGCTAGGAGCAGGACGTGAGCACCACACCCGAGCCGGGCTGGTACGAGATCCGCCTCCAGGGGCGCCTCGACGAACGATGGGCGGCGTGGTTCGAGGGCATGACCGTCGAGCCCGCGCCCGACGGCGTCACGCTCCTGCGCGGCCAGGTCCTCGACCAGGCAGCGCTCCACGGCATCCTGGCCCGTCTGCGTGACCTCGGCATCCCGCTCATCTCGGTCCAGCCCGTCCGGGCAGGCGACGAGCGCTGAGCGTCAGCGGGCCAGCTCCGCGACGCCGGCGAGCAGCCGCTCGACGTCGTCGGCGTTCGTGTACGGCGCCAGGCCGGCGCGCACGGCACCGTCGTCGCCCAGGCCCAGCCATCGGGAGGCCTCGATCGCGTAGAAGTGGCTGGCCGGGGCGTTCACGCCCGCGGCCGCCAGGTGCTCGGCGACCTCCCGGTTCGAACGGCCGGCGACGGTGAAGTACGCCGTGGGCGTCCGGCGCGCGGGGTCGCCGTACAGCCGCACGCCGGCGACCGAGCGCAGCCCCTCGAGCAGCCGCGCGAACAACCGCTCCTCGTGCCGCTCGATCGCGGCCATCGACTCCAGCACGCGTGTGCGCCGGTCGGCGGCGTCGGAGGCGAGCCCGGCGAGGTAGTCGACGGCGGACGTGGTCCCGGCGAGCAGCTCGTAGGGCAGCGTGCCGAGCTCGAAGCGCTCGGGCACCTGGTCGCTCGAGGGCACCAGCTTGTCGGGGTGCAGGCGCTCGAGCAGCTCGGGCGACGCAGCGACCACGCCGTGGTGGGGCCCGAGGAACTTGTACGGCGAGCACGCGAAGAAGTCCGCCCCCAGCGCCGCGACGTCCACCGGCGCGTGCGGGGTCAGGTGCACCCCGTCGACGTGGACCAGCGCGCCGGCCTCGTGGGCTGCCGCGGCGATCGCGGGGACGTCGGGGCGGGTGCCGAGGACGTTCGACGCGGCGGTGACGGCCACCAGCCGGGTGCGGTCGGACAGCTCCGCCCGCACGGCGTCGACCGGCAGCTCGCCGGTCTCCCGGTCGAACCCGACCCACCGCACCGTCGCGCCGGCCCGCTCGGCGGCCTGCACCCACGGGCGGATGTTGGAGTCGTGGTCGAGGCGGGTGACGACCACCTCGTCCCCGGGGCGCCACTCCCGCGCGAGCGCCCGCGAGACGTCGTACGTCGCCTGGGTCATCGACCGCGCGAACACCACGCCTCGCGGGTCGCAGCCGAGCAGGTCGGCCACCGCCGACCGGGCGCCGACCACGACGTCCTCGGCCCGCCGCTCGGCAGCGGTGACCGTGCCTCGGTTGGCCAGCCCGGCGGTCATCGTGCGCGCGACCGCCTCGGCCACCTGCCGCGGCACCTGGCTGCCGCCGGGGCCGTCGAAGTAGGCGACCCCGTCGGAGAGCGCGGGGAAGTCTTGCCGGACCTGGGCGACGTCGAAGCTCACCCCGCCATCATCGCCACGGGTGAGGCCCCTGGTGCGAGCGGGTACCGGTCCGCGATGAGCACGACCACCTCCGCCGTACGCCGGGCCCGAGCCAGGGCGCGCACCCACCCGCACTACTTCCTGGCCGTCAAGGCCGCTCTGGCCGCGATGCTGGCGTGGCTCGTGGTGCAGCCGTTGGGCGGCTTCGCGGCGGAGTACGCCTACTACCCGCCGCTGGGCGCGCTGTCGGTCGTCTCGACGTCAGTGGTGCGTTCGGCTCGCAACGCGATCGAGGTCGTGGTCGCGATCCTGCTGGGCGCGGCCCTCGCGCTGGCCGCCCAGGGGCTCCCGTTCCCGGAGCCCATCCCCCTCGGCCTGGCGATCGTCGCCGGAGCCCTGATCGGCGCCTCGGGTCTCGCGGGTGACATGGGCAGCTGGGTCCCGCTGGCCGCGATGTTCGTGCTGATCGCGGGCCGCGGCGACCCGATCGAGTACACCGCGGCGTACGGCGGGCTCACCGCGGTCGGCGCCCTGGTCGGCGTGGGGGTCTACGTCGTCTTCCCGCAGCTGCCGCTCACCCCTGCGGTCATCGCCCAGGACCGGCTGCGCGGGCAGCTCGCCGACCAGCTCGACGAGCTCGCCGAGGCGCTGGTGCAGGAGATCGTGGGAGAGAAGGACTGGAACGCGCTGCGCCGTTCGCTCGAGCACACCGCCCGCGACGCCGACGCGCTCATGGACGAGGCGCGCGACGCCCGCCGCGCGAACTGGAAGGCCGCCCGCTGGGCCGAGACCACCGACCGCCACGACGCCCGGGCGCAGGCGCTGCAGCGGTTGACCGGCTGCGTCGACGAGGTGCTCGCGCTCGTCTCCGACCAGCGTGCCGAGATCCGCCGCGACGACCCCGCCGCCGCCGAGCTGCGCGCCACCACCGCCGACGCGCTGCGGCAGGTCGCCGCGCTGCTCCGCGACAGCGCCGACCCCGACGCCGCCCGCTCGGCCGTCTCCGAGCTGCGCAACCACGTCGTCCGCGCCCAAGCCACCACCGGCGACCACCACTTCGCCGCCGCCGCCATCGTCCTCAACCTCGAGCAGGCCGTCGAAGCCTGGACGTGAGCACACCCGGCCCTAGCGGAGCCGGATGACCGCTGGATGACTCGGGCGGCTCGAGCCGATGCCGTTGACCGCGACGACCCAGAACGTGTGCCGGCCCTTCGGCAGCGAGGAAAACGCCACCCGACGCACGCCTGCGCCGACAGTCTGGGCTCGCCCGGTACTCGACATGACGCGGTAGCGCTTGATCACGCTGCTGTTGTCGTCCGGGGCGCTCCATCGCACGACGACGGTGCGAGTTCCCTTCCGGGTCAGGCGAGGGCGGTCGACGCGATCGGGCACCCCTGCAGGAACCACCGTGTTCGAGAGCGCCGACGGTGCCGACTTCCCCGCTGCGTTGGTGGCCGACACGGTGAGGGTGTACGCCGAGCCGTTGGTCAGCCCCGACACGGTCCACGAGGTGGTCTCGGTGCCGATGTCGACGGTGCGCCCACCCGGCCGGACGGTGATCGTGTAGCCGGTGACCGGCGTGCCGCCATCCTCGTTGGGCGGGGTCCAGGAGATGGTCGCCGCGTGGTTGCCGGGCACGGCCCGCACGTGGGTCGGTGCCGCGGGCACCTCGGCGAACACGACGGACACTGGGGCGGACGTGGGTCCGACGCCGACCCTGGTCCGGGCGGTGACCCAGAAGGTGTAGGGCCCCACCTCGGCCAACCCATCCACGAGCGCCGATGTCTGGTCGCCGGGCACCGTGAGCGTCCGGTCGCCGGGCGAGACCTTGATGGTGTAGTCGGCGATCGGTGCACCGTCGCCGTCGACCGGGTTCCACGAGACGAGGGCCGCGTGGTCGCGCCGTTCAGCCGTCACCTGGCGAGGCAGGTCGGGCCATCCGGCCGGCGTGACCGGCTCCGAGGGCACCGACTCGAGGGAGCCGCCGAGCGTCGAGGTCGTGGCGGTGACAGTGAACGTGTACGCCGTGCCGTTCTCCAAACCGGCAAGGCTGGCGGCAGCGCGATCGGCAGGCACGGTCACCGTGTGACCGCCGGGACTCGCGGTGATCACGTAGCCGGTGACGGGCAGCCCGTGCTCGGACGACGGGGTCCACGAGACGGTCGCCTCTTGGTTGCCGGCCACCGCCGTCACGTCGCCCGGGGCGTCGGGGCGCGCGACGACCTTCCAGGCGACCGTCTGCTCGGCGGGGTTGCCCGCCCGGTCGCGGATCCGAATGACCACCCGGTGCTCACCGAGAGCGAGGTCGTCGCACGTCACGCTCCGGGTCCAGCACGGCTGAGCCGGCTGGTCGTCGAGCTGGCACTCCGCGGTGCTGGACGACCAGTCCGGCGCGACGGTGAAGCCGATCGTCGCCGACCGGTCGAGTGTCGTCGCCCTCGGTGCGTTCGTGACGTCGATCTCGGGTGCGGTCGTGTCGACGTCCCAGTCGAGGTAGACGTTGTTGGGGTTGCCGTTCCCGGCCTTGTCCTTCACCTGCAGCATGAGGGTGTGGCCGCCCTCGGGCAGGTTCGTGAGCGTGATGCCGGTGTCCGTGCAACCGCTGATCGCGTGCCCGTCGAGCTGGCACGACCACGACCTGACGCCGCTGAGCGCGTCGGACAAGGTCCAGGCAAACGTGGCAGTCCTGTCGTTCGTGTACGCCCGCGGCCTCGCGGAGAGGCGCACGACCGGCGGCGTGTGGTCCTCGACGAAGGCCTTCGTCGCCGTTGTGGTGTTGCCGGCCGCGTCGGTCGCCCGGATGTGCACCTCGTGCGGACCGTCGCTCGGCCGGGAGATCGACCAGGGGCTGGTGCAGGCGACGTACGCCGCGTCGTCCAGCGCGCACTGGGTGCGCACGACCCCGACGTCGTCGGTGACGGTGAACGTGGCCTGGGAGGTGTTGCGGCTGTAGTACGGCAGACCGACGGGGAACCCGATCGTGACCACCGGAGCCTGTGTGTCCACCCCCTCCGCCGACGCAGGCAGCGCAAGCCCGGCCATCGTGAGCGCCAGCCCGAACAGACCGACGACCAACATCTTGACGTGATGCATCCGCACGCGCTCTCCCGAGACTCGATCCGCTGTTGCCGAGTACAAGACGGACGCCCGCACGGATCATGTTGCGATCGGTGGGTGACGGGGGCCACATCGCGCGCGCGCCAGGTGGTGGCAGATCCGTCGTTTCGCCTGCGGCGTCGGATGCCGATCCGCTGGAATCGGGACCGTGCGAATCGGCACCTGGAACCTGGCGGGGCGGTGGGCCCCGGAGCACCTCCGCTTGTTGCTCGACCTCGACTGCGACGTCCTGCTGCTCACCGAGGCCAGCGAGCGAGTCGACCTCCCCGGCTATGCCCTCCACCTCGGTCAGTCGCGCATGGCAGCACGTCGCCGGTGGGCGGGTGTCGCCAGCCGGTCAGCGATCTCCCCGCTGTCAGATCCCCACCCGGCGAGCGCGATGGCGATCGTTGGCGATTGGACGTTCTGCAGTTCGATCCTCCCTTGGAGAAGTGCCGGCGAGCGTGAGTTCTGGCAGGGCGCCCGCCACGCGGAGTGGACCGCGTCCTGCCTCGGCACGCTCGTTCCGGCCCTGCCAACAGATGGACTGATCTGGGGAGGCGACTGGAACCACGCACTCCACGGACGGGAATGGGCCGGCAGCATGGGAGGCCGGACAGCGCTCCTCACAGCACTCGAGAAGCTCAACCTGCATGTCCCGACAGCCAGCCTCGCCCATCGCATCGACGGGCTGCTATCCATCGACCACGTCGCGATCCCTACGACGGTCTCGGCTTCGGGCGCATTCAGGGTTGAGGCATCGCTCGGCGATCGACGGCTCTCTGACCACGATGCCTACGTCGTTCAGATCGGATGATCAGCGAGCCTTCTGGCCTCGCTCGCATGCCAGCCCGTCACGATCTGTGTCGAGCGCGGAGTTCGCGGCGTACGCCGTCGAGTCGGCCACCGGCCGCCCTTTCGTCCGCTTCATCCGCGCGACAGCAGCCGCGGTGCCCACACCCTTCGGATAGTCCTTTCGCAGCGCCTCGCAGCTCTCATACGACGTTGCGGTCGTGGGTGTCAGGGTTCCGGCCAGGTTGTCACCGATGCGATCTGCGAGGTTCGGGAGCTGGTTGATCGCCACTAACGTGAGCCCGACCGAGACGGCCAGTCCCAGCAGTCCCGTGGCGGCGCTCCGCTTCCGCCGAGGCGCTCGGGGCCGCGGCAGTCCAACCACCGATCCGGCGGCAAGACCGCGCCCCGGCTGTCGAGCCGCGACCGGCACCGCCGGCGGTCGCATGACGGGCCGCGAGACCGCGTCGCGGAACCTGATGTCGAGCTCGATGCCGGCGGCGCGCACCTGGTCCGGAGTCAACGCGGTCGGGCGGGTGAGGAGCATCTCCCGGAGGTTGGCGGTCGAGCAGAACATCACGTCGTAGCACCAACCGGCCACCGGCTCGTCGCGAACGAAACACAGCACGGACCTGGTCGTGGCAGCGGCAGGTGCGCTCAGGAGACCAGCCACGGCGAGTGCCGCGTCGCCTGCGGAGGCGACCGTCTTGTCGTGCTTGCGGCCGTTGGATCGAAACGCGTTGTTGTCGATCTCGATCCGGCCGGCCCAGTTCTTCGAGTCGATGACGTACACACCAGGCGGTCCGACGACCACATGATCGATGTTGGCGCGGGGTCGTCCGGGCCACTTCACGTCGTGGAATACGGCCCAGCCTTCTTGGCGGAGTACATCGAGGATCTCGCCGGTGGCGCGCTCGCCGATGGCGCCGCGTTCGTACATCTGCGCGGAGCGCATCAGGCGCTCGGCGCGTTCGCGCTGTTGGCGTGCGATGCGTTCTGCTGACTCTCCTGCCATGGTTCCCCCGTCCGAGATACGTCACTGATCATCGGTCGCGTGGAGCACCATCTTGAGGTGACCGCTCGACGCGCAGGCCCGTAACCGCAGAAATCGTGGTCACCTCCTGACAAGCTGCGGGGGTGCAGGACGGCCTCTACGAGTCACTGATCACGAGCGAGCTCGAGGGCACGCTGCAGCGGCTCAGCGAGGCTGAGGTCACGCGACGAGAAATTGACGCTGCCGATCAGCCCCACGTGCTGGCGCGGCATGTCTACGAGCAGACGCTGCGGGCCCTGGAGGCGACGCGCGACCCCGCGCAGCGGCTCCGCCTCGTCAACGACATCGTCGGCCGACTCGGCAGCTCGGAGGACGACGTCCTTCCACCGGCCTCACAACTGCTACGGCTCGCAGGCCCGAGCGAGTTTGGCCAGGCGGCGACACCCGCCGTCCGTCCCAGCACGCCGTTGGCCGAGGCAGCGCTCCTCACCAACGCGCACGGCGAGCCGAACCTCGGCGGTGAGCTGCGCGCCGAGATCGACACCGCCGACGGCGTCGACCTGCTGTGCGCCTTCGTCAAGTGGCACGGCCTCCGCCTGCTCGACGAGCCACTGCGTGGACGTCGTGACCGAGGCGTGCCTTTGCGCATCATCACGACCACCTACATGGGCGCCACCGAGCGGTCCGCGCTCGATCGGCTGGTCCGCGAGTTCGGAGCCGAGGTCCGCATCCAGTACGACGCGCAGCGCACGCGTCTGCACGCCAAGG
>NZ_JANINT010000046.1 GCF_024509035.1 Nocardioides sp. | reverse complement strand
ATCCCGATCGCTACCGCTACGCGTGGCGGACCGCCGACGGCGTACGCCGGGCGGGGGATCCCGCGGCGCCCGAGCTGAGCTGCTCGGTGCTGGGCGCCGGCCCGCTGCCGGGCGCGGCGCCGCACGTCGCATGGCGAGCGGGCATCGACCTGGCGCCGGTCGACCTCACCGATGCCGACCAGGTGCGCTGGCTGACCACGCTGGTGTGGCCCGAGCACGACGACCGGCGCGCGCAGCTCCAGCGCGCGGTCGAGGTCGCGCGGACCGACCCGCCCCACCTGGTGCGCGGCGACCTGCTCGAGGAGCTGCCGTCGATGGTGGAGCAGGCGGCCCCCCACGGCACGGTCGTGGTCTTCCACAGCGCGGTCATCGCCTACCTCACCGACGCGGACCGGTCCCGCTTCCACGCGATGATGAGCGACCTCGTGTCGACCGGTCGGTGCCACTGGGTCAGCAACGAGGGCCCGCGCGTCCTCCCCGCGGTCACCGCGACCGCGGCGCAGCCGCCCGAGGACGACCACGGCTTCGTGCTCGGCGTCGACGGCCGCGCGGTGGCCCGCACCCACGGCCACGGCCGGAGCCTCCGCTGGCTCTCCCCCGGTTGATTCGGGAGTTGTGACCGTTGAGTCGGGAGTTGTGACGACCGGCAGCGCACGAACTCCCGACTCGACGAGTAGAACTCCCGAATGAACGTGCAGAAGTCCCGAATCAACGGGGGAGGGAGTGGGGTCAGAGGGTGGCGGGCTCGACGCCGAGGCTGGTGGGCAGTCCCGCGCGGGAGCGGATGCCGAGCTTGCGGTAGACGTGCGAGAGGTGCCACTCCACGGCCTTGACCGTGACGAGCAGGTGGTCGGCGATCTGCCGGTTGGTCAGCCCGTCGGCCGCCATCCGCGCGACGCGACGCTCGGCCGCGGTGAGTGCGGCGAGCGCCTCCCCGCGCACCGGCCGGGCAGGTTCGCCGATCCGGTCCAGCAGGCGGCGTACCCGGCTCTGCAGCGGCCACAGCTCCTCGCCGCCGGCGTACGCCTCCGCCGAGCGGAGCAGGCTGAGCACCTCGGCGGTGTCCGGACCCCGGGTGAGCAGGAGGAGCCCCGCCAGGTCGGTGTCGATCTGGGCGGCGAGCCGGGCGGCCGGGACGTCGGCGAGCACGGTCCGGGCCTCGCGCAGCAGCGCGATCCGGTCGCTGCGCGCATCGACGGTGGCGAGCGCCCGCAGCCCGAGCGCGGTCGCGTACGGCGCCTGTGACTCCCGCGCGAGCGCGACGTGCTCACGCGCCAGCGCCGCACCCTCGTGACGGTGCCCGAGTCGGACCGCGGCGAGGGCGGCACCGACCCGCCAGGGGATCAGGTCCAGGTCGTCGTCGCGGGTCGCCAGCCGGCCTGCGCGGCTGAAGTGTCCGGCCGCGAGGTCGGAGTCGCCGACCGCTGCCGAGAGCTCGCCCCGTCCGTAGTGGGCGGTCGCGCCGGTCAGGTCGGGTCCGTCGAGGAAGGCCCCCAGGCCCTCGCCCAGGGTCATCGCGGACGTCAGCTCGCCGCGGGCGAGCCGGCAGTCGAGCGCGGTGGTCAGGACGCTCGCCCGGTCGAGCTCGTCGAGCTCGCCCCACGCCTGTGACCGCAGGAGGTCGAGGTCGTCGAGCGCGTCGCCGATCCGGCCGGCGCGAGCTCGGGAGCAGGCACGTCGCGCCCGGGCCCGCGGGCCGCTCAGCGCGTCGAGTTGGTCACCGGCCGAGGCCTCGGCGAGCTCGGCTCGGATCATGGTGAGCAGCCTAGGAAGACTCGGCCGACGAGGTGGTCGATTCCTGCGGATCGGAGCGGTGGACCAGTCAGCCTCGGCCGAGGAACCCCAGCAACCGGTGGTCGTACGGCGCCATCGCCCGGCCCCGGCGGGGGGCCGCGAACCGCGCGCCGCGATCTCCTGGGCCGACGAGCCGATGGGCGACCGGCAGCAGCTCCTGGGCCAGGCCGGCGGGGATCGGCGTTCCCTCGCCCGTGCCCTGCCCGACGTCCCACCCGTGGACGGTCACCTCGAGCGCGGCGGCGGCGACGAGGAGCGGCACCTCGAGGTCGAGCCGGGTGGCGCCCTCGATCACGACGTCACCGGGGGCGGGGTGGCTCCAGGCGGTGAGCAGGGCGCACGCCTTGTCGCGGATCGCGGTGACGCGGCCGGCGGTCCGGGTGCCGCCGCGGACCGCGACGGATCCACCGGCGGCCTCGGTGAACGCGTCGAGCCCGTCCTCCATGTGCGCCAGGAGGTCCGCCAGCGTCCACGCCTCGCAGGGGGTCGGGCGGTCGAGCACGTCGTCGCGCACGACGGCGAGCCGGGCGCGCGTGTAGCCCAGCGCCCGCTCGAGCAGCTCGACCGACCCGGGCAGGGTCGGTCCCATGTCAGTGGCAGCCGGGCTGGCGGTCGGGTCGGTGGTCGGCGGGCAGCCGGCTGGGCAGGCCGAACGTCTCGAACAGCCGCTGGTCGAAGAACGCGGTCACGTGCCGCACCCGGTCGCCGTCGAGCTCGAGGACCTGCAGCTGGAACGGCGTGAAGTCGCCCTGGGGCGTGCGCATGTAGAGGCCGTACGCCGGCTGGCCGTTGGCCCGCGTCGGCAGCATCGGCATGTCGTGGGCGCCGCCGGGGCACTCGTTGCCGATGAGCCAGCCGATGTTCTCCGCGCCGCGGAACCAGCTCGTGAACGGCGGCATGTCCCAGGTCGCCTCGGCGGTGAGCAGGCCCACGATCGAGTCGACGTCCTTGCGCCAGAACGCGTCGACGTAGCGCTCGAGGAGCTGCTGCTGCTCGGGGCTGAGGTCGGGCTCGACGGTCTCCTCGGTCAGCCCGCGCTCGGCGAGCTGGGCGTGCGCACGCTGCAGCGCGGAGTTGACCGCCGCCGAGGTGGTGTCGAGGGCGGTGGCGACCTCGGCGGCCGACCAGCGCAGGACGTCGCGCAGGATCAGCACGGCGCGCTGCCGGGCGGGCAGGTGCTGGAGGGCGGCGATGAACGCGAGCCGGATCGAGTCGCGCTCGGCGACGACCACGGCGGCGTCGGGGACCGGCTCGAGCCACGCGATCTCGTGGTTCTCCTCCAGGGCGTCGCCGGCCATCGCGTCGGGGGTGCCGAGACCGGCGGGCAGCGGGCGGCGGGGTCGGCCCTCGAGGTTGGTCAGGCACACGTTGGTGGCGATGCGGTAGAGCCAGGTGCGCACCGACGAGCGGCCCTCGAACGCGGCCGCGGACTTCCAGGCGCGCAGGAACGTCTCCTGGACGAGGTCCTCGGCCTCCTGCACCGACCCCGACATCCGGTAGCAGTGCGCGAGCAGCTCACGCTGGTAGCGCTGCGTGAGCGACGGGAAGTCGCCCAGCTCGCCCAGGTCGCGCTGCGGTGCGTCGGTCTCGGTCGTCACGGGTGCCGCCTCGGTCGCCGTCATGGGTGTTCTCCTCGCCACGTCTGAGTCTGCCTGCACCTACCGACCGGCGTCGACAGCAGAAGTCATCGGTCGAGCTCATCGGTGGGCGGCGGCGAGCTCCAGGGCGCGGCGGGCGGCGGGTACGGCGAGCTCGCGGTCGGCCGGCACCAGCCCGACCCGGGTGCGGCGGTCGAGCAGGTCGTCCACGTCCGCGGCGCCCTCGTGGGTGACGCCGAAGAGCAGCTCGGCCAGGGTCACCGGGACCCGTTCGTGGATCGGCGCGAGCAGCTCGTCGTCGCCGAGGCCGCTGACCTCGCGAGCGCTCTCGAGCACGAGCGCGGCGTCGGTGCCGTAGCGCCGCACCAGCCGCGCGGGCAGCTCGAGGGTCGCGAGCTCGGCGCGTGGGGCGGCGCCCAGCAGCGGGACCTCGCGGGTGCGGCAGGGGCCCGCGGTCAGGTCCGCGGCGGCGACGGCCGCGTCGACGGCGTCCTCGGCCATCCGGCGGTACGTCGTCAGCTTGCCGCCCACGACGGTGATGACGCCGGTGGCGCTCGTGAGCACCGCGTGCCGGCGAGAGAGGTCGGCCGTGCGGGCCCCGTCGGCCGAGCCACCACCCAGGTCGAGCAGCGGGCGGAGGCCGGCGAAGGCGCCGACCACGTCGTCGCGGTGCAGCTGGTGGGAGAACGCCGCCGACACCACGTCGAGCAGGAAGCCGATCTCGGTGGCCGACGGTTGCGGGACGTCCGGGATGTCGCCGTCGACCGGCTCGTCGGTGAGGCCGACGTAGACGGTGCCGTCGGGCTGGGGCAGCACCATCACGAAGCGGTTGGTCTCGCCGGGCACCGGGCAGAACACCGAGACCGTGAGCCCGGGCAGCGACTCGGCGCGCAGGACCAGGTGGGTGCCGCGGCTGGGGCGCAGGGTGATGCCGTCGACCAGGCCGCCGGCCCAGACGCCCGCGGCGTTGACCACGGCGCGCGCCGTGACGGTCGTGGTCTCCCCGCTCCCCGAGGGCGCGGTCTCGTCGCGGAGCACGACCGAGGTGCCGGTGGCCTCCAGGACGCGGACGTGGGTGCGCACGTGGGCGCCGTACGCCGCTGCCGTGCGGGCGATCGTCGTCACCAGCCGGGCGTCGTCCTCGAGCTGGCCGTCCCACCCGAGCACCGCTCCGCGCAGCCCCGAGGGCCGCAGGGCCGGCACCAGGCTGAGCGTCTCGGTCGCCGAGAGGTGTCGCGGCTTGGGCAGTGTGTCGACGGCCGTGCCCGCGCCGCGGCGCAGCAGGTCGCCCGCCCACAGGCCGCTGCGGGTGACGTAGCTCTGCAGCCGGGTGACGCTCGAGCTCAGCGGGATCACCATCGGCATCGGGTGGACCAGGTGCGGGGCGGTGACCTCCATGAGGATGCCGCGCTCGACCGCGCTCTCGTGGGCCACGCCGACCTGGCCCTTGGCGAGGTAGCGCAGGCCGCCGTGCACCATCTTCGAGGACCACCGCGAGGTGCCGAAGGCCAGGTCGTGGGCGTCGACGGCCAGGACCGAGAGCCCTCGGGTGGCCGCGTCGAGCGCGACTCCGGCGCCGGTGACGCCGAGGCCGATGACGACCAGGTCGACGTCGGTCGGGGCGCCGGCCGACCCGGGGGTGATCCGGGTGGTGGTGCTGGTCCTGGGGTCCGCGGCGCTCATGGCTGCAGGCTCCGGGTCAGGGCGAGCGTGAGCTCGGCGTCGAGGTCCTCGATCGAGACGTCGTCGTCGACCATCGTGTGCGCGGAGAGCACGAATCCGTGGGCGGCGAGCAGCATCGACCGCGCCATCGCCACGGGGTTGCCGGTGCGGGCGGTGCCCTCGGCCTGAGCCTCGCGCAGCGCTGCGACGGTGAGCTCGAGGATGCCGTCCTGCGAGCGCCCGCGGCGGGAGAACAGGTAGGGGAGGATCAGCTCGGGATCCAGGTCCACGATGCGCACGAACAGCTCGTTCTCGCGCAGCCGCTGGATGGTCTCGACGATGTCGCGCACCAGCCGGTCGATCGTGGGGGCGTCGGGATCCTCCTGCGCGAGCGAGTCGGCGACCACCTCGCCCCACTCGCGGGTCATCAGGTCGGCGAGCAGCTGGGGCATGTCCGCCCAGGTGCGGTAGATCGTCATCCGCGAGACGCCGGCGCGCCGGGCGACCTCGGTCAGTGTCGTGCGTCGCCAGCCCACGTCGAGGATGCAGTCACGGGCCGCGTCCAGGTAGGTGTCTCGCGGCTCGGCGTTGTGACGAAGTGACGTCATATGTCACACTGTAACACGTGACCGTGAACCAGTCCGAGATGCATCCCTCCCGCTGGGGCGACCCCGACCGAGCGCGCCCGCTGCCCGACGAGGCGCGCGGCCTGGTCGAGATGGTGTTCGGGGTCGACGACCGGCCGGCCGTCGAGCACCCCCCGCTCGCCCCGTCGACGCTCTCGCCCGACCTGGTCGCCGCGCTGGGCGCGATCGTCGGGGCCGAGCACGTCCGCACCGACGACGAGACCCGGCGCCTGCGCACCCGCGGCAAGTCGACCCCCGACCTGCTGCGCGCCCGCGCCGGCGACCTCGCCGACGCCCCCGACGCGGTGGTGCGGCCCGGCAGCCACGACGAGGTGGCCGCGGTGCTGGCCCTCGCGGTCGATCACCACCTCGCGGTCGTCCCCTTCGGCGGCGGGACGTCGGTCACCGGCGGGCTGGTCGCCCGCCGCGAGGGGTTCGACGCCGTGCTGAGCCTCGACCTGGTGCGCATGAAGCGGCTGCTCGCCGCCGACCATGTGTCGATGACCGCGACCCTCGAGCCCGGCCTGCGCGGCCCGGAGGCCGAGGCGCTGCTGGCCGCCGAGGGGATGACGCTGGGCCACTTCCCCCAGTCCTTCGAGTACGCGAGCATCGGCGGCTTCGCCGCCACCCGCTCCAGCGGCCAGTCGAGCGCCGGCTTCGGCCGGTTCGACTCCCTCGTGGTCGGTCTCACGGTCGCCACCCCCCAGGGCCGCATCGATCTCGGCACCGCGCCGGCCAACGCCGCCGGCCCCGACCTGCGCCAGCTGTTCCTCGGCTCCGAGGGAACGCTCGGCGTGATCACCGCGGTGACCGTGCGGGTCCGGCCCGTGCCGCAGGTGAAGGCCTACGAGGCGTGGCGCTGGCCGTCGTTCGCCGAGGGCGCCACCGCGATGCGCACCCTCGCCCAGGCCGGGCTGCTGCCCACGGTGCTGCGGCTCTCCGACGAGTCCGAGTCGGCGATCAACCTCGCCGACCCCGCCGCGATCGGCAGCGAGTCGAGCGCGGGCTGCCTGATGGTCACCGGCTTCGAGGGCGAGCCGGCTGCCGTCGAGGCCAAGCGGGCCGCGGTCACCGCGGTGTTCGAGCGGCTCGGCGGCGTCAACGCCGGCACCGAGCCGGGGGAGAAGTGGGCGCACGGGCGCTACGACGCGCCGTACCTGCGCGACTCGCTGCTCGACGCCGGGGTGCTCGCCGAGACGCTCGAGACCGCGACGTTCTGGTCCAACCTCGAGCGGCTCTACACGGCGGTGAAGGCCGCGCTGGAGAACGCCCTCGGCCAGCCGTCGCTGGTCCTGTGCCACATCTCGCACGTCTACGAGACCGGTGCGTCGCTCTACTTCACGATCGCCGCGAAGGAGTCCGACGATCCACTCGAGCAGTGGCGGGTCGCCAAGGCCGCCGCGAGCGACGCGATGCTCGCCGCCGGCGCGACGATCACCCACCACCACGCGGTCGGCACCGACCACAAGCCGTGGTTCGAGCGGGAGATCGGGCCGGTCGGCGTCTCGATCCTGCGGGCCGTCAAGGCCGACCTCGACCCGACCGGCGTCCTCAACCCCGGGGTGCTGATCCCGTGAGCACCCCAGAGGACAGCAGAGCCTTCGCGTTCCTCGTCAACCCGTCCTCGGGCGGCGGGGCTGCGCCCGAGGCGGTGGTGCCGGTCGCCCGGGTGCTGCGCGAGGCCGGGGCGAGCGTCGACGTGACCTACTCGCCCGGCCCGCACGCGATGGTCGAGCTCGTCGGTGCCGCCGTCGACCGCGGAGACGTCGTGGTCTCGGTCGGCGGTGACGGGATGGTCTCCTCGCTCGCCGGCCTGGTCGCCGAGCGCGGCGGGACGCTGGGGCTGGTGCCGGCCGGGCGGGGCAACGACTTCGCGCGGATGCTCGGGCTGCCCGCCGACCCCGAGGGTCAGGCGCGGACGCTGCTCGAGGGCGCCGTACGCCGCATCGACCTGCTCGCGGTCACCGGCCTCGGGTCGACCCGGCGGATGGTGGCGGGGTCGGTCTACGCCGGCGTCGACGCGCGCGCGGCCGAGATCGTCGACCGGGCCACCTGGCTGCCGCGCAAGCTGCAGTACCCCTACGCCGCGCTGCGGTCGCTGGCGACCTACCGGCCCGGGCGCTACGTCGTGTCCGTCGACGGCGTCGAGCACGAGTACGCCGCGGCCACGGTCGTGGTCGCCAACTCGGCCTACTACGGCAGCGGCATGAAGATCGCGCCCGAGGCGTCGCTCGAGGACGGCCGGCTCGACATCGTCGTGATCGAGGCGGCCTCGCGGATCGCGCTGATGCGATCGCTGCCGAAGGTCTACGACGGCGGGCACGTCGCCCTCGACGAGGTCACGGTGCTCTCCGGCGCCCGCGTCGAGCTGCGCGGCTCGGCCCGCGGCCCGATCCCCGCCGGCGGCGACGGCGAGCCCCTCGGCCCGCTGCCCGCCCTCGACGCCGCCCCCGCCGTCCTCGAGGTCGCCCCGGGAGCGCTCCGCGTCCTCGTCTGATCGTGCCTAAGGTGGACTCCTTCACAACGATGGGAGTCTCGGGTGCGTTGGTCCAGGAGAAGTGCCGTGGCAGCGGCAGCGGTGGCGGCAGCGGTGGCGGCAGCGGTGGCGTCCGCGCCGGCGGTCGCGTCGTCGACGGCGAGCGCAGCGCCGACGTGTCAGGGGCGGCGGGCCACGATCGTCGGTGACGCGACGGATCGCACACTCACCGGCACAGCGCGCGCTGACGTGATCGTGACCGGCGGCGCCTCCCGTGTCGAGGCGGGCGGCGGAGCCGACCGCATCTGCGTGACGGGGCCCCCCGACCGAGGAACGCACACCCAGGTGTACGCCGGCCCGGGCGACGACCGAGTCGTCGTCGCCATCTCGCGCGGCCGCATCATGCTGTCCCTCGAGGACGGTGACGACCGCGCGGTGGTCGCGCACACCTCCCGTCGGGTGCGGGTCTACGCGAGTCTGGGCCGCGGCGAGGACGTCTATCGTGGCGGGTCGGGCCGCGACACGGTGGTTGCGGCTGACGCCCCCCCGGGCACGTCGTCGGGACCGGTCGTCGAGGAGCGCGATCGGATCCGCACCGGCCCAGGGCCCGACAAGGTCTACGTGGGCGCGTTCTTGCAGACCACCCACGACGTGGTCGAGCTCGGAGGCGGCGACGACGTCCTGGGCGTGAACGGGGTGCTCGGGCCCGACGTGCGCCCCGAGGCCGGCGCAGGGGTCGACCTGCTCCGGCTCGTGCCTGACCAGTGCTGGGCGACCGGGTCGGACCCCAGGTGTGCGAACCCGCCGAGCGCTTGGGACTGGGTGGTGGACAACGCGGAGGAGGTCGCCACCGTCGACGGCACGGAGCACGGCCGATGGTCCGCCTTCGAGGCCTTCGACCTGGACCGGCTCACCTGGGAGGGCACCGTGGACTTCGTCGGCGGCCCCGGCGACGAGATGCTGCGCGCCTCCGCGGGGCTGGCCGGCGCGTCGATGGGCGGCGGCGACGACTCGCTGCGGCTCGCGGGGGTGCCGGTGCGGCAGCGGCGGGAGATCGCCGCCGGACCTGGGCACGACGTCATCTTCGTTGCGGGGTGGCGCCTGACCCTGGACATGTCGACCGGGCTGATGTGGGACGAGCCGCGGCACTCGGACGGTGGCCCCGACACACGGTTCGCCGGGTTCGAGGACGCCGGAGGCTCGGGCGAGGACTACGCGACGATCATCGGGGACGAGGGCGACAACGACCTGCTGGCCTACGGCTGCTTCGCCGAGGCTCGTGGCGGGGCCGGTGACGACCTGTTGAGGACGGTGCCTGACAGCAGGATGATGGACTGCGACTACTACCACCCCGGCGTCGACTTCGACGGCGGCCCCGGCGCCGACGAGCTCCTGGGCGGTTGGGGCAACGACCGCCTCGACGGCGGTGAGGGCGACGACGTCGCGGACGGCGGCAGAGGCACCGATACGTGCCTGGCCGAGGTGCGGCGGGCCTGCGAGGAGTAGCGGGGCCGCTACCGCGGGAGGGCGGCGAGGAACGAGGACACCTCGGCGGCAACCTGCTCGAGGATCTCGGCGGAGCGCACCGGGTCGCCCGGGATCTCCATGAGGTGGTCGGCGCCGGCGATCTCGAGCACGCGGGCACCAGTGCCGAGCGCTGCGTCGCCTGACCACAGCTCGTCCTCGGTGCCGCCGACCAGCAGCACCGGCACCCCCTCGTCCACGAGCGCGGCGATGGAGGCGACCACGCCGGGCGACGTCAGCAGCGGGGTGAGCAGCACGTAGGCATCGGCCCGGGGACCCCGGCGTACGACGCGGGTGCCGAGCGACTTCGCCGCGATCAGCCACCGCTCGGGTGCCGGCGACCGCGCGCTCTCCTCGGCCATCGCGGCCGCGGCGTGCTCGGTGACCCAGCGGTTGATGCCCTCCAACGACGAGGGCACCTGCCACCACACCTCGCGCACCGACCAGTCGTGGTCCTCGAGCACCCGCCGGGTCCGCTGCAGCAGCGGCAGCGCCGGGGTGTACGTCCGGCCCGGCAGGACCAGTGCGCGCCGCGTCGATCGTCCTACGGGAACGTCCACACCATCAGCTCCGTCGGCACGGCCGCGGTGACCGAGAGCCCGGGCTGGTCGATGATCCGGAACGCGTCGCCGTCGGCGAGCGGCTCGGCCAACGACGACCGCGTCAGCGCGCCCCCGGCCACGAACACGTGCTGCAGCCGCTCCTCGGGCAGGGTCACCGTGTCGCCCGCATCCAGACGGGCCACCCGGAGCACGGCGTCGCCGAGCGTCACGACCTCGGTCAGCCCGCCCGGCGCCAGGTCGGCCTCACGGATCGAGTACGCCGGCGGCGTACCGACCTCGTCGGGAGTCAGCCAGGCCTGGACGAACCGCACCGGGCCGTCCGGACCGGCGACCTCCGAGTGCGTGACGCCGCTGCCGGCGGAGAGCACCTGGACCTGCCCCGGCGTGACCACGGCGGAGTGGCCGGAGGAGTCGTCGTGCACCAGCGACCCGGAGAGCACCCACGTGACGATCTCGACGTCGCGGTGCGGGTGGCTCTCGAAGCCCGACCCGGCCGCCAGCCGGTGGTCGTCATGGCACACCAGCCGCCCGAACGCGACGTTCTCGGGGTCGTAGCGCTCCCCGAAGGAGAACGAGTGGCGGGTGAAGAATCCGTCCCCGCGCACGAGGTACCGATCAGTTCCCCGGCGGATCTCGACGCTCACCGGCATCATTGTGCCGTGCCCGACGCCGCCCCTGACACCCGCCGCGACACGTCCCTGCCCCAGCTGCCGCCGGGCTTCCGGTTCGGCACCAGCACGGCGGCGTACCAGATCGAGGGCGCCGCGACCGAGGACGGCAAGGGCCCGAGCATCTGGGACACCTTCACCGCCGAGGACGGCCGCATCGTCGACGGCTCCACCGGCGCGGTCGCCTGCGACCACTACCACCGCTACGCCGAGGACGTCGCCTTGATGAAGCGGCTCGGCGCCGGCGGCTACCGGTTCTCGATCTCCTGGCCGCGCATCCAGCCGACCGGCTCGGGCTCCCCCAACGCACAGGGCCTGGACTTCTACGACCGGCTCATCGACGAGCTGCTCGCGAACGGCGTGCAGCCGATGGCGACGCTCTACCACTGGGACCTGCCGCAGGCGCTCGAGGACGACGGCGGCTGGCTCAACCGCGCGACCGTCGACCGCTTCGCCGAGTACGCCGCCATCGTCGGCGAGCGCTACGCCGACCGCGTCGAGCACTGGATCCCCGTCAACGAGCCCAACGTCGTGATGATGATGGGCTACGCCGTCGGCATCCACGC
>NZ_JANINT010000045.1 GCF_024509035.1 Nocardioides sp. | reverse complement strand
GACTTGAAGGTGCCGCGGATCTTGTTGACCACCAGCGTGGACAGCGCCTCGCCGTCGACGTCCTCGGCGAGGATCAGCAGCGGCTTGCCGGACTGCATGACCTTCTCGAGCAGCGGCAGCAGGTCCTTGACCGAGGAGACCTTCTGGTTGGCGATGAGGATGTAGGGGTCCTCGAGGACCGTCTCCATCCGCTCGGGGTCGGTGACGAAGTAGGCCGAGATGTAGCCCTTGTCGAACCGCATGCCCTCGGTCAGCTCGAGGTCGAGCCCGAAGGTGTTCGACTCCTCGACGGTGATGACGCCTTCCTTGCCGACCTTGTCCATCGCCTCGGCGATGATCTCGCCGACGGTGGTGTCAGCCGCGGAGATGCTCGCGGTCGACGCGATCTGCTCCTTGGTCTCGACGTCCTTGGCCATGTTGAGCAGCTGCTCGGACACGGCGCTGACGGCCGCCTCGATGCCGCGCTTGAGGCCCATCGGGTTGGCACCCGCGGCCACGTTGCGCAGACCCTCGCGGACCATCGCCTGGGCGAGGACCGTGGCGGTGGTGGTGCCGTCACCGGCGACGTCGTCGGTCTTCTTCGCGACCTCCTTGACGAGCTCGGCGCCGATCTTCTCGTAGGGGTCCTCGAGCTCGATCTCCTTGGCGATGGACACACCATCGTTGGTGATCGTGGGGGCGCCCCACTTCTTCTCGAGGACGACGTTGCGACCCTTGGGCCCGAGCGTGACCTTGACGGCGTCTGCGAGCGTGTTCATGCCACGCTCGAGGCCGCGCCGGGCCTCCTCGTTGAAAGCAATCAGCTTCGGCATAACTCCTGCGATCCTTCGCATAGAAAGAGTCTGGATCCGAGTCGGCGGGTTGCCCGCGACGGACGGACCTCCTGCGGTCCGGCGAACCCTTTCTCGCCGGGCAGGTGGACCTCAACGTCGCCGATCCGGTGTTGTCACTCTCCCCTGGAGAGTGCCAGCCTCATGTTTAGCACTCGACCCCCGAGAGTGCAAGGAGAGTCACCGGCCCGAGGACCACGCGACGAGCCGGCCGGAGGCGGCCAGTCGCCCCACGAGGTAGACGTCCCCGGTGCCGACCCGCCAGGCCAGCAGCCGGTACCCGACGTCGCTCCTGGAGGCGAACATCACCGTGTCGTCGTCGAGGAACCCGAGCACCTCGCAGCACCCCTTCTGTCGCGTGGCCGAGCCGGCCGGCCACATCGTGAGTACGTCGACCTGGTCGCCGGTCCGCACGACGATCGCCTCGGGGTTCGAGACACCCGACCCCTCGACCGGTCCGGCGAGGAAGACGTCCTGAGCGATCCGGTCGCCGGTCGAGGCGGCCGCCCCCCAGGTGCCGCCCTCCCGGCCGAACCCGAGGCCGAGCCAGCTCACGAGAGCCTGCCTGCGGCCGCCGTCGAGCCCGTAGACGGTCCCTGCGCCCCGCGAGGACGGCGCGTCGGGCACCCAGATCTCCTCCGCCGTGACCCACCGCGCTCCTTCGGCACGCCAGTCGGGGGTGTCGATGCTCTGCCAACGCCCGCTCGCGAACTCCAGCACCTCCAGGGAGCTCTCCTGGACGAAGAACGCCCGCGACCCGTCCGGGGAGAGGCTGAAGGGGGTCACCGGACCCAGCCGGTTGCCGGCCTCGTCTCTCACCGGGTCCAGCCCGGAGACGTCGAGCTCGGAGAGGGTGCCGCGCGGGGAGAGCGCCCACACCCGCTCGCCCTCGGTGACCAGCCCCCGGACCGGCGTCTCGGGCGGCCCGTCGCCCGCGGAATCCACGTCCAGGACCTCGGGGATCGACGGCTCGGTCCACCGGGGCAGGTCGAGCTCGAGCTCGGCGGGCGGCGCCTCCCACACCCTCGCCCCCCGGTAGTCCTCCACCCGGGTCGCTCGCGGGGCGTCCGGCGCCGGATCGTCGGACCGGCTCGGGAGCGACGAAGCCGGCGGGACCCCGTCACGCTCACCTCCGGGGCGGTCCTCGACGCTCGCCACGACGACCGCCACGACGACGACCGCGGCTGCCACCCCACCGACCACCGTCGCCCGGCGCCGTCGGCGCAGGCGGGCGGCGCGCCGCCACGCGGCCGCGGAGAGATCGGGGCCGGCGAGGTCGGCGACCCGGTCGTGGAGGAGGTGGCGCAGGTCCTGATCCGTCATCGGTGGTCCTCTCCGATCAGCTCGGCGAGCTCGGGCGAGGCCTCGCGCAGCCGGCGGAGCGCGAGGTGGGTCTGGCTCTTCACGGTGCCGACCGAGACGCCCAGCGCCTCCGCGGTCTCACGCTCGGAGAGGTCCTCGTAGTAGCGGAGCACGACGGTCGCCCGTTGCCGCGGCGTGAGCGCGGCCAGGGCCCGGTCGAGCACGATGCGCCGCTCCGCACCGGTCGTGTCCGACACGACGGCGCCGGCGTCGTCGTACACGTCGAGCACCACCTCGCGACGGTGCTTGCGCCACCACGAGATGTTGCCGCGCACGATCACCTGCCGCGCGTAGGCCTCGGGGTGGGCGTCACGCAGCCGGCGCCAGCGCAGCGCCACCTGGGTGAGCGCCTCCTGGACCAGGTCCTCGGCTCGGTGCCGGTCACCGGTGAGCAGCACCGCCGTGCGCAACAGCGCGATCTGGCGCTCGCCGGCCCACCGGCTGAAGGCCTGCTCGTCGGTGTCCACGAGGATCAGAACGCACCAGGCGCCGCAAAGGTTGGAGCCGCGGTCACCACGTCCGCGGGATCGCGCGGGCGGCGATGGCGTCGGCGAACGGCAAGGCGTTGAGGGGCAGTACGTCGAGGTAGAGGCCCGGTTCGGTGAGCTCGATCTCGCTGACCACGAGTCGGCCCCGGTGGCGCATCATGTCGACGCGTCCGTAGACGACCTCGGCTCCGAGCAGGTCCACGACCGTCGCGATCGCCTCCGCGGCCAGCAGGGCCGCCTCGCGCGAGACGGTGACCGATCGCATCGTCCCGCCGAAGCGCTCGTGCACGCGGATGTCGGAGGTGCCCGGCAGCTTCACCACCTGGCTGACCGGGTGTCCGGCGATCATGAACACCGAGATCTCGCCGTCATGGTGGATCGACTCCACCAACGGCTGGACGATCCACGGCCCGGCGTGCCCCGCAGGGTCGGGGAGCCAGATCCGCCCGTCCGCGACGACCTCGAGACCCCGGCCACCGGCGCCGACACGGGGCTTGACGACCGCGAGGCCGAAGTCGTCGGCCGCCGCGCGCACGTCGAAGACCGTCTCGGCGGCGACCGTCGGGACGACCGGCAGCCCGGCGGCCTGCAGCTCGACCAGGTAGTGCTTGTCGGTGTTCCACCGGAACACGTCGACCCCGTTGAGCAGCGCCGGCCCGACACCGGACGCCCAGCCCAGGAACTCCCCCAGCCGCGCGTCGTAGTCCCAGGTCGAGCGCACCGCGACGACGTCGGCCGCACCCCAGTCGATGCTCAGGTCGTCCCAGACCACCCAGCGACCGGTCAGACCGCGCGCCTCGAGCGCCGCGTCGAGCGCACCGTGCCCCGGCTCGCCCTCGGGCCAGTCGGCGCACGTCACGAGCAGCACCAAGGGCTGGGTCGGCTGGGTCGGCTGCGTCGGCTGCCGGCTCGGGTCCACGGTCCGAACCCTAGGACACCTGCCGCCGCTCGTACGGCGGGTCCATACCGGTCAGCTGCACCCTCAGCTGCTCTGACGGACCACCAGGCGGGTGGGCAGCATCCGGCCGGGCAGCGTCATGTCCCCGGTCGCCATGGTCTCGAGCAGCAGCGCCACCATCTCGCGGCCCATCGCACCGGGCGACTGATGCACGGTGGTCAGCGGCGGCACGCTCGACCGGGCCACCGGTGCGTCCTCGAAGCCCACGACCGCGACGTCCTCGGGCACCCGCCGCCCGGCCTCGCGCAGGGTCTGGAGCGCGCCGACGGCCATCAGGTCGTTGGCGCAGAAGACGCCGTCGACGGCCGGCTCGCGCTGCAGGAGGGTGCGCATCGCGCGGGCGCCGCTGTCCTGGCTGAAGTCGCCGCGCACCACGAGCCGCTCGTCGAAGGGGCGGTCGGCGGCGGTCAGCCCCTCGACGTACCCCTCGAACCGGGAGCTGCCGGCGACCATGTCGGCCGGTCCGGCGATCGTCGCGATGCGGGTCCGGCCGCGGTCGGCGAGGTGGGCGACGGCGAGGCCGGCACCCTGGACGTTGTCGACGTCGACGAACCCGGTGCGCACACCGGCACTGGCCCGGCCGCCCACCACCACCGGCAGTCCGTGGCCGCGGATCCGGTCGGGCAGGGTGTCGTCCCCGTGCAGGGAGAGCAGGAGCACGCCGTCGACGTGCTGGCGGGTCAGGTAGTGCTCGAGGCTGCCCCGGCGTCGGGCATCGGCGAGGATGAGCACCAGCTGGCGGTCGGCCGAGGCCAGGGCCGCGCCGATGCCGCGCACGATGCCGGCGAAGAAGGGCTCGCCGAAGACCCGCTCCTCGGACTCCGCGATGACCAGGGCGACCGCGTCGGTGCGCCGGGTGACCAGCGCCCGGGCCGCGGCGTTCGGCACGTAGCCCAGCTCGGCGATCGCGTCCTCGACTGCTTGGCGGGCCCGGTCGGAGACCTTGGCGCCGCCGTTGATGACGCGGGACGCGGTGCCGCGTCCGACACCGGCCAGTGCAGCGACCTCCTCGAGCGTCGGTCGAGTGCGAGGGCGTCGGGCCATGGGGTCAGTATGCCGTCGCGCCGAGGCGCGGGAGCCAGAGTTGGCCGACTGTCCATGGGAGAACGGCGGGCCCGGGACGTCGAGGTGGTCCCGGGCCCGCCGCACGGTGGGGTCCGCCTGCCGACCGCCGTCGGTGGCGGGCGCTCCCGGGGCTCCTCGGCGAGGCCATCGCGGTCCACCCCTCGCCGGGATCACCACCAATGTGGGAGCGTTCCCACGCCTACTGTGAGGCCGGGCCCGGCTCGGTGTCAAGGGTCGGTTCGCCGATGCCGCCGGTCGGCGCCCGGTGCCCGAACGGCAGGTCCTCGCGCAGCCCGAGCGCGGCGAGCACCGAGGGGAGCATCGCCTTGGCCGTGCGGTGGTACCCGAGCGCGCTGGGGTGGAACCGGTCGAGGCTGAACATCTCGTCGGGATTGGTGATGAAGAACGGTCCCACGACGTGGGCGAGCGAGACCGCGTGCGCTCCCGCGGCGACGGCGGCCGCCTCCTGGGCGAGCGCGAGCTGGCGCGAGGCGCGCGACCCCAGCGCCCGCAGCGGTTGCGGCACCGGACGCAGCGCCCCCAGGTCGGGACAGGTGCCGACGACGACACCGGCCCCGCGATCGCGCAGCGCATCCACCGCGGCCTCGAGGTGCTTGGCCGCGTCGGCCACCGGGATCCGGTGGGTCACGTCGTTGCCTCCGACGACGATGACGGCGACGTCGGGGCGGTACGTCGGCGGGAGCGCCGCCAGCTGGGCACCCAGCATCGAGGACTCCGAGCCGACCCGAGCGACGGTCCGCAGCCGCACCGCCCGCCCCGTCTTCTTCGCGAGCGCCCGCGCGAGCCGGCCCCCGAGAGTCTCCTTGGGCCGCTCCGCCCCGAGGCCGGCGGCGATCGAGTCGCCGAGGAGCAGCAGGTCGATCGGGTCGCCGTACTTCTTCTTCCACACCCGGTCGGCGTCGATCGCCTCCTCGCCCAGGGGCTTGCCGATCACGCGCCGCGCTGCGGCCGCCTGTCGTTGCAGCAGCCCCCGGCCGGCCATCGCCGCCCCGGCGAGCATCCCAGCGGTCGTGGCGGTGGAGAGGACGAGGAATCGGGTGCGGGCGCGCGTCACCGATCCGTTGAAGCAGACCGCGCTGAACGGCAGGTGTCGGCCGAGCCCCACCCGCTGTAACGCCCGGTTACCCGCTCTTCACACCACGCTGCAACATGGCGGGAAGTAGGGGTAACACGGCGTTACAGCGGGTGGGACGCCGTGGGGGTCAGCCGCCGGCGACGGCGGGGATCACCGAGATCTGGACACCGTCGGGGGTGGGCGTGTCGAGGTTGTCGAGGAAGCGGACGTCCTCGTTGCCGACGTAGACGTTGACGAAGCGGCGCAGCGACCCGGCCTCGTCGAGCACCCGGCCCTTGATGCCGCTGTAGCTCGCGTCGAGGTCGTCGAGGACCTCCGCGAGCGTCGCCCCGGAGGCGGTCACCTCGGACTCGCCGCCGGTGTAGGTGCGCAGGATGGTCGGGATCCGGACGGAAACACTCACAGCAGTCACTTTCGGTGATCGAGCGGGGGTCAGGCCAGGCCGGTGGCGGCGAAGGCGGCGTACGACGGGTCGATGGTCGCGGCTGGCGCGACCTGGCCGGCCACGGCGTCGAGCGTCTTGAGCCCGTGGCCGGTGTTGATGACGACGGTCTCGAGCTCGGGGTCGAGCTGGCCGGTCTCGGCGAGCTTCTTGAGAACGGCGACGGTGGTGCCGCCGGCGGTCTCGGTGAAGATGCCCTCGGTGCGCGCGAGCAGCACGATGCCTGCGCGGACCTCCTCGTCGGTCACGTCCTCGACGGCCCCGCCGGTCTCGCGGCAGATGTCGAGCACGTAGATGCCGTCGGCGGGGTTCCCGATCGCGAGGCTCTTGGCGATCGTGTCCGGCTTGACCGGGCGGATCGCGTCGACGCCCGCCTTGTAGGCGACCGAGACCGGAGAGCACCCGGCGGCCTGGGCCCCGAAGACGCGGTAGGGCTTGTCCTCGACCAGGCCGAGCTTGATCAGCTCCTGGAAGGCCTTGTGCACCTTGGTGAGCTGCGAGCCGCTGGCCACGGGGATCACGATCTGGTCGGGCAGCCGCCAGCCGAGCTGCTCGGCGATCTCGTAGCCGAGCGTCTTGGAGCCCTCGGCGTAGTAGGGGCGGACGTTGACGTTGACGAACGCCCAGCCGTCCTCCTCCCCCGCGATCTCGGAGGCGAGCTTGTTGACGTCGTCGTAGTTGCCGTTGACGGCGACCAGCGAGTCGGTGAACACCGCGGAGTTGACCTGCTTGGGCTGCTCGAGGTTGCTCGGGATGAACACGACGGTCTTGATGCCGGCGCGGGCACCCGCGGCGGCCACCGCGTTGGCGAGGTTGCCGGTGCTGGGGCAGGCGAAGACCTTGGAGCCGAACTCGCGGGCGGCGCTCAGGGCGCAGGCGACGACGCGGTCCTTGAAGGAGTTGGTGGGGTTGGTCGAGTCGTCCTTGACCCACAGGTTCGTGAGCCCCAGCTCGGCAGCGAGGTTGTCCGCGCGCAGCAGGCGGGTGAACCCCGGCTCGGTGTTGGGGCTCTGCTCGATATCGTCCGGCACCGGCAGCAGCGCCTTGTAGCGCCAGATGTTGCGGGGCCCGGCCTCGATCTCCTCACGGGTGACCTGCGGGAACCGGTAGGCGATCTCCAACGGACCGAAGCACTCCGGACACGCGTAGTGCGGGCCGAGCTCGACCTGGTGGCCGCACTCGCGACAGGCCAGGGCGATCGCGTTGCCGAACGCGCCCTCGCGGACCGGGCTCTTCTCGATGACGACGGCGCTCATGAAGTCCTCCTTCTCATCTTCCCCGGGTGCGACGGTCGCCCCGGGCGGAATTGGCACCGTTTCCGCGAACCGCTCCCTGGCTGGATGCCAAGCGGCGGAGGATCGCGGCGGTTGCCGGGACTTCACTGGGCCGTATCCCTCAGTCCCTCTTGATGAGCTGTGCAGAACAGTACGACGGCCGTCTCAGCATGTGCACATCACATCCACATGCTGGACGGCCGTCGTCTCGTCCTGGGTCAGGCCGCCACCGTGGCCGCTGCCGGCTCCGCGAGCGCGCCGCGGACCACGTCGAGGACGTCGCTGACCGGGTGGACGGTGACGGTCTCCAGCACGTCCGCCGGCACGTCGTCGAGGTCGGGCTCGTTGCGCAGGGGGACGAACACCTCGGTGAGACCGTTGCGCTGGGCGGCGAGCAGCTTCTGCTTCAGCCCGCCGATCGGCAGCACCCGCCCGTTGAGCGTGACCTCCCCGGTCATGCCGACCTCCGAGCGCACCGGCCGCCCCGTGGCCAGCGAGGTCAGCGCGGTGACCATCGTGATGCCCGCGGACGGACCGTCCTTGGGGGTCGCCCCCGCCGGCACGTGGACGTGGATCGCCCGGTCGAAGAACGACGGGTCGACGCCGAGCTCGGCCGCGTGGGCGCGGACGAAGGACAGCGCGATCTGCGCCGACTCCTTCATGACGTCGCCGAGCTGGCCGGTGAGCGTGAGGCCCGCCGCGCCCTCGGAGGCCGAGGCCTCGATGAAGAGCACGTCGCCGCCGAGGCCGGTCACCGCCAGGCCGGTCGCCACGCCCGGCACCGCCGTACGCTCCGGCGCCTCCGGGGTGAACCGCGGCCGGCCGACGAGCTCCTTGAGATCGGCCACGTCGACGTCGACGTGCGTCGCGCCGGTGGCGAGCCGGGTCGCGGCCTTGCGCAGCGCCTTGGCGAGCAGCCGCTCCATCTGGCGTACGCCGGCCTCGCGGGTGTAGTTCGCGGCCATCTCGCGTAGCGCGGCGTCGGTGACGCCCACCTCGTCGGCGGTGAGCGCGGCCCGCTCGAGCTGTCGGGGCAGCAGGAAGTCGCGAGCGATCGCGACCTTGTCGTCCTCGGTGTAGCCGTCGAGGGTCACCAGCTCCATGCGGTCCAGCAGCGCCGACGGGATCTGCTCGACCACGTTGGCGGTGGCGATGAACAGCACGTCGGAGAGGTCCAGGTCGAGCTCGAGGTAGTGGTCGCGGAACGTGTGGTTCTGCGCCGGGTCGAGCACCTCGAGCAGCGCGGCAGCGGGGTCGCCGCGGTAGTCCGAGCCGACCTTGTCGACCTCGTCCAGCAGCACGACCGGGTTCATCGAGCCGGCCTCCTTGATGGCCCGGACGATGCGGCCCGGCAGCGCCCCGACGTACGTGCGCCGGTGGCCGCGGATCTCGGCCTCGTCGCGCACGCCGCCGAGGGCCACGCGCACGAAGTTGCGGCCCAGCGCCCGGGCGACGGATTCGCCGAGCGAGGTCTTGCCGACTCCGGGAGGCCCGGCGAGCAGCACCACCGCGCCGGAGCCGCGGCCGCCGACGACCTGCAGGCCGCGCTCGGCGCGGCGGGCGCGGACGGCGAGGTACTCCACGATCCGCTCCTTGACCTCGTCGAGGCCGTGGTGGTCGGCGTCGAGCACGGCGCGAGCCCCGACGACGTCGTGGGAGTCCTCGGTGCGCACGCTCCAGGGCAGCTCGAGGATCGTGTCGAGCCAGGTGCGGATCCACGCGGCCTCGGGGTTCTGCTCGCTCGAGCGCCCGAGCTTGTCGACCTCCTTGAGCGCGGCCTCGCGGACGGCGTCGGGCAGGTCCGCGGCCTCGACGCGCGAGCGGTAGTCCTCCGCGCCCTCGGGCTCGCCCTCGCCGAGCTCCTTGCGGATCGCCGCGAGCTGCTGGCGCAGGAAGTACTCGCGCTGGGTCTTCTCCATGCCCTCGCGCACGTCCTCACCGATCTTGTCGGTGAGCTCGGCCTCGGCGAGGTGGTCGCGGGTCCAGCCGATCAGCGTCTCGAGCCGCGACTCGACGTCGGGATTCTCGAGCAGCTCGCGCTTGCGGTCGACCGAGAGGTACGGCGCGTAGCCGGCCGCGTCCGCGATCGCGCTGGGGTCACTCATCTGGTGCACGGAGTCGATGACCTGCCAGGCCTCGCGCCGCTGGAGGACGGCCACGACGAGGCGCTTGTACTCCTCGGCCAGCTCGCGGGCGCGGTCGGTGACGTGGTCGTCCACCTGCTCGACCTCGACCCACAGGGCCGCGCCGGGGCCGGTCACGCCGCTGCCGATGCGACCGCGGGTGCCGGCCTTGAGGACGGCGGCGGGAGCGCCACCCGAGAAGCGGCCGACGCGCTCGACGGTCGCGATGACGCCGTACGACGCGTAGCGGTCGTCGAGGCGCGGGGCCACGAGGACCTGGTTGTCACTGCCGGCACGGGCGGCGTCGATGGCGGCGCGGGCGGCGTCGTCGAGCTCCAGCGGCACCACCATGCCCGGGAGGACGACGAGGTCGGAGACGAAGAGGACGGGGAGCTTCAGGGACATGCCGACTCAACTCCCGACACAGGGCCGGTGTTCCGGAGAGTCCCTCCTGTTCGCTGTTGACGAACAGCGGAACGTTGACCCGTCGTGAACTTTCGGGCGGGTCAACGTGCTTTGTCGACAAACGACGTTGACCCGCCCGAAAGTTTCGGGCGGGTCAACCCTGTCGGGCGGCGCGGGCGTCGGTGGTGAGGCGGCGGAGCAGGTCGAGGACGCCCTCGGGGCCGTGGACGACGACGTCGGAGAGCTCGACCAGGGCACTCTGCTCGTCCGAGGCGGAGCAGACCAGCAGCGTGGGCAGGCCCTCCTTGGCGAGCTTGCCGACCGCGTCGAAGGCCTCGACGTCCCCCAGGTCGTCGCCGGCGAAGAGGAACGCCCCGGCGTGCAGCTCCTCGACGAGCGTGTCGACGGCCTTGCCCTTGTCCATGCCGGGGGCGCGGACCTCGATGACCTGGCGGCCCGGCTCGAGCACCAGGCCGTTGCGGCCGGCGAGCTCGCGCAGCGAGGGCAGCAGCCGCTCGAACGCGGCGTCGGGGTCGGGCAGCCGGCGGGTGTGGACGCCGTACGCGAGGCCCTTGTCCTCGACGTAGGCGTCGGCCGCGTCGGCGTTGCGCAGCGCGCGCGGCAGGTCACGCAGGAACGTCGCCAGTCCGTGTGGGGGCCGCGGCGAGATGATCCGGCGCCGGGTGGCGCTCCACCGCTCGTTGCCGTACTGGCCGAACAGGAACAGCTCCGAGCCGGCGTCGGCGACCGCGTCGCCCACCTCCTCCAGGCCACCCAGGTCGAGGGCCTGGCGGGCGGGGCGCCCGGTGATCACCGCGATCGCGGCGACCTCGGCGGCCAGGTCGACCAGCACCTCGCGGGCCTCGGGATGGATCCGCGCACGCTCGGGGTCGTCGACGATCGGGGAGAGCGTGCCGTCGAAGTCCAGGCCGACGACCGCGCGCGAGGCGGCGCGCACGAACGCGGCGTACTTCTGCTCGCCCTCGGTCGAGGTGAACTCCATGGGCTCAACCCAACCATCCGTTGCGGCTCGGAGCACACCTCGGACCGAAACCCGGGCAGCTCGCCGCCGAGACAGTCAGCCGAGCGGGCCGGTGAGGATGACCGTCAGGCGGTCGAGCCGCATCGGGTCGACCGCGGGCGCCGTGCGGCGGATGCCGAGGTCGAGCGCGAGGGTCTTGGCGGCCAGCTTGAGCTTGGGCGGGTAGTAGACGGTCGTGGCCGGGATCGTGCCGTACCAGTTGTCGGAGCCCACGACCTGCCAGCCGATGCCGGTCGCACGCTCGGCGACCGTGCCGGCCAGGCCGGTGATGCCGGAGTTGTTGTAGACCTCGACGTAGACCTTGCCGCGCTTGACCGTCGGCTCGGGCTTGGGCTCCTTGGTCGGCGGCGCGGCCTGCGTCGGTGACGGGCTGGGGGTCTCGCGCGAGACCGTCGCGACCTCGCGCTCGGTGGGCTCGCCACCGCGGGTCGCGACGAACGCGATGCCGGCCATCGCGA
>NZ_JANINT010000044.1 GCF_024509035.1 Nocardioides sp. | reverse complement strand
CGGTGCGGGAGACCTTCGAGGAGTCCGGCGTCCTGTTGGCGGGCCCCTCGGGCGATGAGGTCGTCGCCGACACGACGGGTGAGGACTGGGAGGCCGACCGGCACGCCCTGGAGTCTCGCGAGCTCGCGATGACGTCGTTCCTCGCCGCGCGCGGGCTGGTGCTGCGCACCGACCTGCTCGGCGTGTGGGGCGGGTGGTTGACGCCGGTGTTCGAGCCGAGGCGCTACCGCACCTGGTTCTTCGTCGCGCTGCTGCCCGAGGGGCAGCGCACCCGCGACGTCTCCAGCGAGTCCTCCGAGGTGACCTGGCTGCCGGCCGCCGACGCCGTCGCGCAGGCCGAGCGCGGCGAGATGATGATGATGCCGCCGACGTACCTCACGTCCTTGGAGGTGGCGCAGTACGGCACGCCCGCGGCGGTCGTCGACGCGGCCCACGGCCGGGTCGTCGAGATGCACACGCCGGACATCGAGGCCCTGGACGAGGGGTGGACGCTGTCGATCCCCGAGCACCACCGGCCGATCCTGGCGGCGCACCGCTCGTGAGCTGGTCGGGCGGCGCCTTCGGGTCGCGGGCGCAGTGCGTGCTCGCGCCCAACCCCGACATCATGACGCTCGACGGCACCAACACCTGGGTGCTGCGCGAGCCGGGCGCGCGGCGCTCGGTCGTCATCGACCCGGGCCCGTCGATCGCCTCCCACCTCGACGCCGTCGCCGAGGCCGCGGGCGAGGTGGGCGTCGTGCTGCTCACCCACCACCACGCCGACCACTCCGAGGCAGCGCGGGAGTTCGCCGAGCGGATGGGATGCGGCGTACGCGCCCTGGATCCGGCGTACCGCCTGGGGTCCGAAGGTCTCGGCGACGGCGACGTGGTGTCGGTGGACGGCCTGGAGATCCGGGTGGTCGCCACGCCCGGGCACACGGCCGACTCGCTGTCGTTCCTGCTGCCGGCTGAGAACGCGGTGCTCACCGGTGACACGGTGCTGGGGCGCGGGACCACGGTCGTGGCCCATCCCGACGGCCAGCTCGGTGCCTACCTCGACTCGCTCGACCGGCTGCACGCGCTCGCGTCCGAGCACGAGGTCGGGTCGATCTGGCCGGGCCACGGACCGGTCATCGCCGACGCGCTCGGGGCGCTGGACTTCTATCGCGCGCACCGGCGAGAGCGGCTCGAGCAGGTCTCGGCCGCGCTCGAGCAGCTGCGGTCGGCCGACCACCCCGAGGGCATCGCGGTCGACGAGCTGCCCCGCCGGGTCGTGGAGATCGTGTACCAGGACGTCGACCCCGTGCTGTGGGGTGCCGCCGAGCTGTCCGTGCGCGCGCAGCTGGCCTATCTGGCCGAGCGGCGCTGAAGCAGCCAGCGCCCGAGTCGCTGCAGGCCCATGAGCACCGCGGTCGCGACGGCGACGCCGAGGCCGATGAGCAGGGAGCGTTGTCCGTCGGACATCGGCCAGTCGGGGGCGGGGCGGTCGGCACTGGGGTGTTCCGGGTCGAGCAGGCCGACGGCGATGCTCAGGGAGCGCATGGTGTCGTCCTCGACCACGGCGACGCCGCGCTCGGTCACCCCCTCCCCGTGGAGCTCGATCGACCGCTTGCTGGGGTCGCCCTCCGGGTCTGGTGCGAGGACCAGGCGTCCCCCACCGGGGAGGGTGGCGATGTCGTGCGGCTGGTCGGGATCGGCGAGGCGCTCTGCCTGCAGCGTGCCGTCGTCCGCGACGTGCAGCGTGCTCCGCCGCCAGTTGACCGCGCGCTTGGCGAGGTCCCGGTCGTCGACCTCGTCGACGGTGCCGCTCTCCGGGTCGATCGTGCCGGCGACCGGGAAGGAGTCCTGGTACCCGTTCACCGTCCACGACCCGGTCCGGTTGCCCGCCCAGCCGAGGGTCCGCCCGTCTGCCGACCAGGACAGCGCGGTCACGACGGTGCCGTGCCCCCCGTGCAGCGGCACCTCGGAGATCTCGCCGGAGACGAGGTCGACCATCCGCACGCCGCTGGGGACGGGGTCGGTGAGAGCATCGGGGCCGACTTCGGCGTACGAGAACCCCAGCGTCTCACCGTCGGGCGACAGCGCCAGCGCCGGCTGGGATGAGCCGCCGCCGTACGAGACGACCTGCAGCTTGCCGGTCCACCCCGGCAGGTCGAGCAGGTGGTAGCGACCGTCGGTGGCGCCGACGACCACGGGCAGGGTCTTGTGTGACACCCAGGCGGCGACTCCGGTCCCGACGGCCAGGTCGTCGCTGACGATGTCGTCGGGCCATCGGCCCTCCTCCTCGTTGTAGTCGGCGAACCGCTCGGGCACGGAGTGGAGCACGGCCGGGAGCGCGGCCGCGGACGAGTCGGCGACCGGGGCCTCGGCGCGATCCGGGAGCCAGGCGACGGCGCCGGCGATCAGGGCCAGGACCGCAGCGACGGCGCCGAGGGTGAGCGCGCGGTCGCGGGTGCGTGCCCGCCGGGCGCGACGCCAGGTGTCGTGAGGTACGTCGGCGACCGGCGCGCGGTCGGCGATCCGCTGCAGCTCGTCGTGGAGGCTCATGACGGGTCACCCACCAGCTCGGCCAGCTCGGGGGCCAGGGCGCGCAGCCTGGCCAGTGCCTGCCGTCCGATCGACTTGACGGTCCCCGGCCTGATGCCGAGGGCCGCGGCGGTCTGCACCTCCGTGAGGTCCTCGAAGTAGCGCAGCACCAGCACCGTCCGCTGCCGGGTGGTGAGGCGGCCGAGGGCCTGCTCCAGCGTCAGCCGCAGGTCGGGGTCGGTCGCGCGGGCGGGTGCGTCGTACGCCCCCAGGGTCTGCTCGCGCACGTGCTTGCGCTGGCGCCACCACGAGACGTTCTGGGTGTAGAGGATGCGCCGGACGTAGGGCTCCGGCTCACCCTCGATGCGGTGCCAGCTCTTGGCCGCCTTGAAGAGCGCTGTCTGCACGAGGTCCTCCGCGAGGTGGGCGTCGCCGGTGAGGAGGTACGCCGTACGCGACAGGGCAGGGGTGCGTGCCACGACGAACGCGTGGAACGTCGTCGCGCTGTCCTCACCGGTCTCAGCTGGCACGGGTCCGAGCCCCCCTTTCACCCGAGCAGACGCGATCCGGGTGCGATCCGGGGGTCAACGGATCCGACCTTTCCGGCAGAATTCCAGACTCGAGCGCCAGAACTCCGGACTCGAGCGTCAGAACCCCCGACTCGAGCGTCAGAACCTACGAATCAACGGGCGCGGCGGCCCAAGCGGTCGACGTCCATGATCACGACCGAGCGGGGCTCGAGGCGCAGCCAGCCGCGCGAGGCGAAGTCGGCCAGCGCCTTGTTGACGGTCTCGCGGGAGGCGCCGACCAGCTGGGCGAGCTCCTCCTGGGTGAGGTCGTGGTGGACGTGCACGCCGTCGTCGGCGGTGCGGCCGAAGCGGTCGGCGAGGTCGAGCAGCGCCTTGGCGACCCGGCCGGGGACGTCGGAGAAGACCAGGTCGGCGACCACGTCGTTGGCCTTGCGCAGCCGGCCGGCCAGCTGGGTCAGCAGCCCCCGGGCGACCACCGGGCGGCCCTCGAGCCAGCGCAGCAGGTCCTCGTGGGAGAGGGAGGTGAACGTGACGTCGGTGACGGCGGTGACCGTCGCCGAGCGCGGGCCGGGGTCGAAGAGCGAGAGCTCGCCGAACATCTGGCCGGGGCCGAGGATGGCGAGGAGGTTCTCGCGGCCGTCGGAGGAGGTGCGGCCGAGCTTCACCTTGCCGTCGAGCACGATGTAGAGCTTGTCGCCCGAGTCGCCCTCGTGGAACAGCACGTCACCACGGCGCAGCTTGCTCTCCGTCATCGAGGCGCGCAACGCCGTCGCGGCCTCGTCGTCGAGCGCGCTGAACAGCGGAGCTTGACGGAGCACGTCGTTGTCCACGGGATCCTCCTCGTCGATGGCCCCGCAGCACACGGGTTCCGAGCTCGATCCTATCCGTGGGAAACGTCACAGGCAGCAACGGCCCGGCATGTCGGACCGGTGAGCGCGGGCGGTGCGTCGCGATACGGCGCCCGGGAGCGTCGGTGGACCGCCGTACCCTTGGCGCGTGCCCGCAGCCCCCGAGACCCGCACCGGTCTGGTCCGGCGCGCCCGCAAGATCGACCGGGTGCTCGCCGAGACCTATCCCGACGCTCGCGCCGAGCTCGACTTCGACAACCCCTTCGAGCTGCTGGTCGTCACCGTGCTCTCGGCGCAGACGACCGACAAGCGTGTCAACGCGGTGCGCCCCACGCTGTTCGCCGCCTATCCCGACGCCAAGGCGATGGCGGCCGCCGACCGGGCGACGCTCGAGGGCATCGTCGGTCCGCTCGGGTTCTTCCGGGCCAAGACCGAGTCGCTGCTCAAGCTCAGCGCGGCGCTCGTCGAGGAGCACGGCGGCGAGGTGCCGCCGCGGCTCGAGGACCTCGTCAAGCTGCCCGGCGTCGGCCGCAAGACCGCCAACGTCGTGCTCGGCAACGCCTTCGGCATCCCCGGCATCACCGTCGACACCCACTTCGGCCGGCTCGCCCGGCGCTTCGCCTGGACCGACGAGACCGACCCGGTCAAGGTCGAGCACGCGGTCGGGGCCCTGTTCGACAAGCGGGACTGGACGATGCTCAGCCACCACCTCATCTGGCACGGGCGACGCATCTGCCACGCGCGCAACCCCGCGTGCGGCGCCTGCCCGGTGGCGAAGTGGTGCCCGGCGTACGGCGAGGGCCCGACCGACCCCGTCGCGGCGGCGAAGCTGGTGAAGACCGAGGGCCGCGCGTGAGACGTCTGCTCCCGACGGCCCTGGTCGCGGTCGCCCTCGCGCTCGGCGCGTGCGACTCCGCCGACGTCCCCCAGCCGCCGGGCGCGGCGAAGGTCGACGTCGACACCCCGGCGCTGCGCGCGATCAAGGAGCAGGCCGGCATCGAGCCGTGCCGCCGGACGAGCGCAGGGCCGACCGACGACGGGATGCCCGAGGTCACCCTGCCCTGTCTCGGCGGTGGAGGCGACGTCGACGTCGCCGGCCTGCGCGGCCCGATGGTGGTCAACCTGTGGGCGTCCTGGTGCGGCCCGTGCCGCAAGGAGCTGCCGATCTACCAGCAGTTCCACGACCGCTACGGGGACCGCGTCGCGGTGCTCGGCATCGACTACAACGACGTCCAACCCGAGGCAGCGCTCGAGCTCGCGCGCGACACCGGCGTCACCTACCCGCTGCTCGCCGACCCGGGCTCGGACCTCGAGGGCACGAGCACGTTCCCGACGATCCGCGGCGTGCCGTGGGTGGTCCTGATCGACGCGGACGGCGTCGTCGTCCACCGTCAGGCGGTCGAGGTCACGAGCCTCGCGCAGCTGGTCGACCTCGTCGACGAGCACCTCGGGACCGACCTGTGATCCCCGACTGGCTGGTTCCGGTCCGCGACGGGGCGGCCGCCATCTCGGCCGACCAGCTCACCAGGTTCACCCCGCCGCCCGGGGGCGACGCCCGGCTCGGCGCCGTCCTGATGCTCTTCGGCGAGGGCGAGCAGGGAGGTGAGCTGCTGCTCACCGAGCGGGCGCACGACATGCGGTCCCACCCCGGGCAGGTCTCCTTCCCCGGCGGCTCGCTCGACCCGGGGGAGACCCCGGTCCAGGCCGCGCTGCGCGAGGCCGAGGAGGAGATCGGGCTCGACCCGTCCTCGGTCGAGGTGTTCGGCCGGTTGCCCGAGCTGTGGCTGCCGCCGAGCAACTTCGCGGTCACCCCGATCCTCGGTTGGTGGCGCGACCCGAGCGGGGTGAGCATCGTCAGCCACGCCGAGGTGCACGCGATCCACCACGTCCCGATCTCGGAGCTGCTCGACCCCGAGCACCGCATCACCGTCCGCCACCCGCGGGGCGGCTACCAGAGCCCCGGGTTCCTCATCGGGCCCGACCACGACGTCATCCTGTGGGGCTTCACCGGCGGCATCATCGCCCGGCTCTTCGACTTCCTGGGCTGGACCCGACCCTGGGACGAGTCGCGCCTGCGCGACCTTCCGGCGTACATGCTGCAGGATCGCCCTCGACGGGCGCCGAGCGACGACGACCTGCTGGACATCGAGGAGGATCGACGGTGAACCTTCTCGACTGGCTGCTCGTGGTGCTGGTCCTGGCCTACGCGCTCTCGGGCTACTGGCAGGGCTTCATCACCGGCGCGTTCGCGACCGGCGGGCTGCTGCTGGGCGGGCTGTTCGGCGTCTGGCTGGCGCCGGTCGCGCTCGGTGACGCCAACCCCTCGCTCATGGTCTCCCTGGGTGCGTTGTTCATCGTGATCCTCTCGGCCTCGCTCGGCCAGGCGGTGCTGCAGTTCGCAGGCGCCCGGATCCGCGAACGGATCACCTGGCAGCCGGTGCGCGCCCTCGACGCCGTGGGCGGTGCGCTGCTCAGCGCCGGCGCGGTGCTGCTGGTCTCGTGGGCGCTCGGCGTCGCGATCTCCGGATCCCGCATCGGCGGCATCACGCCCCTCGTGCGCGAGTCGACGGTCCTCTCGCACGTCGACGAGGTCATGCCCGCGACCGCCGACGGGGCCCTGCAGGCCTTCAACGACGTCGTCGGCACGAGCTTCTTCCCCCGCTACCTCGAACCGTTCGCTCCCGAGCGCATCATCGAGGTCGGCCCAGGGCCCAAGCGCCTGCTCCAGGACCCCGACGTGCAGCGGGCGCAGTCCAGCGTGCTGAAGATCCGCGGCACCAACGAGTGCGGCCGGGGGGTCGAGGGGTCGGGCTTCCTGTACGCCGGCAACCGCCTGATGACCAACGCCCACGTCGTGGCGGGCATCGACGACCCCGAGGTCGTCGTCGACGACGACGCGGTCGACGCGGAGGTCGTCTACTACAACCCCGACATCGACGTCGCCGTGCTGTCCTTCGACAGCGGTGACCTGGCCCCGCTGCGCTTCGACCGGACCGCCGAGGCGCAGGACGGTGTCGCGATCCTCGGCTACCCCCAGGACGGTCCGTTCCACGTCGAGCCGGGCCGCATCCGCTCCGAGCAGCGGCTCCGCTCTCCCAACATCTACGGGAACGGCGCGGTGATCCGCGAGGTCTACTCGCTGCGCGGCCGGATCCTGCCGGGCAACTCCGGCGGCCCGATCCTGTCCTCGGCGGGCGACGTCGTCGGGGTGGTCTTCGCCGCGTCGGTCACCGACCACGACACCGGCTATGCCCTGACGGCCGGTCAGGTGTCGGCGGCCGCGGCGGCGGGGCTCACCAGCTCCAGCCAGGTGTCGACCGGCGGGTGCGCGGGATAGCCGACCCGCGTCAGGCCTTGCCCTTGAGCGCCTTCGGGATCTCGCGGCCCTGGTCGATCGCCCGCTCGGGGGCCTTCACCTGCTTGACCTTGCGGATGCCGACGAACACCAGCAGTCCCGCGAGCAGCAGGTAGAAGCCGAAGACGATGAGGAACGCCCAGTGCAGGGCGAGGCCGTGGCCGTTCCAGTTGATGAAGTAGGCGATCGCCACCGAGAGCATGATCACCGCGAGCACCGCGATGAAGCCGGCCGCCGCGAAGAGCCCGATGCCGATGCCGCCGGCCTGCACGCTGACCTTCAGCTCGGACTTCGCGAGCTGGATCTCCTTCTGGATCAGCGTGGAGATGTCCCGGCTGGCGTCGTGGACCAGACGGCCGATGGTGGGATCGGAGTCCTGGACCTGGTTGCTCGCCATGTGGCTCACCCTACAGACCTTCAGGCCTCCTCGGCCCCCCCCGCTGGTAGACGTCGGGCACGCCGTCCCGGTCGGCGTCGCGCTCCTCGATCTCGCAGATCCGGCGGTAGGTGCGGTTGCGCAGCCGCAGCACGACCGTCGCGAGCCCGGTGGCGATCAGGGAGCCGACCAGGACGGCGACCTTGACGTGGTCGTCGCGATCGGTGCCGCCCCCGAACGCGAGCTCCCCGATCAGCAGGGACACGGTGAACCCGATGCCGGCCAGCATGGCCATCCCGATGACGTCGACCCAGCTGAGCTCCTCGTCGAGGTCGGCGCGGGTGAACGTCGCCAGCAGCCAGGTCGAGCCCGTGATGCCCACGGTCTTGCCGACCACCAGGCCGGTCACGACCCCGAGGGCCACCGGGTCGCGCAGGGCGCTGGCGAGCCCGTCGAGCCCGCCCACGGTCACGCCGGCGGCGAAGAAGGCGAACACCGGCACGGCGACGCCCGCCGAGATCGGGCGGATGAGGTGCTCGAGGTACTCCGCCATCCCGCGACCGTCGTGACCGTCTCGGCGGAGCACCGGGACGGCGAAGCCGAGCAGCACGCCGGCGACGGTGGCGTGGACGCCCGACTCGTGCACGAGCACCCAGGTGAGCAGCGCCAGGGGGACCAGCAGCCAGCCGCTGTGGATGCGTCGCTGGACGATCACCCAGAAGACGGCCAGCGGGACCAGCGCCGCCAGGAGGTACGCCGGCTCGAGCCCGTCGGTGTAGAAGAGCGCGATGATCGTGATCGCCAGGAGGTCGTCGACGACGGCGAGTGTCAGCAGGAAGGTGCGCAGGCCCGCCGGGAGGTGCGTGCTGATCACCGCGAGGACCGCCACGGCGAAGGCGATGTCGGTCGCCGTCGGGATCGCCCATCCCTCCAGCGAGCCGCCGCCGCCGAGGTTCCACAGCACGTAGATCAGTGCCGGCGCCGCCATCCCGCCCACCGCAGCGGCCACCGGCAGCATGGCCCGCCGCGGGTCGCGCAGGTCGCCGGCGACGAACTCGCGCTTGAGCTCGAGCCCCGCGACGAAGAAGAAGATGGCGAGCAGGCCGTCGCCCGCCCAGGCGCCGAGGGTGAGATCGAGGTGCCACGACGCGGGCCCGACCCGGAGGTCGCGCAGGTCGGCGTACGCCGAGGACCACGGCGTGTTCGCCCAGACGATCGCGATCGTCGCCGCGGCCATCAGCAGGAGGCCACCGGTCGTCTCGGCGCGCAGGATCTCAGCTGTGCGCGAGGTCTCGAGGAAGGATCCCCGGGCGAACAGGCGGGGACGGCGGGACGGGATGGGTGAGGTCACGGTGCTCCTGGGGGTCGGCTGTCGACGTGCCGACCAGACTTCCCGGCTCACCGCGGCCCATTCTATCGGCCTTCCCCTACCGGCCTTCCCCCGCAGACCGTCCCTGCCGAGTCGGCGCAACTGCAGCTCCCCCGGAAGGATCCCGACCTCCAGGGGCCTTCAGACGCGCCGACTCGGCGCCCCTGACGTGTGCAGTGGCGCCGAGTCGGCGGGTGGTCAGGCCTCGTCGGACGTGCCGGAGCCCTGCTGGGCCGAGATCAGGTCCATCACCGAGGAGTCGGCGAGCGTGGTGACGTCGCCGACCTCGCGGTGCTCGGCCACGTCGCGCAGCAGGCGCCGCATGATCTTGCCCGAGCGGGTCTTGGGGAGCTCGGGGACGATCATGACCTTGGGGTGGGAGACCAGGGCGGACTCGATCTCGGTGGTCGAGAGCCGGTGGCCCGAGACGTTCATGACGTCGTCGACACGACCCAGCACCCAGACGTCACCGTCGTCGTCCTTCTTGGCACCGTCGCCTGCGAAGTAGTAGCCCTGCTTGGCGAAGCGCGACCAGTAGGTGTCCTTGAACCGCTGGTCGTCGCCCCAGATCGTGCGCAGCATCGACGGCCAGGGCGAGGTGAGGACGAGGTAGCCGCCCGAGCCGTTCGGCACCGGGTCGCCCTCGTCGTTGACGACCTCGGCCCCGACACCCGGGATCGGGGTCATCGCCGAGCCCGGCTTGCCCGCCGTGACACCCGGGAGCGGGCTGATCATGATCATGCCGGTCTCGGTCTGCCACCAGGTGTCGACGACCGGGGTGCGGTCGCCGCCGATCACGTGGCGGTACCAGACGTAGGCCTCGGGGTTGATCGGCTCGCCGACCGAGCCCAGGACCCGCAGGCTCGACATGTCGAACTGGTCGGGGATCTCGCGTCCCTGCTTCATGAACGAGCGGATCGCGGTGGGGGCGGTGTAGAAGATCGTGACCTTGTAGTCCTGGATGATCTTCCACCAGCGGCCGCGCTCGGGGCTGTCGGGCGTGCCCTCGTACATCACCTGCGTCGCGCCGTTGGCGAGCGGCCCGTAGACCATGTAGGAGTGGCCGGTGACCCAGCCGATGTCGGCCGAGCACCAGTAGACGTCGCTCTCGGGCTTGAGGTCGAAGACCGCCCAGTGCGTGTACGACGTGCCGACGAGGTAGCCGCCCGTGGTGTGCAGGATGCCCTTCGGCTTGCCGGTGGTGCCGGAGGTGTACATGACGTACAGCGGGTGCTCGGAGTCGAAGAACTCGCACTCGTGCTCAGCCGAGGCCGACCCGACGGCGTCGTGCCACCAGACGTCGACGGCGTCGTCCCAGGCCACGTCCTGGCCGGTGCGGCGCACGACCAGCACCTTCTGGACGACGTCGGTCTTGGTGCGCGCCTCGTCGACGGCGGGCTTGAGCGCGGACGCCGAGCCGCGGCGGTAGCCGCCGTCGGAGGTGATGACGACCTTGGCCTCGCAGTCGTCGAGGCGGGAGGCGAGCGCGTCGGCCGAGAAGCCGCCGAAGACCACCGTGTGGGGAGCGCCGATGCGGGCGCACGCGAGCATCGCGACGACGGCCTCGGGGATCATCGGCAGGTAGATCGCGACCCGGTCGCCGGTGCGCACGCCGAGCTCGGTGAGGGCGTTGGCGGCCCGGCAGACCTCGTCCTGCAGCTCGGCGTAGGTGATGTCACGGGTGTCGTCGAGCGGCTCGCCGACCCAGTGCAGCGCGACCTTGTCGCCCCGGCCGGCGGCGACGTGGCGGTCGACGCAGTTGTACGCCGCGTTGATCCGCCCACCCACGAACCACTTGGCGAACGGCGGGTCGTCCCAGTCGAGCACCCGGTCCCAGCGCTGGTCCCAGTCGAGCCGCTCGGCCTGCTCGGCCCAGAAGGCCTGGGGGTCGGCTGCGGCGCGGTCGTAGGCCTCCGCCTGGAGGTTGGCCTGCGCGGCGAGCTCGGCCGGAGGCTCGAAGCGGCGGTCCTCCTTGAGGAGGTTGGACAGGGTCTCGTCGGTCACGTCTCGCTCCTGAACGTCAGGGGATCATCAAGGGCTGTGTGGTACGGGCCACAGTAGTGCGGGTGGTGACGCGGGCAGGTGCCCGGCGACCCTCGGTCGCCGGGCACCCGTCCGCGGGGATGGTGCGGTGGATCAGTGCTGGATCGCCTTCTCCGAGCCGGCTCCGGTGAAGGCGCGGACCTCGAGCTCGGTGAAGCGGGCGGCCGTGTCCGGCTCGTCGGACGTCACGGTCCCGAGCCAGCCGAAGAAGAAGCCCAGCGGGATCGAGATGATGCCGGGGTTGCTCAGCGGGAAGTACGACCAGTCGTGGCCGGTGAACAGCGCGGTCTCCGAGCCGGAGACCACCGGCGAGAAGAAGACCAGTCCGACGCTTGCGATCAGGCCCCCGTAGATCGCCCAGGTCGCTCCGCGGGTGTTGAACCGGCGCCAGAACAGGTTGTAGATCAGCGACGGCAGGTTGGCGGAGGCCGCGACGGCGAACGCCAGGGCCACGAGGAACGCGATGTTGAGCTTCTGTGCCGGGATCGCCAGCGCGATCGCGATGCCGCCGATGACGAAAGC
>NZ_JANINT010000043.1 GCF_024509035.1 Nocardioides sp. | reverse complement strand
CCGCGCGGCACCTGGGTGATGATCGTCGGCACCCGGGCCTCGTGCCAGCCGATGCCGGTGTTGAGCACGGTGACCCCGGCCTCCTCCAGGCCGTGGGCCAGCTCGACGACCTCCTCCCAGGTCTGGCCGTCCTCGACCAGGTCGAGCAGCGAGATGCGGTAGACGATCGGGAAGTCGTCGCCGACCAGCTCGCGGGAGCGCCGTACGACCTCGAGCGGGAAGCGCATCCGCTTGGCCGCGGTGCCGCCCCAGGCGTCGGTGCGGTCGTTGGTGCGCGCGGCGAGGAACTGGTTGATGAGGTAGCCCTCGGAGCCCATGATCTCGACGGCGTCGTAGCCGGCCTTGCGGGCGAGCGCGACCGACTGCGCGAAGTCGGTGGCCGTGCGGTCGACGGCCCTGGTCGACAGGGCGCGGGGACGGAACGGCGTGATCGGCGACTTGCGGCTCGAGGCCGACACGCTGAACGGGTGGTAGCCGTAGCGGCCCGCGTGCAGCACCTGCAGCGCGATCGCGCCGCCCTCGTCGTGGACGGCGCCGGTGACCTCGCGGTGGCGCATCGCCTGCAGCCGCGTGGTCATCTCGGCCGCGAACGGCTTGAGCCAGCCCCGCCGGTTGGGGGCGTAGCCGCCGGTGACGATCAGGCCGACGCCGCCGCGGGCGCGCTCGGCGAGGTACGCCGAGAACGCCGTCAGGTCGCGCGGGCTGTCCTCGAGCCCGGTGTGCATCGAGCCCATCACCACGCGGTTGCGCAGCGTCAACGGTCCGAGCGTGATCGGCTCGAGCAGGTGGGGGTAGGTGGGGTGAGGGGTCACGCGTGTGCCTCTTCGTGTCGGTGGAGGTATTCGGTGAGCCACGCGATCCACATCTCCTCCATGAGGATGCCACCGCGCAGCACGAGGTACTGGTCCAGCTCGAGCCCGGTCAGCTCGGCCGGTCGTGGGTAGTCGCGGGCCATCAGTCCGCGGTAGTGGTCGAGCCGCAGGTGGTGGTCGGCGAGGGTGGCGCGCACGACCTCGACGACGGCGCCCGGGTCGCCGAACGACGCCCCGCGCAGCTTGACCGCGAGCTCGCTGCGCAGCGGCTCGATCTCGGTGGGGGCGGCCAGCCAGGCGCGGAGCACCTCGGCCCCGGCCGGCGTCACGTCGTACACCTTCTTGTCGGGGCGGCCGGTCTGCTCGACGGTCGTCACCCGGACCCAGCCGTCGGCGTCCATGCGGGCGAGCACCCGGTAGATCTGCTGGTGGGTGGCGTGCCAGAAGAACCCGATCGAGCGCTCGAAGCGCTTGGCGAGGTCCAGCCCTGAGGCGGGCTGCTCGCGGAGCGCGACGAGGAGGGCGTGCTCGAGGGCCATGAGGAGATCGTGACGCACCTATGCAACGAGTTGCAAGACCGGCTGCGTCACACTGCTGTCGCATGAGGTGGGTCGCGGTGCTCGCGGCGGCCGCGCTGCTCGGGGCCTGCACGTCGGACCCGGTGACGCGACCGGACCCGCCCCTGCCCTCTGCCTCGGACCGGCCCTCGAGCCCGCCCCCGGACGAGACGACCGCTCCCGCCGAGCCGACGACCCGCCCCCTGGTGCTGGCGGTCAACGCCCGCCGGCCGCCGATCCGGGTGCCCGAGGCCGTGGCCCGGTGGGTCACCGAGGGGAGGGTCGAGGACTGGGAGCAGCTCGGGCAGCCGGCCGGGCCGCTGCGGCTCGTCGAGCGGACCGACCGGCTCGACCACTTGCCGATGGACGCGGTCGCGGTGGTGGTCGCCGATGCGATGCGGCCGGGGGTCCGGGCGATCGAGGTCGGCGGCGTCGATCCCCTGCGCGACCCCGATGCCTACCCGCTCCAGGTGGCCGGACCGCCGCACCCGCCGGTGACGACGGTGAGCATCGTGGGCGACGTGATGCTCGGACGCGGGGTGACCGGCCGCGGCGCCCTCGGGCCGATGGCGCGCCGGCTGGCCGCGGTCGACCTCACCGTCGGCAACCTCGAGAGCACGATGGCCCGTCTCGGCCCGCCGACCCAGGACCCGGCCACGGACTCGTTCGTCGCGCCCCCGGCGGTCCGTGCCGACCTGCGCCGGGCCGGGTTCGACGTCCTCGGCCTGGCCAACAACCACCTCGGCGACTTCGGGGACCGGTCGCTGGTGCGCACCGTCGGGCTGCTGCGTGCCGGCGGGTTCGCGACCTTCGGCGCCGGACGGGACCTGGCGGCGGCTCGCGAGCCGGTCGTCGTCGAGCGGCACGGGATCCGCTTCGGGTTCACCGGCTTCAACGCGATCGGGGAGACCCCGGTGGCCGCGCCCGGGCGGCCTGGTGCCCTGTCGGTGAGCATGCCGCCGCGCACCGGCCCGCTCGACCAGGCGGAGCTCGGGAGGGTCCTCGCCGACGTACGCCGACTGGACCGCCGCGTCGACGTCGTCGTGGTGATGCCGCACTGGGGTGAGCAGTACGTCCACCGGCCCTGGCCCGTGCAGGAGCAGGTCGCCCGGCGCCTGGTCGAGGCCGGCGCCGACCTCGTCGTGGGCGGCCACCCGCACGTGGTGCAGGGCGCCTCGATGGTCGGCGACGCGCTCGTCGTGCAGTCGCTCGGCAACTTCGTCTTCGACATGGACTTCCGCTCCGACACGATGGAGGGGCTGCTGCTCGAGGCGACGTTCTGGGGCGACCGGCTCGTGGCCGCCCACTTCGTGCCCTACCGGCTCGGTGCCGACTTCGCGCCTCGGGTGGTTCCGTTCGCCGAGGCGCACAGCATCCTCGACCCCTTCTGGGAGCTCAGCGACCTGGCGTCCGTCCGGTCGCCCAGGTGAGCAGGAGCCGGCCGACCCGGGCCAGCTGCGTCCGGTCGACCACCCCGGGCACGTCGTCGGCGGAGTGGTAGGCGGCGTATGACGTCCCGCCGACGCGCGCCGCAGGCAGCCCGGCGTCCGCGAACGACTCGTGGTCGCTGCCGGTGTTGGTGCCGACGACGGTGGGGACGCCCGCCTGCTCGCCGGCGCGCTCGAGCTGGTCGCGCAGGTCGGTGGGACCGCCGTCGATCGCGTAGAGCGGGACCGTCCGGCCCACGCCGACCCGGTCGAGGGAGACCATCGCGACCAGGTGGCGGCGCTCCTGCGCCGTCATGGAGGCGACGTAGTACTGCGAGCCGAAGTGGTGCAGGTCGCCCGGACCGCGGGGCTCCTCGCCGCCGAAGAGGACCAGCACGATCGGCAGCGCGGAGTCGGCGCGCAGGACGCGAGCGAGCTCCATGAGGACCGCGACGCCGGACGCGTTGTCCTCGGCGCCGGGGGAGACGGCGATGGTGTCGAGGTGCGCGCCGAGGATCGCGTAGGGCCGCACCGGGTCGTAGTCGGGTGGTGTCGCGACGAGGTTGAACGATCGGCCCGGGTGGACCGGCACGCCCCACGAGTCGCCGCCGGGCACGGCGAACACCTGGCGACGCGGGTTGTAGCCGTACGACACCAGGCGCGGCCCCAGCAACGCGCCGGCCGCGAGGAAGCGGCGACCGGTCGCGAGCCGGGGCCCGACGCCGACCGCGAGCTCCTGCACGGTCCGGATCGCTCGATCCTCGTCGAACCGCGGCGCGGGGGCCGGCGCGTCGCTCGGGCCGGGCGTGGGTACCGGATCCGAGGCCGACGCGATGGAGGGTGTCGACCGGTCTGTCGCGGGCGGCGTGGTGGCCGGCGGTGTGCGAGGCGCGACGGGCTCGGCGGTGCAGGCCGCCGCTGTCGCGAGCAGGGCGGCGAGGCAGGCGAGGGCCGCGCGCATGTGTCGAGAGTACTTGTCACATACCCTAGGGGGGTATATGTTCGCTCGCATGGACGCCACCTGGAAGACCGCGATCACCGCGACCCGCCACTGCCTCACCGGCTGTGCGATCGGCGAGGTGCTGGGCATGGTGCTCTCCACCTGGTGGGGGTGGCACAACGCCGGGAGCATCGCGCTGTCGATCGTGCTGGCCTTCTTCTTCGGCTACCTGCTGACGTTCACCGGCGTCCGGCGCGCCGGGCTCGACGTGCGCGCGGCGATCCGGATCGCGCTGGCCGCCGACACCGTCTCGATCCTGGTGATGGAGATCGTCGACAACGGCTTCATGCTCGCCGTGCCCGGCGCGCTCGACGCCACCCTCGGTGACGTCTTGTTCTGGGCCGCGCTCGGCGCGAGCCTCGCGGTGGCGTTCGTGCTGACCGTTCCGGTCAACCACGCGATGATCGGACGTGGCCGCGGTCACGCTGTCGTCCACGAAATGCACGAAGGCCACCAGCACCACTGAGCGTGGTCCTACGCTGCACCCATGCGTCTGCGGAGTTCCCTGGCGGTTGCCGCCCTGCCCCTGCTTCTCGCGACCGTCGCCTGTGCGCCCGAGTCGGACGGCGGGTCCACCACGGCCCAGGACCCGGCCGCCTCCGACACCACCGCCGCGAGCAGCGCGCCGGCCGACGCCTGCGCGAAGGCGAACCTCCCGCTCGTCGCCTCGGACGGCATGCTGACCGTCGGCACCGACTCCCCGGCGTACGAGCCGTGGTTCGTCGACAACGACCCCCAGAACGGCAAGGGCTTCGAGTCCGCCGTGGCGTACGCCGTCGCCGAGCAGCTCGGCTTCTCCGCCGACGAGGTGATGTGGGTCAAGGTGCCCTTCAACAAGTCCTACGCGCCCGGCCCGAAGGACTTCGACTTCGACATCAACCAGATCTCGATCACGCCCCAGCGGGCGAAGGTCGTGGACTTCTCCGACGGCTACTACCAGGCGGCACAGGCCGTGATCGCGCTCAAGGGCACGGCCGGCGCGGAGGCCGCGAGCCTCGCCGACCTCAAGGACCTGCGGCTCGGCGCCCAGACCGGCACGACCTCGCTCACCGCGATCCGCGACATCATCCAGCCCGACGCCGATCCGGTGGTCTTCGAGGACACCAACGTCGCCAAGCAGGCGCTGCAGAACGACCAGGTCGACGCGATCCTGGCGGACCTGCCGACCGCGTTCTACATCAGCGCGGTGGAGATCCCGAAGAGCACGATCGTCGGGCAGTTCCAGCCCGAGACCGGACAGCAGGAGGAGTTCGGGATGCTCTTCGAGAAGGGCAACCCGCTCGTGGGCTGCGTCAACGAGGCGCTGGCCGCGCTGCGCGAGGACGGCACGCTCGACCAGATCGAGCAGCAGTGGCTCTCGGACGTGGTCAACGTCCCTGAACTTCAGTGATCGACTGGTCCCCGAGCCAGCACGAGCTCGAGCGTCGCCAGGTCCGGCGCCGGATCCGGCTCAGGTCCGGCCTGATCGCGACGGCGATGACCGTCCTGGTCTTCCTCGTCGTGGGGCTCGTCGTCACGAGCTCGCCCGGCTGGCCGCGCGTGCAGGAGACGTTCTTCAGCTCCGAGCACGCTCGAGCGTCGTTCCCCGACATCTGGGACGCGATCTGGCTCAACATCAAGATGTTCCTGATCGCCGAGGTGTTCATCCTGCTCAGCGCGATCCTGATCGCGCTCTGCCGGGTGAGCCGCTCGCCGTGGCTGATGCCGCTGCGCATCACCGCGGTCGTCTACACCGACGTCGTGCGCGGGATCCCGACGATCCTGCTGGTGTACCTGCTGGCGATCGGTATGCCGGCCCTGCAGCTGCAGGGCCTGCCCAACAGCGGCTTCTTCTGGGCGACCGTCGCTCTGATCGTCTCCTACAGCGCCTACGTCGCCGAGGTCTTCCGCGCCGGGATCGAGTCGGTCCATCCCTCGCAGTGGGCGAGCGCCGAGGCGCTCGGCCTCTCCCGCGGCCAGACCCTGCGCCACGTCGTCGTGCCCCAGGGCGTGCGCCGCGTGGTGCCGCCGTTGCTCAACGACTTCGTCTCGCTGCAGAAGGACACCGCGCTCGCGTCGTCCGCCCTGGTCTTCGAGGCGGTGTTCGTCGCGCGCGACTACGGCAACTACAACTTCAACTACACGCCGCTGGTCGTGGCGGCGGGCTTCTTCATCGTGATGACCGTGCCGCTGGCGCGGCTGTGCGACTGGCTGACCGCGCGGATGCGGCGGCGTGAGCTGGCGGGTGCCCTGTGAGCCTGTTGTCCGTCTCCGGCCTGCGGAAGTGCTACGGCGACAAGGTCGTGCTCGACGACGTGTCGCTGAGCGTCGAGCAGCACGACGTGATCTGCCTGATCGGCTCGTCGGGGTCGGGCAAGTCCACCCTGCTGCGCTGCCTCAACCTGCTCGAGGACATCGACGACGGGGTGATCGAGTTCGAGGGCCGGGAGATCTCCGACCCCCGCGTCGACGCCCGCGACGTGCGCAAGCGCATCGGCATGGTCTTCCAGGCCTACAACCTGTTCCCGCACCTCACCGTGCTGGAGAACTGCACGCTGGCGCCGCACCGGGTCCACGGCGTACGCCGTGCCGAGGCGGAGGACCGGGCGCGGGAGCTGCTCGAGCGCTTCGGGCTGGCCGACCAGGCGACCAAGCACCCGGACCGGCTCTCCGGAGGACAGCAGCAGCGCGCCGCGCTGGTGCGGGCAATGTGCACCCACCCCACCCTGCTGCTGCTCGACGAGATCACCGCCGCCCTCGACCCCGAGCTGGTCGGCGAGGTGCTCGAGATCGTCCGCGCCGAGGCCGAGCGCGGCATGACGATGGTGCTGGCCACCCACGAGATGGCCTTCGCCCGCGACGTCGCCACCCGGGTGTGCTTCCTGGACCAGGGCCGGATCCTCGAGCAGGGCCCGCCCGAGGAGATCTTCACCCACCCCCGCGAGGAGCGCACCCGCCACTTCCTCCGCCGGGTGCTCCCGGGCCAGGCCGGGTCGTCCGCCTGAGGGTGGCGTATTCGCGTGCCAGAGGCGGACGACCCGCAACGCTGACAGCACTTCTGTCATGATCGCCCGCATGAGCATCGAGCTGGGGCAGGGCACGGGACCGCTGCGGGGCGTCAAGGTGGTCGAGATCGCGGGCATCGGACCGGGGCCACACGCGTGCATGACGCTGGCGGACCTGGGCGCCGACGTGATCCGCATCGAGCGGCCCGGCGGCCAGCTGCTCGCCGGGGGCGGCCCGCACATGCTGCTCAACCGCGGTCGTCCCAGCGTGGCCCTCGACCTCAAGCACCCCGACGCGATCCGCACCGTGCTCGAGCTGGTCGAGCAGGCCGACGTGCTGGTCGAGGGGATGCGCCCCGGCGTGGCCGAGCGCCTGGGCATCGGGCCCGAGGACTGCCACGCCCTCAACCCGCGCCTGGTCTACGGGCGGATGACCGGGTGGGGCCAGACCGGTCCGTTCGCCGAGGTCGCCGGCCACGACATGAACTACATCGCGATCACCGGCGCGCTCTACGGCCTGGGCCAGGACAAGTCCCGCCCGCACTTCCCGGGCAACCTGCTCGGCGACTTCGGCGGCGGCTCGACGTACCTCGTCATCGGCATCCTCGCCGCCCTGCTCGAGGCCAGGACGTCCGGCCGGGGCCAGGTCGTCGACGCCGCGATCGTCGACGGGACGGCCCACCTCAACACGATGACCGCGGCGTTCCTGGCGGCGGGGACCTTCAAGGAGGAGCGGGTCGCGAACCTGCTCGACGGCGGGGTGCCCTACTACGACATCTACGAGACCTCCGACGGCAAGCACATGTCGGTGGGCGCCCTCGAGCCGCAGTTCTACGACGAGCTCGTGCGGCTGCTCGGGATCGCCGAGACCGCTCCCGACCGCTACGACCCCGAGCAGGCCGACGCCCTCCGCACGCTCATCGCCGACACCTTCGCCACCCGCACCCAGGCCGAGTGGGTCGAGGTCTTCGAGGGCACCGACGCCTGCGTCGCCGGGATCATCCCGCTCAGCGAGGCGGCGAGGCACCCGCACATGGCGGCGCGCGAGGTCTTCGTGGAGCGCGACGGCTTCCTCCAGCCCACGCCCGCGCCGCGCTTCTCCCGCACCGAGGCGACGCTGAGCCGCACCGCCGAGGACGCCGGCCAGAGCACCCGTGAGGCGCTGACGGCGTGGGGGATCGACGGCGTCGACGCCCTGATCGAGGGCGGAGCCGCGGTCCAGGCGTGATCCGGGGATGATGCACGCATGAAGCCGTTCCTCTTCCTGGGCACGCGCGCCGAGGACGAGGTCGCCGACAGCGAGTACGCCGCCGTCCTGCGCTGCATGGGCCTCGACGAGCGCGACGTGCGCCGGATCCGCGTCGAACGCGACGAGATCGGTCCCGTCGACCTCGACGACCTGTCCGGCGTCGTCCTCGGCGGCGGTCCGTTCAACGCCAGCGACCCCGAGGAGCTGAAGTCGCCGGTCCAGCGGCGCGCCGAGGCGGAGCTGCGGGCACTCGCGACGCGGGTCGTCGAGGCCGATGTCCCGTTCTTCGGCGCCTGCTACGGCGTGGGCGTCCTGGGCGGCCTGCGGGGCGGCCGGATCGACCGGACGTACGGCGAGGCCATCGGGTGCGTGCCGATCGCGCTGAGCGAGGCCGGGCGTCAGGATCGGTTGTTCGCGGGGCTGCCGTCGACCTTCGACGCGCTGCTCGGCCACAAGGAGGCGGTCCGCGAGCTGCCGGTCGGCGCCGTGCTGCTCGCGTCGTCGGCCGCCTGCCCGGTGCAGGCGTTCCGGCTCGGGCGCAACGTCTACGCCACCCAGTTCCACCCCGAGCTCGACGGGCCGGGGCTCGCGCTGCGGATCGCGACGTACCGCGAGCACGGGTACTTCGAGCCGCACGAGCTCGACGGCCTGCTGGCGATGGCGCGGGCCAGCCGGGTCGAGCACCCGCAGCGGCTGCTCGCCAGGTTCGTCGAGCTCTACGCTCGGTGACCCCTGGGCTCGGTGCCCCCTGGGCTCGTTGACGGATATTCAGTAAGGTCTGTCCATGAGCGAGCACGTGGACGTCCTCATCGTCGGCGCCGGCCTGTCGGGCATCGGCGCGGCCTGCCGGCTGCGCACCGAGCACCCTGAGCGCAGCGTCGCGGTGCTCGAGGCGCGCGAGGTCAGCGGCGGCACCTGGGACCTGTTCCGCTACCCGGGCATCCGCTCGGACTCGGACATGTTCACGTTCGGCTTCAAGTGGCGCCCGTGGCCGGGCGACACGGCCCTGGCCGACGGCGCCTCGATCCTCGACTACCTGCGCACGGTCGCGCGCGAGTACGGCGTGGACGAGCTGATCCGCTACCGCCACCGCGTCGTGTCCGCGAGCTGGGACTCGACGACCGACCTGTGGACGGTCGAGGTCGACCACGACGGCGAGCTCCTCGCGTTCACCACGAGCCTGCTGTGGGCGTGCGGCGGCTACTACGACTACGACCAGGGCTTCGCCCCGGAGTTCCCCGGGCAGGAGGACTTCCGCGGCACGATCGTGCACCCGCAGCACTGGCCGGCGGACCTCGACTACACGGACAAGTCGGTCGTGGTCATCGGCTCGGGAGCCACGGCGGTGACGCTGGTGCCGGCGATGGCCCAGGCGGGGGCCGGCCACGTGACGATGCTGCAGCGCTCGCCGACGTACATCCTCTCGCTGCCGGGACGCGACCCGGTGGCGACGCGACTCAAGCGACTGCCGACCAGGGTCAGCTATCCCATCGTGCGGTGGAAGGCCATCCTGCTGGCGGTCGCGACCTACCAGCTGGCCCAGCGGCGCCCGCAGCTGGTGAAGAACGCGATCCGCAAGCTGACCGCCAAGCAGCTGCCGCCCGGCGTCGACGTCGACGTGCACTTCAAGCCGGCGTACAACCCCTGGGACCAGCGCCTGTGCTTCGTGCCGGACGGCGACCTGTTCAAGGCGATGCGCTCGGGCCGGGCCTCCGTGGTCACCGACCACATCGAGTCGTTCACCGAGTCCGGCATCCGGCTGCGGTCCGGGCAGGAGCTCGAGGCCGATGTCATCGTCACCGCCACCGGCCTGACGCTCAAGGCGATGGGCGGCGTCGAGCTGGTCGTGGACGGGGTTCCGGTGAAGATGCCGGACACCATGACCTACAAGGCGCTGATGCTCAGCGACGTCCCCAACTTCGTCTTCACCATCGGCTACACGAACGCCTCGTGGACGCTCAAGGCCGACCTCGTGGCCGACTTCGTCTGCCGGCTCCTGACCTACATGGACGAGCACGGCGTACGCCGGGCGGTCGCGCCGCGCGACCCATCCGTGGGCGAGCAGCAGCTCATAGACTTCAGCTCCGGCTACATCCTGCGGGCACTCGACGAGCTGCCCCGGCAGGGTGACCGCGAGCCGTGGAAGCTGCGGCAGAACTACCTCAAGGACATGCGCTCGATCAACCACGACCGCATCGACGACGGAGTCCTGACGTTTCACTGAGGCCGCGACTGGCTACCGCCCTGCTACCACCACGAGGAGGTAACGATGGGTATCGGTGACAAGGCCAAGCACAAGCTCGAAGAGGCCGGCGGTCAGGTCAAGGAGTCGGCCGGCAAGGCCACGGGCGACCGTGACCTCGAGGCCGAGGGCAAGGCCGACCAGTCCGAGGGCAAGCTCAAGAACGCCGGCGAGCACGTCAAGGACGCCGCCAAGGACGTCAAGGACGGCCTCACGAAGTGACCACCACGTTGACCCGCCCGGAACTTTCGGGCGGGTCAACGTGTCGGCGCATCGACGATGCAACTCGGACGAGCTGCGTCCCCTACACTGGGGACGCAGCCCGTTCCGTCTTGCCTCGGGCTATGCGCGGCGACTTCTTCGCTGCGCCACTTCCTCTCGGGAATCCACCTGGCGAGACACGCCAACAGTGAGTAGTTCTCCCTTGTCTTCTGCAGTGTCCACTGCGGGCTTCGCCGACCTCGGCGTCCCCGCGAACCTTGCCGCCGTCCTCACCGACCTCGGCATCACCCAGCCCACGCCGATCCAGGCCGCCACGCTCCCCGACTCGCTCGCGGGCCGCGACGTCCTGGGCCGGGGCCGCACCGGCTCCGGCAAGACCTACGCCTTCCTCCTCCCGCTCGTCGCGCGGCTGACCGCGTCCGGCCGATCGGCGCAGACGCGCAAGCCGCGCGCGCTGATCCTGGCCCCGACGCGTGAGCTCGTGAACCAGATCCAGGACTCGCTCGAGCCCCTGGCCCGTACCGGGGGCCTCACCACCCAGACCGTCTTCGGCGGCGTCGGCCAGGGCCCGCAGGTCACCGGCCTGCGCCGGGGCGTCGACATCGTGCTGGCCTGCCCCGGCCGGCTCGAGGACCTCATCGGCCAGGGTCACTGCGACCTCAGCCAGATCGAGCTCACCATCCTCGACGAGGCCGACCACATGGCCGACCTCGGCTTCCTGCCCGGCGTACGCCGCATCATGGACCGCACCCCGCGCGACAGCCAGCGGCTGCTGTTCTCGGCCACGCTCGACAAGGCGATCGACGTGCTGGTCAAGCGCTTCCTGCGCAACCCGGTGACCCACCAGGCCGACTCGGCGCAGTCGCCGGTCGCGACCATGGACCACCACGTGCTGCACGTCGGACGCGAGCACCGGGTGCCGGTGCTGGTCGACCTGACCAGCGCGCCGGGACGCACGGTCGTGTTCACCCGCACCAAGTACGGCGCCAAGTCGCTGGCCAAGCAGCTCAACAAGTCCGGCGTGCCGGCCGTCGAGCTGCACGGCAACCTCAGCCAGGGCGCCCGCACCCGCAACATGGACGCCTTCCACTCCGGTCGGGCAACCACCCTGGTCGCGACCGACATCGCCGCACGCGGCATCCACGTCGACGACGTGGCGCTGGTCGTGCACGCCGACCCGCCGGTCGAGCACAAGGCCTACCTGCACCGCTCGGGCCGCACGGCTCGCGCCGGCGCCCGCGGCACCGTCATCACGCTGATGACCGACGAGCAGGTGCGCGACGTGCGCGACCTGACCCGGGCGGCCGGCATCAAGCCGACCACCACCAAGATCCACGGCGCCACGCACCCGCTGCTCGTCGAGCTCGCACCCGGCGAGCGGACGCTCGTGCCCGGCGGCCTCGTCGTCGAGACCCCGGCGCAGCCCGCTCGCGGTCCGCGTCCCGCGGGCCAGGGCTCCGGCCGCTCCGGCGGCGGACGCAACCGGTCGCGGGGGCGTCGCTCCGGCGGCGGGTCCTC
>NZ_JANINT010000042.1 GCF_024509035.1 Nocardioides sp. | reverse complement strand
CGCATCCGGGCCGCCCGACGCCGCCGCGCCGGGATCGCCGCGGTCGCCGCCGCCAGCGTCGCGGTCGCGGGCATCGCGGGGCTCGGCGCCCTGCGCGACCCCTCGACGATCGAGCCGGCGGGACCGGTGGTCGTCGGAGTCGACGTCCCGCAGGAGGTCGCGATCTCCGGCTTCCCCTACACCCTGACGAGCACCTCGTCGCTCACCGAGGACCACGGCCTCAAGGTCCCGGAGTCCGACCAGAGCCAGGCCGTGTCGTTGGTCGCCAGCGACCTCGGGTCCGGGACGGCGACGCTCTTCCTCGACGGCGAGGCGGTCGCCCGGGCCCGCGGATCGCAGGACCTCGAGCTGCCGGTGCCCGTCGGTGGCGGCCAGCGGCTCCGGGTCGAGATCGACGGGGCCGGCCCGCAGGCCCGCGTCGGTGTCGCGGTCTACGAGGCGACCGGCGAGCTGGCGCCCGGCGTCGACAACGGCACGGCCGTCTTCCGCGACTCGGTGGCGGATGCCCGGCTGCTGACCGCGGCCTTCGCGCGGGAGGGCGAGTCGCAGGTCACGGTCAGCTTCCGCGGCCGGCTCTCCGACGTCCGGTTCGCGAGCTACTGCACGACCCAGGAGAAGGGGCTCTGGCTCAACGTCGACTTCGACGGCGACGGCCCGATCACGGGCCCGTGCCGTGGGACCGACAGCCGCGACCCCGGTGGTTCATGGTCCTCCTTCGAGGACGACGGTCCAGCCGCGCGGCACACCGTCCGTGCCTACGTGACGCGCGGGTTCGACGGTCCCGAGGTCGACACCGCGGACGCCGAGGTCGGGGTCGGCATCTACTCTCAGCCGAGCCCCACCCGCCAGGTCCAGGGCATGTCCGTCGACACCGTCGTGGAGTACGCCGGCCGCACCTGGCAGCTGGACCGGGTGATCCGCGACGGGGGCGTCCTCGACTTCTCCACGACCGACCAGCTGCTCGGGTTCGTCGCCCAGGGCGAGATGTCCCGTGCCTACTGGGAGGGCGAGCGCACCCGCGGCGGCTCCGCGTTCCTCGGCCGCGCCACCGGCCCGGCGTCGGCGATGGCCGGCGTGCTGCTGCGCGGAGAGCGCTACGAGGTCGGGATCGTCAACGCCCACGACGAGTCGGTGCCGGGCACGCTCCTGATCTACCGTCCGGTGTAGTCAATGGCCCGAGCGGGCCGTTCCCCGGCGGGCTCGGGCGGAGCAGGATCGGGCGCACCGGTCTCGAGGAGGCACCATGCGCCCGCTCACCCTGCTCGGCGGCGTCGTCGCCACGCTGGTCGTCACCCTGCTCGTCCCGGTCGCGCCCGCCCACGCGACCACGACGTACACCTGGAGCGGCGCCGAGAGCAACGTGTGGGGGAACAAGAAGAACTGGCGTCCCGAGGGGGTGCCGAAGGACGGCGACGCCGTGGAGCTCGGACCAGGCCCGCGCTCGAACATCACGGAGGTCCCGGACGTCACCCTCACGAGCCTGAGCGTCAGCGGCGACCCCACGGCGCCCCGGGCGGTGTCGATGACCGGCGAGGGCCAGGTCATCACCGGAAGCCTGCAGTGGAACGGCGGGGACATCAACACCGACCTGATGGTCTCGGCGCCGCCGCTCGACCCGACCCCGTCGTACATCATGATGGGCCAGTCCCCGATGCGCTTCGGCAACGGGACCAGCAGGCTGACCGGCCACCAGACCCTCACGATCAACAGCACCGTGTCGCTGATGGCGGGGCTCGCGGCCGGCGACGACCCGTGGCTGACGTTCATGTTCGACAGCAACATGCGGATCGCGAGCACGGGCAAGCTGCTGGTCGACCCCGCCGCCAAGGTGCTGGGCAGCCGGTGCTGCAGCGGCGCCACGTCGACGGTCATCGTCGACGGCACCCTCGAGGTGTTCTCGGCGATCGGCGCCACCGGCTACACCGCGCGCTTCGACGAGCTCGGCATCGACCTGGCCGGCGACGTGGTCGTCTCGAAGGGCAACACGTTGGAGATCACGGGCGGCCCGATCCGGGTCGGCGGCCACGCGATCAACGGCACCGTGGGCGATGCCTCGATCAAGGGCGGTGGGACCGTCGACATCACCGAGACCGACGGCGAGGCCTACGACCCCGACCATCCCCTGCTGCCGGACGGCACGCTGAAGTTCATCGAGGACGGTGAGAAGCTCGGCCTCGACGACGACACGGTCCTGCGGCTCGGCCCCTACAGCGAGGTGTCCGGGGTGGGGAGCATCGTCGGCAAGGGGTCGGTGGAGCTGGCCGGCGCACGGATCCGCGGACGACTGACCACAGCAGACGGCGTGAAGGCCTCGACCGAACCCGGGACGCAGACCACCGTCGAGGTCTGGGACCGGACCCTGCCGGGGCAGACCGGCTGGCTCACGCCGGCCGGCGGCCTGCGGGTCGAACCGGGTTCGACGCTGAGGGTGCTGGGCGGCGGCGGGCGGTTGATCATGCCTGACAAGGCCACTCTCGAGGTCCCGGCGGGCGCCACCATCGACGCCGGCGGCTGCTGCACCGACACCGGACGGGTCACCCTCCAGAAAGGCTCGACCATGAAGATCGGCCAGCAGGCCGACGGCCAGGAGTCCGAGGATCCCGCGATCCTGCGGTGGATCGAGCTCGGTGGCCAGGGAACCGTGGAGCACTCCGGCGCCTCGGCCTGGGACCTGGCCGGTACGACGTTCACCAGCGGCGCCCGGATCACCGGCGAGGGCACCATCACCGGCGACCTGCCGGCGGGCCCGGCCGACATCCGCCCCAGCGGCGTGCTCACCGTCGACGGCGACCTCGCCACCAACATCGCGGGGATCTACCGACCGTTGATGGCCACGCTCCGCAGCGAGCCGAAGGCGGCCGGTCGGCTCGTCGTGACCGGCAACGCCGCCCTGTCGGGCCGCCTCCAGCCCATCGGGGACACCACCTATCCCGCGGATCGCCGGGTCACCGTCCTCGAGGCCGGCAGCATCACCGGCGGCTACCAGTGCGCCGTCGCCGGCGGGATGATCCTCGACCCCGCGGCCACGACCATCGGCCTGCGCGCGATCGGAGCCCGGGTCAGCGACTGCCTGCGGCCCGCCGCACGCTCGGTGCTCTCCGCCACGTTCGCGGGCTCCCGGAGGGTGGCCCTGGGGCTGCCCGACACCGCGTCCTCGGTGCTGGTCGAGGTGCGGATCTCAGCGGCGGCACGGGCCGGGACCCTGCGGCTCTCCGCCGGGCGCGGCACGGTGCCGTTCCCGGTGCCCCGGCGGCGTACGGTGACCCGCCTGCTCGAGGTGCCGGTGGCCGCGCAGACCAAGCTGACGATCCAGCAGTCGCCCCGCGCCCGGGTGCGGATCACCCAGGTGGGCTACGCGTTCCCCTAGTGGATCCGGGGTTCAGCGGCCGGAGTAGTTGGGCGCCTCGACGGTCATCTGGACGTCGTGGGGGTGGCTCTCCTGCAGGGAGGCGGAGGTGATCCGCACGAAGCGGCCCTTCTCCTGCAGCTCGGGGACGGTGCGCGCGCCGACGTAGAACATCGACTGGTTGAGGCCACCGATGAGCTGGTGGGCGACCGCGGCGAGCGGGCCGCGGTAGGCCACCTGGCCCTCGATGCCCTCGGGCACGATCTTGTCGTCGCTGGTGACCTCGGCCTGGAAGTAGCGGTCCTTGGAGTAGGACTTCTTGCCACGGCTGGACATGGCACCGAGCGAGCCCATGCCGCGGTAGGCCTTGAACTGCTTGCCGTTGACGAAGACCAGCTCGCCGGGCGACTCCTCGCAACCCGCGAGCAGGGAGCCCACCATGACGGTGTCCGCACCGGCGACCAGCGCCTTCGCGATCTCGCCGCTGTGACGCATGCCGCCGTCGGCGATCACCGGGACACCCGCGGGCTTGCAGGCCAGGGACGCCTCGTAGACGGCGGTCACCTGGGGGACGCCGACACCGGTGACCACCCGCGTGGTGCAGATCGAGCCCGGTCCGACGCCGACCTTGACGGCGTCGGAGCCCGCGTCGACGAAGGCCTGGGCGCCCTCGCGGGTCGCGACGTTGCCGCCGACCACCTGGACATGCTTGGTCGCCGGGTCGGTCTTGAGCCGCCGCACCATGTCGAGCAGCAACCGCACGTTGCCGTGGGCGGTGTCGGCCACGAGGACGTCGACGCCGGCCTCGATCAGCGTGGTCGCGCGCTCCCAGGCGTCGCCGAAGTAGCCGATCGCCGCGCCCACCATGAGCCGGCCGGCGTCGTCGTAGGAGGCGTTGGGGAACTGCTCGCCCTTGACGAAGTCCTTGACGGTGATCAGGCCGGTGAGGTGGCCGGCCTCGTCGACCAGCGGCAGCCGCTCACGCTTGTGCTGGCGCAGCAGGACCGTGGCGTCCTCGCGGGAGATGTCGGAGTGGCCGGTGATGAGCGGCATCGGCGTCATCACCTCGTCGACCTTGGTGGTCGCCCACTCCGCGACGGGGGTGAAGCGCAGGTCGCGGTTGGTGATCATGCCGAGCAGGCGGTTCTCGCCGTCGACGACCGGGAAGCCGGAGATGCGGTACTCCCCCGCCAGCTGGTCGAGCTGCTCGAGCGTCGCGTCGGGACCGATCGTGACCGGGTTGGAGATGATGCCGGTCTGGGTGCGCTTGACGAGGTCGACCTGGTAGGCCTGGTCCTCGATCGAGAGGTTGCGGTGGAGCACGCCGAGACCGCCCTGGCGGGCCATCGCGATGGCCATCCGCGACTCGGTCACGGTGTCCATCGCGGCGCTGACGAGCGGGACCTTCAGCGAGATCTCGCGGGTGAGCCGCGAGGTCATGTCGATGTCCGACGGCGCCAGGTCGGAGTGACCCGGCAGCAGGAGGACGTCGTCGTAGGTCAGGCCCAGGGCGGCGAACTTCTCAGGCAGCTCCACTCGCTCAGCCTACCGGCGTCGCCCCATCACACCGCCAACGGCTTGAGGTCGCGGACGGGCACCCGGACCACCAACGTGTCGGCCGCCATCCGGATCCGGCCTCGCAGGCCGGCCGCCATCACCATCGGCAGCACCGCCTGGTTGTCCGAGCGCGTGGTGAGCACGATCTCGGCAGCGCCCAGCGTGGTGGCCAGCCGGGCTGCGTCGACGAGGAGGCGGGTGCCGATGCCCCGGCGCTGCCAGGCGGGATCGACCCGCAGGGTCACCGCGCGGACGCCGGCGGCCTCGCCCGCGGGCTCCTCGGGCTGCACGACGGCCAGCCCGACCGGGATGCCGTCGATCAACGCGCTGACCGAGTCGCCCTCGGCGACGTACTCCGGCGTCGCACCGCCGCCGACCCGGCGGCTCGGGCTCGGGGCCATCGCCGCGCTCTCGCGGGCGCGGCTCAGCACGTCCGAGACGAGCTCGGCGAGCGATGCTCCCCGGGCGTGCTCGGTGGCGGTGAAGGGCGCGGTGCGCCGCACCTGCACCTGGACGTCACCGACCGTCATCTCCATGAGGTCCTGCTCCGGCACGGTGGTCGCCCGGCCGGGCACCGGGTCGGCCTCGGCGTCGAAGAGCCGCGCCACCACCTCGGGGAAGGACGCCGGCATCGCCAGGATCGTGCGCGCGGCCTGGACGTAGCGGGTCGGCTGGTCGGTCAGGGCCGCCTCGGTGCAGCGCAGCACGACGACGGCCAGCCCCCCGGCACCCTCCAGCAGCGCGGCGACCCGCGCCTCGTCCCATCCCTCGGGGCTGCGGAGCACGAGCTCGTCGGTCACCGACTCGATGCCCGGGAAGATCTGCAGGCCCAGGATGTTGACGCCCGCCGCACCACAGCTGGCGGCGATCTGGGCCAGGGCCCCGGGCCGATCCGGCAACGACGTACGCGCTCTCCACAACATGGCGCCAGCGTGCGCCGGCCACGTTGCACGATCGATGCGTGCGTGTTTCGCCCACGTCACGTCTGGGTCGAGCGTGCTGAGAGGGTGTGGCCCGTGGAACACCTGCGCCGCCACCCGGTCGCGATCGCCGCGGCGCTCGCGTTCCTGGCCCGACTGCCCGCGCTGACCCGGCCGGTGCGCGCGGACGAGGCCGGGTTCCTCCTGGTGGCCCGGTCGTGGGACCCGCAGCCGGACAGCATGTTCGGGCCGTTCTGGGTGGACCGGCCCCCGTCGCTGATCGTGGTGTTCCGGGCCGTCGACGAGCTCGGCGGTGTGACGACGCTGCGCGTGCTGGGCGCCCTGGTCGTGGCGGCCACGGTGCTGCTGGTCGGGGCGCTGGGGCGCGAGGTCGCCACGGCCCGCGCGGCGGGCTGGGCCGCGGCCGCCGCGGCCGCCCTCCTGTCGAACCCCATGATCGACGTGGTCGCGGTCAAGGGCGAGCTGCTCGCCCTCCCCCTGCTGACGGGCAGCATGCTGCTGGCGTCGCGGTCGGTCCGGCGTACGTCGCCACCGCTCGCGCTGGCCGCCGGCGTCGCCGCGGGTCTCGCCGTCGGCCTCAAGCAGAACCTCGTGACCGGGCTGGTGTTCGCCGGGGTGCTGATCGTCGTGGCGTGGCGCACCGGCCGGCTGCCCGGTGGCCGCGCCCTGGCGCTGGCGAGCGCGGGTGCAGCGGGCGCAGCGGTCCCCGTCGTCGCCACGATCCTCTGGGCGCGGACCGCGGGGGTGCGGCTCGGCACCCTGTGGGAGGCCGTCTACGGGTTCCGCGCCGAGGCGGCCGGCGTGATCGCCGACGGCAGCACGGACGCACCGGAGCGGCGCGCCACCGTCCTGCTGCTGATCGCGGTCGGCTGCGGCCTGCTGGCGCTCGTGGCCGGGCTGCTCGCCCACCTGCGCGGGGCCTGGGACGACGACCCGCCGGTCGTGGCCGCGACGCTCGCGGTCGTCGCCACCGACCTGGTCGGGCTCGCCGGCGGCGGCAGCTTCTGGCGCGACTACCTCACGCCGCTCGTGCCGGGCGCCGCGCTGTGCGTCGCGCTGGTGGCCGCCCGCCCGGGCCCCGAGGCACGCAGGGTCCGCGGGACCGTGCTCGCCACCGTCGCCTCCGCCGCGGTCGCGATGGTCGCCTGGGTCGGGTGGAACGCCACCGGGCAGCAGGAGTTCGACGAGGTCCGCACCGGGGAGGCGTTGAGGACCGCCGCGGCGCCCGGGGACACCCTCGTCGCCTTCGGCGGCCGGGCCGACCTGCAGTACGCGAGCGGGCTCGGCTCGCCGTACCCCTACCTGTGGAGCCTGCCGATGCGCACCCGCGACCCGGGCTACGCCGACCTGCGCGCGCTGCTCGCCGGGCCGGACGCTCCCACCTGGCTGGTGGAGTGGGCGTCGTTCCGCTCGTGGGCGCCCACCCCCTCGGACGAGCTCGTGCGCGTCGTCGAGGAGCGGTACGTCGCCCACGGCGCCGCCTGCAACGGGCACCCGATCTACCTCCTGCGCGGCGCGGACCGCCCAGAACCCACCCCCGCCTGCGGGTGAGCACACCGAGAGGTGAGCCCACCTAGACTCGTCCGATGCGTGCTCTCGGACCCGCTCTCGCCCTCCTGCTCACCCTCGGCGTCGCCGGCTCGGCCGCGGCCGAGCCGGCGGTCGTCACCCAGGACGACGCCATCCACGCGCGGGCGGGTCGCGACTACACCCGCCTGGCGACCCTCCGCCTCGGCGAGAGCGAGGGCGAGCACGCGAACGCGGTCACCGCGTCGGGCAAGGTCGTGCTGACCAGCTACGACGACCGCGGCTCGCACTTCCGGCTCTTCGACCCGGAGACCGGACGGCGCACCTACCTGCCGGCACCCGGCACGTACCCCACGATGATCGACATCTCCGCCCCGACGATCTGGTACGACGTCGTCGACCGCGAGGGGCTGGCGACCGTCTACCGCTTCGACCGATCGAGCAAGCGGATGCGCAGCTTCCGGCTGCCCGATGCCTCACAGCACCGCGGCGACGTCTACCGCGTGATCGGCGTGCAGGGCCGCACGGTCTGGTACACGAGCGGTCCGCGCCAGGAGCACAGCAGCGAGGACGTCTGGTCGGTCCGGTTCGGCCGGCCCCACAGCCTGGCGGCGCAGGGGCGCAAGCTCGGCAACCCGACGTTCGTCGACGGCGTCCTCGCGTGGTCGGAGTACGGCATCCGGGGGCCGAGCCACTTCGCGACGCGTGAGCTCGCCACCGGTGAGGTCACGCGTACCGAGCTCCCCGACGGCTGCGCTCCCCGCGGCGACCGGGTACAGAGCAGCGACGCCCGGCGCTTCGTGCTGATCCTCAACTGCGACCTCCCGGAGATCGAGGCGGCCATCATCGACCGCACCGGCGAGGTCACCACGATCATCCAGGTCGCCATGGACGACGGGTCGCTGGGCACCACCGACCGCGGGGTCTTCTTCTACGACCTGTTCTACGACGTCGCGACCGGTCGGCTGCTCGACTACTCCGACATCGGCAACTCCGAGATCGTCCCGGCGGGCGGCCCCGGCGACCACCCCGTGCAGGTCTGGCCGCAGCGCGACGGCCGGGCGCTCGTCGTACGCCTGAAGTAGTCGAAATAGACGTTGACCCGCCCGAAACTTTCGGGCGGGTCAACGTCGGATGGGACTAGTGGCCGTGGCCGTGCCCGTGGCCGTGACCGGCCGCCTCGGGCTCCTCGTCCTCGGGCTTGTCGACGACCAGGGTCTCGGTCGTGAGCAGCATGCCCGCGATCGAGGTGGCGTTGACGAGCGCGGAGCGGGTGACCTTGACCGGGTCGAGCACGCCCTGGGCGACCAGGTCGCCGTACTCCTCGGTGGCGGCGTTGTAGCCGTGGCCGAGACCGAGCTCGCGGACCTTGGTGGTGACGACGTAGCCGTTGACCCCGCCGTTCTCGGCGATCCAGCGCAGCGGCTCGTCGGCGGCCTTGCGGACCACCCGGACGCCGAGCGCCTCGTCACCGGTGAGGCCGAGGTCGTCGGAGAGCACAGAAACCGCGTGGATGAGGGCGGAGCCGCCACCGGCGACGATGCCCTCCTCGATCGCGGCACGCGTCGCGGAGACGGCGTCCTCGATGCGGTGCTTCTTCTCCTTCAGCTCCACCTCGGTGGCGGCGCCGACCTTGATCACGCAGACGCCGCCGGCGAGCTTGGCGAGGCGCTCCTGGAGCTTCTCGCGGTCCCAGTCGGAGTCGGTGTTCTCGACCTCGGCCTTGATCTGGTTGACCCGGCCCTCGACCTCCTTGGGGTCGCCGGCTCCGTCGACGATCGTGGTGTCGTCCTTGGTGACCACGACGCGGCGGGCCTGGCCGAGCACCTCGAGCCCGACCTGGTCGAGCTTGAGGCCGACCTCGGGGGCGACGACCTGACCACCGGTCAGCGTCGCGATGTCCTGCATCATCGCCTTGCGGCGGTCGCCGAACGCCGGGCTCTTGACCGCGACGGCGTTGAACGTGCCGCGGATCTTGTTGACGACCAGGGTCGAGAGGGCCTCGCCCTCGACGTCCTCGGCGAGGATGAACAGCGGCTTGCCGGACTGGATGACCTTCTCCAGCAGGGGCAGCAGCTCGGAGACCGCGGAGATCTTGCCCTGGTGGAGCAGGATGTACGGGTCCTCGAGGACCGCCTCCATGCGCTCGGGGTCGGTCACGAAGTACTGGCTGATGTAGCCCTTGTCGAACTGCATGCCCTCGGTGAACTCGAGCTCGGTGCCCATGGTGTTGGACTCCTCGACCGTGATCACGCCGTCCTTGCCGACCTTGTCGAAGGCCTCGGCGAGCAGGTCGCCGATGACGCTGTCGCGGCTGGAGATCGTGGCGACCGAGGCCATGTCCTCACGCGACTCGACCTCGCGAGCGGCCTCCTTGAGCGCGTCGCCGACGGCCTCGGCGGCGGCGTCCATGCCGCGCTTGAGACCCATCGGGTTGGCGCCGGCGGTCACCGCGCGCAGGCCCTCGTGGACCATGGCCTGGGCGAGCACGGTGGCGGTGGTGGTGCCGTCACCCGCGATGTCGTTGGTCTTGGTCGCCACCTCCTTGCACAGCTGGGCGCCGAGGTTCTCGAACGGGTCGTCCAGCTCGACCTCACGCGCGACGGTGACACCGTCGTTGGTGATGGTCGGGGCGCCCCACTTCTTGTCGAGGACCACGTAGCGGCCCTTGGGACCGAGCGTGACCTTGACGGCGTTGGCGAGCGCGTCGACGCCGCGCTCCAGCGAGCGGCGGCCCTGCTCGTCGAACTCCAGGATCTTGGGCATTTCTCTCCTCTAACGAAGATCGGGTCGTGTGCCTGAGCGCGCGCTACAGCGCGTCGTCAGGCACACGACCCGGAAGGACTTCAGGAAACGACGGCGAGAACGTCGCGGGCGGAGAGGATGAGGTACTCCTCGCCGGCGTACTTGACCTCGGTGCCGCCGTACTTGCTGTAGATGACCTTGTCGCCGACGCTCACGTCGAGCGGCACGCGGTTGCCGTTGTCGTCGATGCGACCCGGGCCGATCGCGAGGACCTCGCCCTCCTGGGGCTTCTCCTTGGCGGTGTCCGGGATGACCAGGCCGGAGGCCGTGGTCTGCTCGGCGTCGAGGGGCTTGACGACGATCCGGTCCTCGAGGGGCTTGATGTTGACCGACACTCCTGATCAACCTCTACTTTCTGGCACTCGATGTATGGGTGGTGCACGTCTGGTGCCTGCCGTCCGGGGCGCCGTCGCGGGGGTCGCACCGGGGAGCAAGCGTTGGCACACTCCCGAGGAGAGTGCCAACTCAGAAACTAGCACTCTCGCCGACTGAGTGCCAGCGACCCCGGGGTGACAGGATCCAGGGATGGACCTCGAGGCGTTCCGCTGGCTGCTGACCGCCGACGGCGAGCGTCTCCTCGCGGACGCCAGCGCCTCCGTCGCGGCCGGTGAGGACACCCTCGCTTCCCAGACCCGGCTGCGGCGTACGGCGGATCCCGCGCACGTCGCTGCCGCGCTGACGCAGGCCACCCTGCGGGTGCGGGCCCGCGCGAAGTTCGGCGAGGACGCCGACCGGATGTACTTCACCCCCGACGGGCTCGAGCAGGCGACCCGGCAGCGCGTCGCCGCCCACCGGGCCGCTCGGCTGGTGGCCGCGTCCGCCTCGACGCTCGTCGACCTGGGCTGCGGCATCGGTGGCGACCTCGTCGCGGCGTCGCGCGCCGGGCTGACTGCGGCCGGCGTCGACCTCGACCCGGTCCGCGTCGCGGTGGCCCAGGCCAACCTCGACGCCCTCGGGCTCCCCGGCGCGGTGATGGTGTCCGACGCGACCACGCTCGACACCACGCCGTTCGACGTCGCCTTCGCCGACCCGGCGCGTCGCAGCGCCCGCGGCCGGACCTTCGACGTCGACGGGTGGACGCCGCCGTGGCCGTTCGTCGAGCGGTTGCTGACGCGGGACGCGTGCGTCAAGGTGGCGCCCGGCATCCCCCACGACCTGGTCCCGGCCGGCGTCGAGGCGGAGTGGGTCAGCGATCACGGAGAGGTGAAGGAGGCCGCGCTGTGGTCCGGACGGCTCGCGACCACCGCGCGGCGGGCGACCGTCATCGGTGACGGCGGGCTCGCGACCCTGACCGACGAGGACGATCCGGGCGCGGAGGTGGGGCCGGTCGGCGCGTTCCTCTACGAGCCCGACGGCGCGGTGATCCGCGCCGGGCTGGTCACCGCGGTGGCGGCCGGCGTCGGCGGGAGGCTGGTCGACGAGCACATCGCGTACGTCGCCTCCGACGCGTCGTACCGCACCCCGTTCGCCCGCGGCTACCAGGTGATCGAGGAGCTGCCCTACCGCGAGAAGGCGCTCCGGGCGGCGCTGCGCGAGCGCCACATCGGCCGGCTCACCATCAAGAAGCGCGGCGTGGACGTCGTGCCCGAGCAGCTGCGCAAGCGACTGGACCTCTCCGGTGACGAGGAGGCCACGATCGTGCTGACCCGGGTTGCCGGCCACGGGGTCGCCCTGCTGGTCAGACCCTTCTGACCGCTGCGGCGCACGACGGCCTGCGCGGGGTGGCGGTGATCGGACGGCTGCGGGCGCGCAGTTGGTTCCGCTTGCTGGTTCTCGAAGAAGCGTGGTCGCCGTGGGCGCGGGGTTGCGGCGGCATGGTTGCGGCGCGCGGCATGGCTGCGGGCG
>NZ_JANINT010000041.1 GCF_024509035.1 Nocardioides sp. | reverse complement strand
GCTCCCAGCCGGTCGCGGACAGCACGTCGTAGTCGTCGGCCCCGAAGGACGCCTGACCGTGTCGGACCAGCAGCACCACACCCATGCCCTCAACCTAGGGCCCGGCGCGCTCGAGCCCGGCCCCGGTTCGTCAGGGACGCCAGGCGGGCAGGAGGTCGTGCACGTCGTTGTCGGTGAGCGCGGTCACCACGAGGGTCTCGAGGTCCACCGTCGCCACCTCGCCCGACGCCGGGACGCCGTCAGCGCTGAAGACCAGGTGCTGCCCGTCCGGCGACCACGACGGCGGCCAGTGGTCGTTGCCGGGCGCCGTGGTGACCCGGCGCGGGTCGCCGCCGTCGGCGTCCATGACGTAGACCTCCTCGTTCCACGACTCCACGTCCTCGGCTCCCGGGTCCCCGGCAGCGGCCACGAAGGCGATCCGCCCGCCGTCGGGCGACCAGGTCGCCTCGGAGGCCGACTCGAACCGCTGCGGGGTCACGTCGACCGGGTCGGAGCCGTCCGGCTCGCTGACCACCACCCGCTGGACCCACCACGGGTCGCCGGAGACCGGAGCCGAGTACAGCAGCCGGCCGTCGGGCCCGACGTCGGGCCACGAGCCCGCGGCGACGAGCCGTCGCTCCTGGCCACCGCCGACGGGGATGGTGAAGATGCCGTCCGCCTGCGTGGCGCAGTCACGGCTCGCATAGACGAGATCCCCGCCGTCCGGGGTCCACGTCGGCGCCGACTCGCAGCGGTCCGGTGTCCGGGTGACCTGTCGAGCCGTGCCGCTGCGGACGTCGAGGACGAACAGGTCGAAGGGACCGTCGGGGGACTCGCCCCCGGCGTACGCGACCTGGTCGCCATCGGGCGACCACGCCGCCATGAGCTCGACGCCGGGGTCGTCGGTGAGCCGCACCGGGTCGCTGCCGTCGGGCCGCACGAGCCACAGGTCGGCGCCGTCCGCCCCGTCCTGCCGGGTGAAGACGATCTCGTGATCGGCCAGGCCGGCCCCCGCTCCGGCGCCCGGCCGCGGCTCGGAGCCGCCACCTCCCCCGCAGGCCACGAGAAGCCCGAGCCCCACCGCCGTCGCTGCCGTCCATGCCGACGTTCTCGCTCGCCTCGCCGCCACCATCGCCCTGCCTCCGTGTCTCGGATGTCCGCTCCTGCCCACCACTTGTGCCGTCGACATGCCCGGACGGTTCACGGCGCTCGCCGGTGACGGCGGCGCTACGCTCGGCCCGCACCACCCAGCACTCAGAACCGAGGGGCGTCATGGCAACTCCCAGTCCCGGCTACTCGATCACGGTCCGGATGGAGGTGCCCTCGTCCGCGCGAGCCACCGGCGACGTCGTCGCCGCCGTCACCGGCGCCGGCGGCTCGGTCACCGCGCTCGACGTGGCCGAGTCGCTCGCGGACCGCATCGTCGTCGACGTCACGTGCGACGCCTCGGACCTCGACCACGCCGACGTGATCACGCAGGCGCTCAACCGCGTCGAGGGCGCGACGGTCCGCAAGGTCAGCGACCGCACCTTCCTGCTGCACCTCGGGGGCAAGCTCGAGGTGGTGCCGAAGGTGCCGCTCAAGCACCGTGACGACCTCTCTCGTGCCTACACCCCGGGGGTGGCGAGGGTGTGCCTGGCCATCGCGGAGAACCCGGAGGACGCTCGCCGCCTCACCATCAAGCGCAACACGGTCGCCGTGGTCACCGACGGCTCGGCGGTCCTGGGGCTGGGCAACCTGGGTCCGGCGGCGGCGCTGCCGGTGATGGAGGGCAAGGCGGCACTCTTCAAGCAGTTCGCCGACGTCGACGCGTGGCCGGTCTGCCTCGACACCCAGGACACCGAGAAGATCATCGAGATCGTGAAGGCGATCGCGCCGGTCTACGGCGGCATCAACCTCGAGGACATCGCCGCCCCCCGGTGCTTCGAGATCGAGGCCCGGCTGCGTGCGGAGCTCGACATCCCCGTCTTCCACGACGACCAGCACGGTACGGCGATCGTGGTGCTCGCCGCCCTCACCAACGCCCTGCGGGTCGTGGGCAAGGAGCTGAGCCAGGTCCGCATCGTCGTCAGCGGCGTGGGCGCGGCCGGCCACGCGATCATCGAGCTGCTGCACGCCCAGGGCGCGACCGACATCGTGGCCTGCGGCCGCACCGGATCGGTGCATCGCGGGCAGGAGAACCTCGACCCGGCCCGGCAGTGGATCGCCGACCACACCAACCAGGACGGCTTCGCGGGCCCACTCGAGCAGGCCCTGGCCGGGGCGGACGTCTTCATCGGCGTCTCGGCGCCGGACCTGCTCACCGGCGAGGACATCGCGACGATGGCCGGCGACGCGATCGTCTTCGCGCTCGCGAACCCCGACCCGGAGGTCGACCCGGTCGCGGCGGGACAGCACGCAGCAGTGGTCGCCACCGGCCGCTCCGACTACCCCAACCAGATCAACAACGTGCTGGCCTTCCCGGGGTTCTTCCGCGGGATGCTCGACTCGGGCAGTCACGAGATCACGCAGGAGGTCATGCTCGCGGCGGCCTCCGCGATCGCCGACGCCGTCTCGCCGTCGGAGCTGAACGCCAGCTACATCGTGCCCTCGGTCTTCGATCCGCGGGTCGCGACCGCGGTGGCCGACGCCGTCCGCGAGGCCGCGACCCCGGCCTGAGACGGTCCAGCCGGCTGCGGCGGGAGGCACCGCCGGCCTCCCGAGCGACCTTCCGGCCGAACCTTCCTGCCGACGTGGCGCGGCGCTAGCCTCGGCCCGTGCACCGGATCTTCACCACGAGCGTCGCCTCGGTCTACCCGCACTACGTCGCCAAGGTGGAGAAGAAGGGCCGCACGGTCGAGGAGCTCGACGAGGTGATCCGGTGGCTCACCGGCTACGACGAGGACGCGCTGCGTCGGCACCTCGAGGCGGAGACGACGTTCGAGGACTTCTTCGACCAGGCGACGCTGAACCCGCACGCCACGCTGATCACCGGTCCCGTGTGCGGGGTGCGGGTGGAGAGCGTCGAGGACCCGCTGATGCAGAAGATCCGCTACCTCGACAAGCTCGTCGACGAGCTCGCCAAGGGCCGGCCCATGAGCAAGGTGCTGCGCTCGCCGGACTAGTCGAAATCCTCTGTCGCCCCGCGACCCGGGTGCGGTCGGATGGGGACATGGACACGCCCACGCCCGCCTTCCTACGCCCCTTCGAGATCCGCGAGGCGGCGCACCGCATCCACGACCCGCTCAGCGAGGAGAAGCTGGCGATCCTCGGCCGTGCCCTCCGGCTCGAGCCGGGGATGCGGGTGCTCGACCTGGCCTGCGGCTCGGGCGAGATGCTCTGCACCTGGGCACGCGACCACGACGTCTCCGGCACCGGGGTCGACATCAGTGCCGACTTCATCGCGGCCGCGACGGCTCGCGCCGGCGAGCTCGGCGTCGCCGACCGCGTCGAGCTCGTGCACGCCGACGCCGGCGAGCACGTCGGCGCGCCGGCGTACGACGTCGTCTCGTGCCTCGGCGCCACCTGGATCGGCGGCGGGCTGGCGGGGACCCTCGCGCTGATGGAGCGCAGCCTGCGCCCCGGCGGCCTGCTGCTGGTCGGCGAGCCGTACTGGATCCAGGAGCCGCCCGACGAGGAGACCGTCCGCGGCTGCGAGGTCGGGGCGCGCGAGGACTTCCGGCCGCTGCCGGACCTGGTCCGCGGGTTCGGCGACCTGGGCTGGGACGTGGTCGAGATGGTGCTGGCGACCCCTGACGACTGGGACCGCTACGCCGCGGCGCAGTGGCTGACGACCCGTCGCTGGCTCGACGAGCACCCCGACGACGCGCTGGCGCCGCAGCTGCGCGCCGAGCTGGACACGGCACCGTGGCGGCACGTGACCTACCAGCGCACCTATCTCGGCTGGGGCGTCTTCGCCTTGATGCGTCGCTGAGCCAGCGCCACCAGTCGCGCCGCCTGCGGGGAGTCCGCGAGCTCCTCGACCGGGACCGGCAGCGGGATCCGCCAGTTGACGCGCTCGACGGTGCCCGGGATGTTCGGCCGGCGCTCCTCGAGCACGGCGTCCTCCAGGGAGAGCTGGAGCAGCAGGCAAGGCGCGCGGGTGAGCTGCACGTACGCCGCCTCCACGGCGTCGGCCGGCGACGCGTGCGTCGCGAGCCCGTCGCGGGTGAGCCGCTCGAGCAGGTCCTCGCGCCCGCCGCGCACGTCCGCCTCGGGCATGCCGGTCGCCACGAGCTGCTCCTCGGCGTCCGATCCGGTCCAGAGACCGGCGACGGTCGGCAGGTCGTGGGTGGTGACGGTGGCCAGCGCGCCGACCGGCCAGTCGGCCGGGTCGTCCTCCTCGAACCACAGCACCTTGTAGGAGAGGATGCCGCGCTCGGCCAGGGCCTCGGGCACGCCCGGCTCGACGGTGCCGAGGTCCTCCCCCACCACGACCGCCCGGGCCCGGTGCGACTCGAGCGCGACGATGTCGAGCAGGTCGTCGCTGGGGTAGCGGACGTAGGCGCCGTCGGTCGCCCCGGCCTCGGCCGGGATCCACCACAGCCGGAACAGCCCCATCACGTGGTCGATCCGCAGTCCCCCGGCGCCGGCGATGGTGCCGCGCACGGACTGGATGAACGGCTCGTACTCGGCCTCGCGCAGTCGCCACGGCACCAGCGGCGGCGAGCCCCAGTCCTGGCCCAGGCTGTTGAGCGCGTCGGGCGGAGCGCCGACCGCGACGCCCTGGGCGAGCGTGTCCTGCCAGGCCCAGGAGTCGGCGCCGCCGCCGGAGACGCCGATGGGGAGGTCCTGCAGCACGGTCAGCTCTCCCGAGGCCTCGCGCAGCTGGGCGTCGAGCTGCCACTGCAGCCAGGCGTGGAAGCCGATCCGCTGCTCTTGGTCGGCGCGGAAGGCGTGCACGGCGGCTGCGTCCGGGCGGCGCAGGCTCTCGGGCCAGGCGTGCCAGTCGGGACCGTGCTCCTCGGCCAGCGCGCTCCAGGTGGCGAACTCCTCGAGCGCGGCACCCTGCGCCTCGCGCCAGGCCGTGAACGCGGGGTCGGCTGCCGATCGGCCGTACGCCGCCGCGAGCGCCAGCCCCTTCACCGCCCAGACCGCGTCGCGGTCGACGAGCGGCTCGCCGGCCACCCGGCGTACCTCCTCGGCGTCGACGTCCGCCGCGTCGAAGCCGGGCACGTCCTCGACGCGGAGGTAGAGCGGGTTGCGGAAGCGGCGGGTGGCGGGCAGGTAGGGGCTGGCCTCCTGCGGGGCCGTCGGGGCGACCGCGTGCAACGGGTTGACGAGCAGGAAGCCGCCCCCCTCGCGCTCGGTCCAGGCGCGCAGCGACCGCAGGTCGCCGAGGTCGCCGATGCCCCAGCTCGCGCCGGAGCGCGCGGCGTAGAGCTGCACCGCCCAGCCCCACGACTGCCGCTGGGGCAGCCAGCAGCGGCCCGGCGAGACGATGAGGCGTCGTTCGGTGCCGCTCGCGGTGCGCAGCCGGTGGTAGCCGAGCGGGAAGTCGTCGGGCAGCCGGCCCTCGACGGTGTGCTCGGTCCCGTCCTCGCAGGTGACGTGCACGCGGCCCAGTCCCGGGTCGCGACCCGGCCGGGTGACGACGGGTGCGCGCTCCTCGAGGTCGGGCGGCGGGGTGCCGATCACCGCCCGGAGGCTCTGGATCGTCGCGTCCGCCACGACCTGCGGCCGGTCGTCGGAGTCGATCCAGTCGCGCTGGATGCCCCATGCGTCCGCGCTCATGCGGTCGGGCTCGTCACTCGTGCGTGCAGCTGTCTCGGCGGCCATGTCCCCCACGGTGCCCGACCGCGGTGCCGGGCATCCGTGGGGGTCCTGGGCTCAGGCCGGGAAGGACCCGCCCGAGGCGGCGAGGTCGCGCAGGTACGCCGAGGGGCGGAACCGCTCGCCGTACGCCTCGGCCAGCTCGTCGGCGCGGGCGACGAAGGCGCCCAGGCCGATCTGACCGGCAGCGTTCTCGTAGCCCTGCATGAACTGGGCGGCGCCGCCGGTCATCGCCGGGAAGCCGATGCCCATGATCGAGCCGATGTTGGCCGCGGCCGCGGACTCGATGACGCCCTCCTCGAAGCACGTGGCGGTCTCGAGCGCCTCGATGAACAGCATCCGGTCCTTCAGGTCCTGCAGGGGGAGCTGCTGCTCGGCGCGCGGGAACGCCTCGGCCAGGCCGCTCCAGATGCCCTGGCGCCGGCCGGCCTCGTCGTACTCGTAGAAGCCGGCGCCCTTGAGCCGCGAGGGGCGGCCGAGCTCGATCATCTTCGCGACGACCTTCTCGCCACCCGAGGGCTCCCACGTCCGGCCCTCGCGCTCGGCGGCGTCGGCGTTGGCCTTCTGGATCTTGACCATCAGCTCCATGTTGAGCTCGTCGGTCAGCTGCAGGGGTCCGACGGGATAGCCGGCCTGGGTGCCCGCGCGCTCGATCGAGACCGGGTGCACGCCCTCGCCGAGCATCGCGAGGCCCTCCATGACCTGGGTGCCGATGACGCGCGAGGTGTAGAAGCCGCGGCTGTCGTTGACCACGATCGGGGTCTTGCGGATCTGCTGGACGACGTCGTAGGCCTTGGCCAGCGCGACGTCGGAGGTCTCCGCGCCCTTGATGATCTCGACCAGCGGCATCTTGTCGACCGGGCTGAAGAAGTGCAGGCCGATGAAGTCGGCCGGCCGGTCGACGCCGGTCGCGAGCTCGGTGATCGGCAGCGTCGAGGTGTTGGAGCACAGCAGCGCGTCGCCGTTGACGTACGGCGCGATCTCGGCGAACACCCGCTGCTTGAGCGAGGGATCCTCGAAGACCGCCTCGATCACCAGGTCGCAGCCGGCCAGGTCGGAGGGCTCGGCGGTGGGCGTGATGCGGCCGAGCAGCTCGGCCTTCTTCTCCTCGGTGCTGCGGCCCTTGGCGATCGCCTTGTCGAGCAGCTTCTCGGAGTAGGCCTTGCCCTTCTCGGCGCTCTCGAGCGCGACGTCCTTGAGCACGACCTCCATGCCGGCGCGGGCGCAGGAGTAGGCGATGCCGGCGCCCATCATGCCGGCGCCGAGGACGCCGACCTTGACCGCGCGGTACGGCGGGATGCCCTGCGGACGCAGCGAGCCGGAGTTGATCGCCTGCAGGTCGAAGAAGAACGCCTGGATCATGTTCTTCGAGCCCTGGTTGACGATCAGGTTCGTCAGGTAGCGCGACTCGACCCGCGAGGCGGTGTCGAAGTCGACGAGCGCGCCCTCGACCGCGGCGGACAGGATCGCCCGCGGGGCCGGGTAGACCGCACCCTTGGTCTGCTTGCGCAGCAAGGCCGGGAACGCCGGGAGGAACCCGGCCAGCGCCGGCGACGTCGGCGAGCCGCCGGGCATCTTGTAGCCGGGCTTGTCCCAGGGGTTCTGGGCCTCCTCCGGGTTGGCCTTGATCCACGCCTTGGCGGCCGGGACCAGCTCCTCGCGGGTGGCGACGAGCTCGTCGACCAGGCCCTTGGTCTGTGCAGCCGACGGCTTGAACTGGGTGCCGGGCAGCAGCACGTCCATGAGACCGGACTGCAGGCCGAGGAGCCGGACGATGCGGGTCACGCCGCCGCCGCCGGGCAGGAGGCCCAGCGTCGACTCGGGCAGGCCGAGCTTGACGCTGTCGTCGTCGACGACGATGCGGTGGTTGCAGGCCAGGCAGATCTCGAAGCCGCCGCCGAGGGCGGCACCGTTGATCGCGGCGACGACCGGCCGCGGGAACTGCTCGAGCCGGCGCAGGCCGGCCTTGACGGCCTCGCCCATCGCGAAGACGGAGGCCGCGTCGTCCTTGGTCGCCTGGACCATGTTCTTGAGGTTGCCGCCGGCGAAGAAGGTCTTCTTCGCGCTGGCGACCACGACACCGGTGACGGACTCGACCTCGTCGTACAGCCGCTGCACGGCGGCGGCCATCGACTCGAGGTAGAGCTCGTTCATGGTGTTCGCGCTCGACGTCGGGTCGTCGAGGGTGAGGGTGACGATGCCGTCGGCGTCCTTGTCGTAGCGGACGGCGGTCTGCTGCTCGGTGCTGGTGCTCATGGAGGTCCTGTTCTGGAAGATCCCGGTGGTTGGGGAAGGCGCGCTAGCGCCTGTCTCGAACCACCGAAGCGGAGGGGACGTGCCGGGGCCGGTCGGCTCTAGACGATCTCGACGATGGTCGCGATGCCCATGCCGCCGCCGACGCAGAGCGTGGCGAGGCCGCGGCGCAGGTCGCGCCGCTGGAGCTCGTCGACCAGGGTGCCGAGGATCATCGCGCCGGTGGCGCCCAGCGGGTGGCCCATCGCGATCGCGCCGCCGTTGACGTTGGTGATCTCGTGGCTGATGCCCATGTCGCGCATGAAGCGCATCGCGACGGCGGCGAACGCCTCGTTGATCTCGAACAGGTCGATGTCGCCGACCTCGAGGCCGGCCTTGGCCAGCGCCTTGCGCGCGGCCGGCGCCGGGCCGGTGAGCATGATCGTGGGGTCGGCACCGGAGACCGCGGTCGCGACGATGCGCGCCCGGGGGGTCAGGCCGAGCTGGGTGCCGATCTCCTCGGTGCCGATCGCGACCAGCGAGGCGCCGTCGACGATGCCGGAGGAGTTGCCCGCGTGGTGGACGTGGTCGATCTTCTCGACCCAGTGGTACTTCTCGAGAGCCACGTCGTCGAAGCCGGCCTGGGCGCCGATGTCGGCGAAGCTCGGCTTGAGGCCGGCGAGGCCCTCGGGCGAGGTGTCGGGGCGGACGGTCTCGTCGTGGTCGAGGACCACGAGCCCGTTCTGGTCGCGGACCGGGACGATCGCGCCGTTGAAGTAGCCGTTGGCCCAGGCCTTCGCGGCCCGGTGGTGCGACTCGGCGGCGTACGCGTCGACGTCGTCGCGCGTCCAGCCCTCGATGGTCGCGATCAGGTCGGCGCCGATGCCCTGCGGGACGAAGCCGGTCTTGAGCGCGGTCGCGGGGTCGGAGGCCCAGGCGCCGCCGTCGGAGCCCATCGGCACCCGGCTCATCGACTCCACGCCGCCGGCGAGGATCAGGTCCTCGAAACCGCCGCGGACGCGGGACGCGGCCTGGTTGACCGCTTCGAGGCCGGAGGCACAGAAGCGGTTGAGCTGCACGCCGGCGACGGTCTCGGGGTAGCCGGCCTTGAGGGCGGCGGTCTTGGCGATGTCACCGCCCTGCTCCCCGACCGGGGACACGACACCCAGCACCACGTCGTCGACGCGGTCGGGGTCGAGGGAGGGGTTACGCTCCTTGATCTCCTCGAGGAGTCCGACGATCAGGTCGACGGGCTTCACCTCGTGGAGGGAGCCGACCTTCTTGCCCTTGCCGCGCGGGGTGCGGATGTGGTCGTACACGAATGCCTCAGCCATGGACCGATTGTGACACTATTACTGTCACCGTCAAGGGACGGACTGAGTCACGACCTGTGAGGAGGGTCATGAGCGACAGCAGGTCGACGCCGGGGTCCACGCCCGACTCGACGCCTGAGTCGACGTCTGGGTCGACGCCTGAGTCGCCGGTCGAGTCGGTGCGCGAGCTGTTGACCCTCGACGAGCTCACCAACCGCGTCGGCATGAGCGTGCGCAACATCCGCTTCTACACGACCAAGGGCCTGGTGCCGCCGCCGATCCGGCGCGGCCGGTCCGGCTACTACAGCCCCGACCACGTCGCGCGGCTGGAGCTGGTGCAGGAGCTGCAGTCGCACGGGTTCACCCTCTCGGCCATCGAGAAGTACGTGTCCGGCATCCCCACGGACGCCTCTCCCGAGGACATCGCGCTGCACCGCACGATGCTCGCGCCGTGGCAGGCCGACGTGCCGGTGGAGATGTCGCGCACCGAGCTGGAGAAGCGGACGGGGCGCACGCTGAGCGAGGAGGACCTCGCGACGCTGGCTGCGCTCGGCATCGTGTTCCGCACCAAGCGCGGTCGCTACGAGGTCGCGGTCTCCCAGCTCTCCGTCGGGCTCGGGCTGCTCGACCTCGGCTTCCCGACCGAGGCCGCGATCGCGGCCGGCGAGGTGTACGCCGAGCACGGCCGGCTGATCGCCAAGGAGCTCAACGAGCTGTTCCGGACGATGGTCTGGCCGGTCTACAAGGAGTCCGGCGCACCGCCGCAGAAGCTGCGCGAGGTGGTCGAGCGGCTCAAGCCGCTGTCGATCGCCAGCCTGGTGTCGGCCTACGAGGCCGCGATGGACGAGACCCGCCGCGAGGAGATCGCCGCGCGGAGTCGTCGTACGTCCCAGGATTGAAGGCGGGATTGAACTCGGCCGGATCCGGCCACTGTGGTGGCATGAGCGAGCCCCTCACCGTCCTGGTCACCGGCGCCACCGGATTCATCGGCAGCCGCCTGGTGCCGGCGCTGATCGAGGCCGGCCACACCGTGCGCGCGATGACCCGGCACCCGGACACCTACGACGGCCCCGGTGAGCCGGTCGCCGGCGACGTCAGCGACCCGGGCACGCTCGCCGCGCCGCTCGACGGCGTGGACGTCGCGATCTACCTCGTGCACTCGCTCGACGACGACGACTTCGAGAGCAAGGACGCCGACGCGGCCCGAGCGTTCGGGCTCGCGGCGGCCGCGAGCGGCACCCGGCAGATCGTCTACCTCGGCGGGCTCGGCAAGGACGACGACGTGTTGTCGCCGCACCTGCGCTCGCGGCGCGAGGTGGAGCGGCTGCTCGGCGAGTCCGGGGTGCCCGTGACCGTGCTGCGCGCGGCGATCGTCGTCGGCGCCGGCGGGATCTCGTGGGAGATGACCCGTCAGCTGGTGAAGAACCTGCCCGCGATGGTGGTCCCGAAGTGGGCCGGCACCCGCACCCAGCCGATCGCGCTGGACGACGTGGTGCGCTACCTCGCCGGGGTGGTGGGTCGGGAGGAGGCGTTCGGGAACGCGTACGAGATCGGCGGGCCCGACCAGCTCAGCTACGTCGAGATGCTCCAGCAGGCGGCCGAGGTGATCCAGGGCCGGCAGCTGCCGATCATGACGGTCCCCGTGCTGACGCCCAAGCTCTCGTCGTACTGGATCTCGTTCGTCACCAACGTCGACGCCACCACCGGGCGCAACCTCATCGACTCGATGGGCACCGAGGTGATCGTCACCGACCACGCCATCCGCGACCTGGTGCCGGGCGAGCCGCTGAGCTACCGCGAGGCCGTCCGCCGCGCCGTCGCCGAGTCATAGACGTTGACCCGCCCGAAAGTTTCGGGCGGGTCAACGTCTAGAAGAGCGCGGGGAGGGCGAAGAGCATCGTGAGCGACCAGGTGCAATGGGTGAGGATCGGGGCGAGGATGCCGCCGGAGGCGCGGCGCTCGAGGCCGACCACGGCGCCGAGCAGCAGCGCGGCGAACGCGAGCATCACGTTGCCGGTGGCGAGCGTGGCGACGGCGTAGGCGACCGTCGTCCACACGACCGGGTGGCGGGTGATCGCGGCGTACGCCGCCCCGCGGAAGAACAGCTCCTCGGCCACGCCGTTCACCGCGGTGATCACCACCAGCAGCGGCCACGAGCCCTGGTCGGCGTGCTCGACCACGGAGCTCACCTGGTCGTCGAGGAACGGCACCTCGCGCACGACCAGCGCCCCGACGACGAACACCGCCGCCAGCGCCAGGCCGAGCGCGATGGGTGTCAGCACCGGGCGCCGGCCGACGCCGTCCGGTCCGGTGCCGATGCGGCCGAGGTGGAGCGGGCCGGAGGCGAATGCGCCCACGGCCCACACCCCCGCCAGGACCAGCGTGGCGGGATAGAACCACGCGCTGCCTGGCTCGATGCGCAGCGAGAGACCGAGCACGATGCCGCCGAGGACCACGAAGCTCGCGGTCACGAGCTGGCGGCGCCGCAGGGCGGCAGGGGTGGCCCGGTGGTCGCGCGGGACCATTTCCCACAGCGCGCGGCGCAGCCAGGTCATCACGAGTTCGCTCACCCCTTCGGGAGTGGAGTCCCCCGTTCGGGGGACCTCCACACCCGGTCGTGCTGTGGTGCTACTTACGCCCGGCGCTGAACGACGCGGCGCTGTGCTTGGCGGCGCCGCCGGTGCTCGTTCCCGCGCCACCGGAGCGGCGCCGCGAGCGGTTGGCGCCACCGGAGCGACCGGAGCCGCCCGCCGAGCCGCCGGAGCCGCCGGCGCCGTTCCCGGCTGCCG
>NZ_JANINT010000040.1 GCF_024509035.1 Nocardioides sp. | reverse complement strand
CACGACACCGCCGACGCCGACGTCCGGATGGCGCTCACCCAGGCGATCGACTTCACCGAGCTGGCCTCGGTCGCCACGGCCGACGCCGGCGGTCCGGCGACGACGTTCGCGGCCCTCGAGCCGGTCGCCTGCCCGGGCGACTCGATCGGCCCGGCGCTGCCGGCCCAGGACGTCGACGCCGCCAAGGCCGCCCTCGCCGGCAAGAAGCTCACCTTCCTCTACTCCAGTGCCGCGGGCAGCGCGCTGGCGGCGGCCGCCGAGCTCGCCGTCCAGCAGTGGGAGGCCGCCGGCGCCACCGTCACCGCCAAGGGCGTCGACGAGACCGCCCTGCAGGGTGCGATCTTCGGCACCGGTGACTGGGACATCGCCTGGGTGCCGCTCAACGTGAACAGCCCCGACCAGCTGGTGCCGTTCCTGTCCGGGCCGGGCCTGGCCGACGGGGGGACGAACTTCTCCGGCATCGACAACTCCGAGTACGCCGACGGCGTGGCCGCGGCCACCAAGACCAACGGCACCGAGGGCTGCGACTCCTGGCTCCAGGCCGAGTCCGCGCTGGTCGCGGCCGCGGACATCGTCCCGTTCGCCAACAACGAGGTGAAGACCTACGGCAACGGCGCCGAGTTCGACTACCCCGGGACGTTCATGCCCACCAGCATCCGCATGCTGGCGAAGTGAGCTGATCCATGACCCTGGCGAGCTCGGTCGCCTCGACGTCGGCCCCGCGGGTGGGAGTCCTCTCCCACCCGTGGGTCCGGTTCGGGCTGCGACGACTCGGTCGACTGCTGGTGTCCCTGTGGGTGCTGGTGACCGCGTCGTTCCTGATGATCCACCTGATCCCGGGCGATCCCGTGCGGGCGGCCCTCGGCCCGACGGCGCCGCCGGCGCTCGTGGCCGCGCGGCGCGCGGACATGGGCCTCGACGACCCCCTGCTGGTGCAGTACTGGCACTACCTGCAGCACCTGTTCACCGGTGACCTCGGGACCTCGATGATCTCCCAGCTGCCGGTCTCGCAGATCGTGTCGCAGCGGCTGCCCGCCACCTTGCAGCTCGCGCTGCTCGCCTTCCTCGCGGCGGTCGCCGTCGCCGTACCGCTCGGCGTCCTGATGGGCGTGCTCACCCGCCGCGGCCACGGCCGGCGCACGGAGCTGGCCTTCACCACCAGCAGCGTGGTCGTGGGCATCGTCCCGGACTTCCTGGTCGGCGTCGGGCTCGTCTACGTCTTCGGCGTCAACCTCGGCTGGTTCCCGGTGGCCGGCAACGCGACGCCCGAGGCCTACGTGCTGCCCGTGCTGTCGCTGGCGATCGGACCCGCCGCGATCCTGGCCCGCATCATCCGCGTCGAGATGGTCTCGGTCCTCGAGGCCGACTTCGTGCGCACCGCGCGCGCCAAGAGGCTGCCCGCCCGCGCGATCTACCTCGGCCACGCCCTGCCCAACGCCCTGACCGCGTCGCTCACCCTCGGTGGCCTGCTGCTCAGCGCGATGGTCGCCGGCACGGTCCTCGTCGAGAACGTCTTCGCCTGGCCCGGCCTCGGCAGCACGATCGTGTCCTCGATCCTCAACAAGGACTACCAGGTCGTGCAGGCGATCGTGCTCGTGTACGGCGTGGGCGTGCTGGTCGTGAACACGCTCGTGGACGTGGCGCTCGCGCTCATCGATCCCCGCTCGACGATCCGGGAGGACTGATCATCATGTGGCGCCGCTGGACGAGCGTGCTGCGCACCCCGCTGGGGGTGGCGGCCACCGCGCTGACGCTCGCGGTCCTCGTGCTGGCCGTGGTCGCGCCGATGATCTGGACCGACAACGCCAACGCCGTCGACACCGGCAACATCCTCGCCGGCCCCTCCGGCGACCACTGGGCCGGCACCGACAACCTCGGCCGCGACATCCTCTTCCGCACGCTGGTCGCGACCCGGCTCTCGGTCGAGCTCGCCCTGGCCGCCACCGCGATCGCGGTCGTCGCCGGGCTGGTCCTCGGCACCTCCGGGTTCCTGCTCGGCCGCCGCGCCGGGCGGCTGATCAGCGCCGGCATCAACATCGCGGTGGCGTTCCCCGGCATCCTGCTCGCGCTGTTCTTCGCGGTGATCTTCGGTGTCGGCGCCACCGGGGCGGTGTTCGCGATCGGCCTGGCCGGCGCTCCGGCCTTCGGTCGCCTGACGCACACGCTGGTCGCCGGCATCGAGTCGCGCGACTTCGTCTCGGCCGCCCGGATCGCGGGCGTCGGCAGGCCCCGCATCCTCGTGCGGCACATCCTCCCCAACATCGCCGAGCCGCTCGTCGTCAACGCCACGATCGGCGCGGGCGGCGCGCTGCTGTCGTTCGCCGGCCTCTCGTTCCTCGGCCTGGGTGTCCAGCAGCCCCACTACGACTGGGGGCGGCTGCTCTTCGACGGCATCAGCTCGATCTACGTCAACCCCGCGGCCGCGCTCGCCCCGGGCGCCGCGGTGCTCCTCGCCGGCCTGGCGTTCAACCTGTTCGGCGAGTCCGTCGCCAAGGGCCTCGGCGTCGGCGTCGTGGGCGGCATCCCCGCCCTCCCGCCGGCACCACCGGCGCTGGCCACCGAGGAGGTGTCCGTCGTCGAGGCGCACCACGAGGACACCGACCTGGTGCTCGACGTCCGCGACCTCGAGGTCACCTTCCCGGGCCGGCGCGGGCCGATCCGTCCGGTGCGCGGCGTGAGCTTCGGCGTCCGTCGCGGCGAGGCGGTCGGGGTCGTGGGGGAGTCGGGCTCGGGCAAGTCGCTGACCGCCCTCGCGGTCTCGCGCCTGGTCAGCGAGACCGGACGTGTGGACGCCTCGCGGCTCGAGCTGCTCGGCACCGATCTGCGCGCCTCGGACTCGCGGGCGCAGCGCCAGTTGCTCGGCACCTCGCTGGCGATGGTCTTCCAGGACCCGATGACCTCGTTCAACCCCACGCGCAGGATGGGCTCCCAGCTCGCCGAGGTCGCCCGCCACCACCAGGGCATGGACCGCCGCTCGGCGCTGGCGCGGGCCGTCGACCGGCTCCGGTCGGTGCGCATTACCGAGCCCGAGCGTCGCGCCAGGCAGTACCCCCACGAGTTCTCCGGCGGGATGCGCCAGCGCGCCATGATCGGGATGGGCCTGATGGGCACCCCCGCGCTGATCATCGCCGACGAGCCCACCACGGCCCTCGACGTCACCGTCCAGCAGCAGGTCCTCGACCTGCTCCAGGCGATCCGCGAGGCCGACGGCGTCGCGCTGGTGCTGATCAGCCACGACGTGACGGTCGTCGGCGAGGTCTGCGACCGGGTGCTGGTGATGTACGCCGGCCGGATCGTCGAGGACCTGCCGGCCGGCGCGCTCGCGACCGACGCCCTGCACCCCTACACCCGGGCGCTGGTCGCCGCGGTGCCCGACATGGACACCGACCTCGACCAGCCGCTGGCGGTGATCCCGGGCCGGCCCGTCGACCCCGCCGACGTACCTCCCGGGTGCGCGTACGCCGCCCGCTGCCCGCTCGCCTCCGCGCGCTGCCGCACCGAGGACCCGGCGCTGGTCGACGCGGTCCCGGGCCACCGGGTCGCCTGCTGGCACGCCGGGGAGCCGATCGACGTCGAGGTCGCCGACCGCGAGCAGGTGCGGGTCCCGTGAGCGAGCTGCGCTTCGACGACGTGACCGTCGCCTACGGCCACGTCACGGCCGTCGACCACGTGAGCCTCAGCGTGCCGCCCGGCCAGGTCGTCGGGCTGGTGGGGGAGTCGGGGTCGGGCAAGTCGACACTGGCCCGCGCGGCCGTGGGCCTCGCGCCGGTGAGCGGCGGGCAGATCCTGCTCGACGGCCGGCCGGTGCCCACCCGGGGCCGGCGACGCCCGCTGCAGATGGTCTTCCAGGACCCCTACTCCTCGCTCGACCCGCGGATGACGATCGGCGAGAGCGTCGCCGAGGCGCTCCCGCCGGGACACTCCCGCGAGCAGCGGCGCGCCGAGGTGGCGCGCCTGCTCGAGCTCGTCCACCTCGACCCCGGCAGGGCCGCGGTGCGTCCGGCGCTGCTCTCGGGCGGCCAGCGGCAGCGGGTCGCGCTCGCCCGCGCGCTCGCCGGTGACCCGAAGGTCGTCATCGCCGACGAGATCACCTCGGCCCTCGACGTCTCGATCCAGGGTGCGGTGCTCAACCTGGTGCGCGAGCTCCAGCGCGAGCTCGGCCTCTCGATGCTGTTCATCTCCCACAACCTGGCGGTCGTGCGCTACGTCGCCAGCCACGTCGCGGTCATGCGCGCCGGCGTCATCGTCGAGGAGGGCCCGACCGACCGGGTGCTCTCCGACCCCCAGCACGACTACACCCGTGAGCTGCTCGCTGCCGTGCCCGGCTCGCACACCCGCGAACCTTCCAGGAGGACCCCGTGACCCGCCGCATGCGCATCGACGACCTCACCGACCTCGCGGTCCCCTCCCAGCCGGTGCTCTCGCCCGACGGCGAGCGCGTGGTCTACGTGCTGCGCACGCTGGACCGCGAGGCCGACCGCAACGTCGACCAGCTCTGGACCGTGCCGGCGGCGGGCGGCACGCCCCGCCGGCTGACCGCGGGGCCGGACGACACCTCGCCGGTGTGGTCGCCCGACGGCACCCGGCTGGCGTTCCTGCGCGGCGGCCAGGTGCACGTGCTGGCTCTCGGGGGTGTCGAGGGCGGCGACCCCGAGCCGGTCACCGACCTGCCGCGCGGGGCCGGCGCGCCGTCGTGGAGCCCGGACGGGTCCCGCCTCGCCTTCACCGCCGCGGTCGACCCGACCCCCTCCGCTCCGGCGGCGGCACCGTTGGTCGCCTCGCGGCTCGACTACCAGGGCGACGGCGCCGGCAGGTACGGCGCGGTCCGCAACCAGCTGCACGTCCTCGAGCTCGAGACGCGCTCGTGCCGGGCCGTCACCCACGGCACCGAGCACGTCGGCCAGCCCGCCTGGTCGCCCGACGGCCGCACGCTCGCGTTCACCCGCAAGGTCGGCGCCGACAGCGACCTGACGTTCCGCACGGCGGTGCACCTGCTCGACGTCGACGACGCCAAGGCGCTGCCGCGCGTGGTCGCGCTCGCCGAGGGCGTCGCCGGCACGGTCTCCTTCGCCCGTGACGGCGCGAGCCTGCTGGTCGTGGGCCACCCGGGCGACCCGGTCGGTCACCAGCACCTGCTGCGGGTGCCGCTCGACGGCGGCGAGGCCGTCAGCCTCACCGGCCACCTCGACCGCAACGTGATGGCCGGCGGGCCGGCGTACCCCGGAGGGCGTCCGCAGGAGGACGGCGACGGGCGGCTGCTGTTCTGCCTGCGCGACCGCGGCTGCACCCACCTGTGGGCCCTGTCCGACCGGGGCGACGGCCCGGTCCTCGGCGGTGCCGGCCGGGTCGTCTCGGGCCTGTCGGTGGTCGGCGGCACGGCCGTCGTCGTGCTGGCCACGCCCACGTCGTACGGCGAGATCGTGGCGCTCGACCTGGCGACCGGCACCGAGACCGTGCTCACCGACCACGGCGCCTCGCTGGGGGACGTCCGGCTCTTCGAGCCCGAGGAGCGGACGTTCACGATCTCCGACGGGACCGAGGTGCACGCCTGGCTGGTGCGCGACCCCGAGCGCACCGGCCCGCGCCCGCTGCTGCTCGACGTGCACGGCGGGCCGCACAACGCCTGGAACGCCGCCGCCGACGAGATGCACCCCTACCACCAGGAGCTCGCCGCGCGCGGCTGGGTGGTGCTGCTGGTCAACCCGCGCGGCAGCGACGGCTACGGCGAGGCGTTCTACGACGGCGTCCAGGGCGCGTGGGGCGTCGCCGACCACCGTGACTTCCTCGAGCCGATCGACGCGCTGGTCGCCGAGGGCGTCGCGGACGCCGACCGGCTGGCGGTCACGGGCTACAGCTACGGCGGCTTCATGACCTGCTGGCTCACCGGCCACGACGACCGCTTCAAGGCCTGCGCGGCCGGCGGCGTCGTCAGCGACATGACCAGCATGTACGGCACCTGCGACGACGGCGTCTGCATGAGCTCCTACGAGCTCGGCGGCACCCCGTGGGAGCAGCCCGAGGCGTACGCCGCGATGTCGCCGCTGACCCGGGTGCACCAGGTGCAGACGCCCACCCTCGTCCTGCACGGCGCGGACGACCTCACCTGCCCGCTCGGCCAGGGCCAGCAGTGGCACACCTCGCTGCGTGGTCGCGGGGTCCCGACCGAGCTCGTCGTCTACCCCGACGCCTCCCACGCGTTCATCCTGCTGGGCCCGCCCTCGCAGCGGCTCGACTACGCGCACCGGGTCCTGGACTGGGTGGAGCGCTACACGCTGCACAACGGTCGGCCGCGCCTCGACATCGCCCACTGGCAGCGCCGGCTCGCGCGGCTCGCCGAGCGGCACGGCGTCCCCGGTGCCCAGCTCGGCATCCTGCGCTACTCCGAGGGCGCCCAGGCCACCGACGAGCTCGAGGTCGCGACGTACGGCGTCCTCAACGTCGACACCCGGGCGCCGGTCACCCCCGACTCGGTCTTCCAGATCGGCTCGATCACCAAGGTGTGGACCGCGACGGTGGTCATGCAGCTGGTCGACGAGGGGCTCGCCGACCTCGATGCGCCCGTCGTCGAGGTGCTGCCCGAGCTGCGGCTCGCCGACCCCGATGTCACCAAGCACGTCACGCTGCGCCACCTGCTCAACCACACCAGCGGCATCGACGGCGACGTGTTCACCGACACCGGCCGTGGCGACGACTGCCTCGAGAAGTACGTCGAGCTGCTCGGCGAGCAGACCCAGAACCACCCGCTCGGCGCGACGTGGTCCTACTGCAACGCGGGCTTCTCGGTGCTCGGGCGGGTGATCGAGAAGCTCACCGGCAAGACGTGGGACGAGGCGTTGCGCGAACGGGTCTTCATCCCGCTGCAGATGCAGCACGCGCTCACGCTGCCCGAGGAGGCGCTGCTGCACGCAGCGGCCGTCGGCCACGTCACCCAGGACGGGGTGAAGGCGACCGCGCCGATCTGGCAGCTGCCGCGCTCGATCGGTCCGGCCGGCCTGGTCACCGCCAATGCGGCCGACGTGCTGGCCTTCGCGCGCCTGCACCTCGCCGGTGGCGTCGGCCCCGACGGCTCCCGCGTGCTCAGCGAGGAGTCGGCCTCGGCGATGGCCGCCCACCAGGCCGACCTGCCCGACAAGCACTCCCTCGGCGACTCGTGGGGGCTGGGCTGGATCCGGTTCGGCTGGGACGGTCAGCGCCTCTACGGCCACGACGGCAACACGATCGGCCAGGCCGCGTTCCTGCGAGTGCTGCCCGACGCCGAAGGCAGGGGCGGCCTCGCCGTGACGCTGCTGACCAACAACGACGGCAGCCGCGACCTCTACGAGGAGCTGTACCGCGAGATCTTCGCCGAGCTCGCCGGCGTCGAGATGCCGCGCCCGCTCACGCCCCCGGAGCCGCCGCTCGAGGACCCCGCCGGTGCGATCGCGTCGTACGTCGGCACGTACCAGCGCGCCGGCGTGACCATGGAGGTGTTCGCGGGTGACGACGGGCCCAGGCTGCGCACGACGCTGACGGGCCCGCTCGCCGAGATGGTGCCCGACCCGGTCGACGAGCACGCGCTGGTGCCCTACGCGCCCGCCCTGTTCCTCACCAAGCCGCCGGAGGCGGAGACGTGGTTCCCGGTGACGTTCTACGAGCTCACCACCGGCGAGCGCTACCTCCACTTCGGCGCGCGGGCCACCCCGAGGGTCGGCTGATGGACCTGTCCCTGGACCTGGAGCTGGCGCTGGCCGACCTGCGCGAGCTCGTCGAGTGCGAGTCGCCGTCGACCGATCTGGCCGCGGTGGCCCGGTCGGCCGACGTGGTGGCCCGCATCGGCACCGAGCGCCTCGGCGTCGCGCCCGAGCGGATCGTCCTCGACGGCCGGACCCACCTGCGCTGGCGACTCGGAGACGGTCCCGCGCGGGTGCTGGTGCTCGGCCACCACGACACGGTGTGGCCCGTCGGCACGCTCGCGACCCACCCGTTCGGCATCGAGGGCGACGTGCTGCGCGGGCCGGGTTGCTTCGACATGCTCGCCGGTCTCGTCATGGCGTTCCATGCCCTGTCGGGCTTGGAGCTCGTGGGCGGCGTGACTCTTCTGGTCACCGGCGACGAGGAGCTCGGCTCCCCGTCGTCGCGCGAGCTCGTCGAGGACGAGGCGCGCGGGCTCGACGCCGCGCTGGTGCTCGAGGCTTCCGCCGGCGGGGCCCTCAAGACCGAGCGCAAGGGCGTCTCGCTCTACGAGGTCGTGGTGCGCGGCCGCGCGGCGCACGCCGGCCTCGAGCCCGAGGCGGGCGTCAACGCCACCCTCGAGCTGGCGCACCAAGCGCTCGCCGTCGCGGCACTCGGCGATGCGAAGGCCGGCACCACCGTGACGCCCACGCTCGCCCGGGCCGGCACCACCACCAACACCGTGCCCGCGGGCGGCTCGTTCGCGGTCGACGTCCGGGTCCGCTCGACCGCCGAGCAGGACCGGGTCGACGAGGCGATGCGGGCGCTGCGCCCGGTGCTCGACGGTGCCGTGGTCAGCGTGCTGGGCGGGCCGAACCGGCCGCCGCTCGAGGGCTCCTCGTCGGCCGAGCTGCTCGCCCGGGCGAGAGCGGTCGCCGTACGGCTGGGCCTGCCCGAGCCCACCGCGGTCGCCGTCGGTGGCGCGTCCGACGGCAACTTCACCGCAGGGGTGGGCACCCCCACCCTGGACGGCCTGGGTGCCGCCGGTGGCGGGGCGCACGCGGACGACGAGCACGTGCTGGTCAGCGAGCTCCCCGGCCGCACGGCGCTGCTGCGCGGGCTCGTCGAGGACCTGCTGGCCCAGCCGACGAACCGGCTCCAGACGACTGGTGCGGCACGACCATGACGCGCCCCGACAACCCGACCAGCATGGGGGCCGTGAGCAACCTGACCTCTCTCGGACCTCCCGTCGCAGCGGCCGACAGCCGCGCCGGCACGCACGTGGACGCCGACCTCGACCGCGCCGTCCAGGCCGCCGACGCGGCAGCGCAGGGCGCCCACGTCGCGGTCCGTGAGCTCACCGAGCTCGCCGACCTCGAGCGGGTCGTCGCTCTCTACGCCCGCATCTGGGGCCGCGACGCCAACCCGCCGATGACGCTGGAGCTGCTGCGCGCCTTCACCAAGGCCGGCAACTACGTCGGCGGCGCGTTCGAGGGCCCGGTGCTCGTCGGGGCATGCGTGGGGTTCTTCCACGCCCCGGCCGAGGACGCCCTGCACAGCCACATCGCCGGGGTCGCCCCCGAGACCGCCGGTCGCAGCGTCGGGTTCGCCCTCAAGCTGCACCAGCGCGCCTGGGCCCTGCTGCGCGGGATCTCCGAGATCGCCTGGACCTTCGACCCGCTCGTGAGCCGCAACGCCTACTTCAACCTCGCCAAGCTCGCCGCCGAGCCGGTGGAGTACCTCCCGAACTTCTACGGCGCCATGGCCGACAGCATCAACGGGCTCGACGACTCCGACCGCCTGCTGGTGCGCTGGCGGCTGCGGGACCCGGCGGTCGTGGCCGCCTGTGCCGGGGCCGGCGTGTCCGCGGTCGCGGCCGACGAGATCAGCGCCGGTGCCGCCGTCGCCCTCGGGATGTCCGAGGACGGCACGCCCGTCCCGGGCCGCCTCGACGCGCGCACGTCGCTGGTGGCGGTGCCCGCCGACATCGCCGCGCTGCGCGTGCGCGACCCCGAGCTCGCCCAGCGCTGGCGGAGCGCGGTGCGTGAGGCGCTCACGGCGCTGGTCGCCGACGGCGCCCGGGTCACCGGCTTCGACCGCGAGGGCTGGTACGTCGTACGGAGGACCTCGTGAAGCTGGAGGGCGTGGAGCTGCGGCGCATCACCATGCCCCTGGTCTCGCCGTTCCGCACCTCGTTCGGCACGCAGACCGCCCGGGAGCTGATGCTCCTGCGCGTCGTCACCGACGAGGGGGAGGGCTGGGGTGAGTGCGTCGCGATGCCCGACCCGCTCTACTCCTCGGAGTACACCGAGGCCTGCGCCGACGTGCTGACGCGCTTCCTCGTGCCCGCGCTCGCCGCGTCCGGGCCCCTGGAGGCGACGGCCGTGGCCGAGGTGCTGGAGCCCTTCAAGGGGCACCGGATGGCCAAGGCGGCTCTCGAGATGGGCGTCCTCGACGCCGAGCTGCGAGCGGCCGGGCGGTCCTTCGGATCGCAGCTCGGGGCCACCCGTGAACGGGTGCCCTGCGGGGTCTCGGTCGGCATCATGGACAGCGTCCCCGCGCTGCTCGACGCCGTCGGCGGCTACCTCGACGAGGGCTACGTCCGGATCAAGCTGAAGATCGAGCCGGGCTGGGACGTCGAGCCGGTGCGGGCCGTCCGCGAACGGTTCGGCGACGACCTGCTGCTGCAGGTGGACGCGAACACGGCGTACACGCTCGGCGACGCCCCACAGCTGGCGTTGCTCGACCCCTTCGACCTGCTGCTCATCGAGCAGCCGCTCGAGGAGGAGGACGTGCTCGGTCACGCCGACCTCGCGAAGCTCATCGCCACGCCGGTGTGCCTCGACGAGTCGATCGTCTCGGCTCAGTCGGCCGCAGCCGCGATCCGCCTCGGCGCCTGCGCGATCGTCAACATCAAGCCCGGCCGGGTCGGCGGCTACCTGGAGGCCGTCCGCATCCACGACGTCTGCGTCGAGGCCGGCGTCCCGGTCTGGTGCGGCGGCATGCTCGAGACCGGTCTCGGCCGTGCGGCCAACGTCGCCCTGGCCGCGCTCCCGGGCTTCACGCTGCCCGGCGACACCTCGGCGTCGGGGCGCTACTACCGGTCGGACATCACCGAGCCGTTCGTCCTCAACGACGGCCACCTGCCCGTCCCCACCGGCCCGGGTCTCGGCGTGCTGCCCGACCTCGACGCCCTCGCCGAGGTCACCACCGCCACCACCTGGGTGCCGGTCTGAGGCCGCTGCGCTCGCAGTCGGAATCCCCGGTGGACCGGGGATCCCTCCGCTTGTCAGGAGTTGCAACGGGCGACAAGCGCCAGTTTCCCCGGTGGACCGGGGGTTCCGACGCCGGCACCGGCTCCAGGCACCTGTCGACCTGAACCAACACGAGCATGGATCTGGTGCAGTCGGACAACGTAGGCTCGGCCCACTGACGCCTAGTGTCGAAAGCGTGCTGACCGCGATGACCACCGCTCCGAGCGCCCGGCCGCGGGCCAGTCTCGGCCGGGTCCTCGACGACCTCGGGGCCACGCTGCTCGACCTGGTGTACGGCGACCCCGACGCGGGCCACGACATCGGCGGCGTGGTCATCCACGACCCGGTCGACGAGCCGGTGCTGCCGGCGCACGCGCTGGTCCTCGGGGTCGGTCTCGACGACCCCGACCAGGTGGCGACCCTCCTGGGCGAGCTCGGGCGGCAGGGGGCCGCCGGGCTGGTGCTCCGGGCACCGGTGCGGCTGACCGACCAGCTCACCAGCGCGGCCGACGCGAGCGGGGTCGCCCTGCTCGCGCTCAGTCGCGGCGCGCCGTGGGCCCACCTGGCGGCGATGCTGCGCTCGCTCCTCGCCGAGGGCGACGTCGGCGTCGCCGAGCCCGAGTCGCTCGGCGGGCTCCCGTCGGGCGACCTGTTCGCGGTCGCCAACGCGATCGCCTCGCTCCTCGACGCGCCGATCACGATCGAGGACCGCAACTCCCGGGTGCTGGCGTTCTCGGGCCGGCAGGACGAGGCCGACCCGTCGCGCGTGGAGACGATCCTGGGCCGCCAGGTGCCGGAGCGCTACGCCCGGATGCTCAACGACCGCGGCGTCTTCCGCGACCTCCACCGCAGTGACCGTCCGATCTACATCGAGCCAGGAGAGAGCGAGGACGCCTTCTCGGTGCCGCGCGTGGCGGTCGCCGTCCGGGCCGGCGACGAGGTGCTCGGCTCGATCTGGGCTGCGGTCGCCGGTCCGCTGAGCGACGAGCGCACCGAGGCGCTGTGCGACGCCGCGAAGCTCGTCGCCCTCCACCTCCTACGGGTCCGCGCCGGTGCCGACGTCCAGCGCCGGCTGCGCGCCGACCTCCTCAGCTCGGCGCTCGAGGGCGGTGCCGGAGCCCGCGAGGCGCTGGAGCGACTCGGCCTCGCCGGTCAGCCGCTGATGGTGCTCGCGGTCGCGGTGCCCGACGCCGGCGACGACCCCGCGCCGGCCGACGGCG
>NZ_JANINT010000039.1:11102-12270 GCF_024509035.1 Nocardioides sp. | reverse complement strand
CGTTCGCGGACTGCAGCGCGCGGAAGCGCTCCACCGTCGCCCAGAATGGCGCGATGCCTTGGGCCTTGAGCGCGCTCAGCTGCAGCACCTCGGGGTGCCACAGCGTGGTGTCGTGGTGCGCATGGTCGGCCCGACCGTGCTGCCCCAGGATCCGCAACGAGCTCGTGATCTGCGCGCGCGCGCGCGTGGCGGCATCAGCGTCGAGGTCGGCCTTGTTGATCACGACCAGGTCCGCCAGCTCCATCACGCCCTTCTTGATCGCCTGCAGGTCGTCGCCTGCATTGGGCAGTTGCATCAGGACGAACATGTCCGCCATGCCCGCCACCGCGATCTCGCTCTGGCCGACGCCCACGGTCTCGACGATCACGATGTCGTAGCCCGCGGCCTCGCAGACCAGCATCGCCTCGCGCGTCTTGGCCGCCACGCCGCCCAGCGTGCCGCTGGACGGGCTGGGCCGGATGTAGGCGGCGGGATGCACGGAGAGCTGCTCCATGCGGGTCTTGTCGCCCAGGATGGAGCCGCCCGAGACGCTGGACGACGGGTCGACCGCAAGCACGGCCACGCGATGCCCTTGCCCCACCAGCTGCAGGCCCAGCGCCTCGATGAACGTGCTCTTCCCGACGCCCGGAACGCCGCTGATGCCGAGGCGGAACGCGCGGCCCGTGTGCGGCAGCAGTTCGGTCAGCAGCGCATCGCCCTGCGTCCGGTGATCGGCGCGGGTCGATTCGAACAAGGTGATCGCCTTGGCCATGGCGCGGCGCTGCTCCACCGGCCCGCCACGCACGATCGCTTCGGCCAGGTTCACGCCGGCGTCCAATCGTGGCGGGCCCGCGGCAGCAGCACACCGAGCGCCCCCCTCCCTGCCTCCCCCCGAAGGGGGGAGGAGAAGAGCCAGGTCATTCCGAAACCGCCTTCCGGATCTGCTCCAGCACGTCCTTCGCGCTCGCCGGGATCGGCGTGCCGGGCCCGTAGATGCCCTTCACGCCGGCGTTGTAGAGGTACTCGTAGTCCTGTTGCGGAATGACGCCGCCCACGAACACAATGATGTCGTCGGCGCCCTGCTTCTCCAGCTCCGCGATGATCGCGGGCACCAGCGTCTTGTGGCCGGCGGCCAGCGTGCTGATGCCCACCGCGTGCACGTCGTTCTCGATCGCCTGCCGCGCGCATT
>NZ_JANINT010000039.1:0-11092 GCF_024509035.1 Nocardioides sp. | reverse complement strand
GAGTTTCTCCCAGCCTTCGGCCGAGTCGTAAGCTGCTGCATACACGCCGGTCACCTTTTGCGTATCGGCGCGGTGGCGCCCGAACACTTTTTCCAGGGCCTCGCTCACCTCACCGACGGTGGCGCGCAGGCGCACCGCCTGGATGGACAGGTCGAGCAGGTTGCCCTGGCCCGTGCGCGCCGCGGTGGTCAAGGCCTCCAGCGCCGCCTGCACCTTCGCGCCATCGCGCTTCGCGCGGATCTGCCCCAGGCGCGCGATCTGCTGCTCGCGCACCGCCATGTTGTCGACCTCGCGGATTTCCACCGCGTCTTCCTCGGCCAACCGGTACTTGTTGACGCCCACGATCACGTCGCGGCCGGAGTCGATGCGCGCCTGCTTCTCCGCGGCCGCCGCCTCGATCTTCAGCTTGGCCCAACCGGAGTCGACGGCGCGCGTCATGCCACCCATGGCCTCGACTTCCTCGATGATCTTCCAGGCGGCGTCCGCCATGTCCTGGGTCAGCTTCTCCATCATGTAGCTGCCGGCCCAGGGATCGATCACGTTGGTGATGTGGGTCTCTTCCTGCAGGATCAGCTGCGTGTTGCGGGCGATGCGCGCCGAGAACTCGGTGGGCAGCGCGATCGCCTCGTCGAAGCTGTTGGTGTGCAGCGACTGGGTGCCGCCGAACACCGCGGCCATCGCCTCGATCGTGGTGCGCACCACGTTGTTGTACGGGTCCTGCTCGGTGAGCGACCAGCCCGAGGTCTGGCAGTGCGTGCGCAGCATCAGGCTCTTGGGGTTCTTCGCACCCACGCCCTTCATGATGCGCCACCACAAGAGGCGCGCCGCGCGCATCTTGGCGATCTCGAGATAGAAGTTCATCCCGATCGCCCAGAAGAACGACAGGCGCCCGGCGAACTCGTCGACGTCCAGGCCCTTGGCCATCGCCGTCTTCACGTATTCGCGGCCGTCCGCCAGCGTGAAGGCCAGCTCCAACGCCTGGTTGGCGCCCGCCTCCTGCATGTGGTAGCCCGAGATCGAGATCGAGTTGAACTTCGGCATGTGCCTGGCCGTGTACTCGATGATGTCGCCCACGATCCGCATGCTGGGCTCGGGCGGATAGATGTAGGTGTTGCGGACCATGAACTCCTTGAGGATGTCGTTCTGGATGGTCCCCGCGAGCTGCTCCGGCTTCACCCCCTGCTCCTCGGCAGCGGCGATGTAGAGCGCCATGATCGGCAGCACCGCGCCGTTCATCGTCATCGAGACCGACATCGCGTCGAGCGGGATGCCGTCGAAGAGCGTGCGCATGTCGTAGATCGAGTCGATCGCCACGCCGGCCATGCCGACGTCGCCGCGCACGCGCGGGTGGTCGGAGTCGTAGCCACGGTGGGTCGCGAGGTCGAACGCGACCGAGAGGCCCTTCTGGCCGGCCGCGAGGTTGCGGCGGTAGAAGGCGTTGGACTCCTCGGCGGTCGAGAACCCGGCGTACTGCCGGATCGTCCACGGCTGGGTGGTGTACATCGTCGGGTACGGCCCGCGCAGGAACGGGCTCAAGCCCGGCAGTGTGTCGAGCGCGTCGAGGCCCTCGAGGTCGGCTGGCGTGTAGAGCCCCTTCACCTCGATGCCCTCGGGCGCCAGCCACGTGTTGCCGGCCGAGCCTCCGGGCCCGGTCTCGGCGCCACCAGCGAGCGGCAGGCCTGCGAAGGTCTTCGGGACGGTCACGACAGCTTCTCCCTCGTCCTGGTCAGGAAGTCCAAGGCGTCGACACCCAAGGCGAACGAGTCGTCGACCGCCTCCGCGACGGGGCCCGTGGGCTTGCCCGCGATGATCACGTGCTGGGCGCCGGCGGCGCGCAGGGCGGTGGCCGCCTCCGCGCCCCACTCGGCGTACGTCGGGTCAGCGCCCGCGAGGCACACCACCGGCTGGCCGCCGTAGGCCGCGACGACCTCGTCGGGCCCGGCCGTGGCGCCGGCCACCTCGACCGGGATGCCTCCGGCCGCGAACAGGTTGGTCGCGAAGGTCGCGCGCGCGGTGTGGGCGGCGATGGGGCCGAGCGTGGCCAGGAACACCGGCGTGGCGACGGGCGCGTCGCGCAGCGCCTCGAACGCGGCGCCGTAGGGCCGCACGCCCTCCCAGGCGTCCCAGGCCGCCCGCTCGGGCAGCACCTCCGCGGCGTTCGGGAACTCGCTGAGCCCGGTGATCGGGCGCTTGCGCCGGGCGATCTCGACCTCGCGCTTGGCGACCGTCGCCGCGATCGCCTCATCGAGGGAGTCACCGGCGTCGAGCCGACCGAACAGCTCCCAGGCCACCTGCGCGAGGTCGTCGGTCAGCTTCTCGACGGCGTACGCGCCACCGGCCGGGTCGACGACGTGGGCCACGTGGGCCTCGTCGATGAGCAGGTGGGAGGTGTTGCGCGCGATCCGCCGGCCCAGCTGCTCGGGGCGGCCCAGCGGGCCGTCGAACGGCAGCACGGTGACGGCGTCGGCGCCACCGACACCGGCGGCGAACGCCGCGACCGTCGTGCGGAGCATGTTCACGTAGGGGTCGAAGCGCGTCATCATCGGTCGACTGGTGACCACGTGCTGGCGCTGGGGGACGTCGGGCGACCCGCTGAGCTCGAGCACGCGCGCCCACAACCGGCGGGCGGCACGGAGCTTGGCGATCGTCGGGAACTGCTCGTCGGTGGCCGCGTAGCGGAACTCCACCAGCCGGGCGGCGTCCTCGACCGGGATGCCGGCCTCGCTCAGCGTCCGGAGGTAGGCGACGCCGGCGGTCATCGACCAGGCGAGCTCCTGGGCGTCGGAGGCGCCACGGTCGTGGACCGAGGTCGCGTCGACGACGAACCCGAGGACGCCGCGGTCCAGCGCCAGGCGCGCGGTCTCCGCGGTCGCCTCGGCGGCGGGCACACCCAGGTTGGTGCCGGGGTGCAGCTCGCGGCCCTCGGCGTACTGCAGGAACGCGGCGGGCTCGACGCCGTCGAGCACGACCGGCGCGAGGTCGAGCTCCACGTCGTGGAGGACCACCGCCAGGTCGGCGCCCCCGCGGAGCCACAGCGAGGTGACGCCGCCCTCGAGGTCCTCGAGCGCCTCGTCGTTGGCGAGCTTGGCGTCGGCGCCGTCGACGTAGGACCGGACGTCCCAGTCGCCCTGACGCACGGGCCGGCCACTGGTCGTCACGTCGTCCAGCAGGGAGCGCGTGCCGAGCGGCGTGACGCCGATGCCGTCGAGCGTCGTGCGGGTCAGCTTCGTCCAGACCAGGTCGTCGGGGTCCTCGTCGGTCAACCGGCGTGCCTTGCGCAGGACCGCCGCGGCGCCCTTCTCCCAGTCCGCGATCGTCCAGCTGTCCTCGGGAGATGCGAGGTCGAGTGACCCCTGCTCGGGCTCGAGCTTCGCAGGCTCTGCCAGCCCGCCTTCCACTCCACCATCGACACTCATGGCCTGCACGATAGGCGGATCGCACACCACCCGGCCACGCGATGTGACGTTTTCGGACCAGGTCACGACCTAGGTCCCGCACCCGCGGGCCCTAGGTCGGTGCGACAACCATGCGAGCGCTGCGGGCGTCCCACCACCGAAGGAGCCAGACGCTCGGGAGGTGTCATGGACAGCGGGTCGAGGCGGACGGCCCCGGGGCGCGGGGGTTCACGCGACGTCCACCTCTCGGCAGTCGGGCGGACACCGCGCCGGGTCACGGTGGCGGCATGCGGATCGCGTTGGTGACCGAGACGTTCTTCCCCGCGGTCGACGGCACGACCACGACCGTGAAGGCGGTCGCCGACCGGCTCGTGGCGACCGGCCACCAGGTGATGGTCGTCGCTCCCGGCCCCGGCCTCTCGTCGTACGGCGCGAGCGAGGTCGTCCGCGTCCGGTCTCTCGAGCGGGTCGGCCCGCAGGTGCGGTCGGCGCTCGAGCGGTTCGCTCCCGACCTCGTGCACGTCACCTCCCCCGGAGCCGTCGGCCGCAAGGCGCTCAAGCACGCGGGCCGGCTCGGTGTGCCGCGCCTGGTCGTCGAGCAGTCGCCGCTGCTCGACGTGACCGCGGACTACTGGAGGGGCCGGGTGGCCGAGCGCGCCGAGCGGGTGCTGGTGACGTCGCGGTGGATGGTCGACCGGGTCGCGGAGTTCGGCGTCGCCGCCGAGCTGTGGGCGCCGGGTGTGGACACCGCGGCGTTCACCCCTGCGCTGCGCGACCAGTGGCTCCACGACCGGTGGTCACGAGCACGGGCTCGCTCGGGCCCGCTCGTGGTGGTCGGCTACGTCGGCAGCCTGCGCAAGCGCCACGACGTCCGCCGGCTCGCGGCACTCGCGACGGTGCCGGGCATCCGCCCGGTGGTCGTCGGCGACGGTCCGCAGCGCGGGTGGCTCGAGGCCCGGCTCCCCGACGCCACGTTCCTCGGTGAGCTGCCGACCGGCGACCTGACCGCGGTGCTGCCGAGCCTGGACGTGCTCGTCCATCCCGGCGAGCACGAGACCTGCTGCCACCCCCTGCGCGAGGCGGCCGCCGCCGGCGTGCCGGTGGTCGCCCCCCGGTCGGGTGGCGCTCCCGACGTCGTACGCACGCTGGAGACGGGGCTGCTCTACGACCCCACCGACGAGCACGCCCTCGCACGGGCGGTGGCCGCGGTGGCCGCGGACCGACGCCGCGGGCTGCTCGGGGGCCGAGCCCGCGAGCTCACGCAGCGCACGTGGTGCGACGCCGTCGACGAGCTCGTCAGCGCCCACTACTGCTCGCTGGACGCGTCGCTGACGGTCCCGACCGCGGGGTCAAAGGTCATGAAATCGTCCTAAACCGGCTTATGTCACACGATCGGGTGGCATTACCGGCCAGTAGCACAGGTAGCGTGTCGCAACGTGGCAACGACGACCTTGGTCAAGGGTGCGCGAGCATCACGCTCGACGATCGCCCTGAAGATTCTCATGGCCGTGAGCGGCCTCCTGTTCATCGCCTTCGTGCTCATGCACATGTACGGCAACCTCAAGGCCTTCGGAGGCCATGACTCGTACAACACGTATGCGGAGCACCTGCGCACCTTCGGCGAGCCGATCCTGCCCCGCGAGGGCCTGCTGTGGATCCTCCGCCTCGGGCTGATCGTGGCGCTCATCGCGCACGTCGCGAGCGCGCTGGCGCTGTGGCACCGGGCGGGCACGGCGCGGAGCACGAAGTACGTGGCGAAGAAGAACCTGGGCTCCAGCTTCTCCTCGCGGACCATGCGCTGGGGCGGCATCACGCTGCTCCTCTTCGTCGTGTGGCACCTGCTCCACTTCACGATCGTGAAGATCAACCCGGCCGGCGGCGCGACCAACGACCCCTACAACCTCCTGGTCGACTCGTTCCAGGAGTGGTGGATGACGATCCTCTACCTGGTGGCGATGGCCGCGCTCGGCCTGCACCTCCACCACGGCACGTGGAGCTCTCTCCAGACGCTCGGGTGGACCAGCTCCGCCGCGGCGCGCACGCGCGCCAAGGTCGCCGGCTGGGTGGTCGCGATCGTCATCGCAGGCGGCTTCTCGCTGGTGCCCCTGTTCGTCCTCTTCGGCGTCATCGACTAAGGAGTCGCGACACATGGCATCCCCCATCGACCCCTCGCACAGCACCCCGACCAACGAGCCGCCGGTGCAGGTCTCCGACGACGCGCAGGGCTACTACGTCCCGGGCGAACCGCTGGTCGACCCGCGGACCCCGACCGGTCCGATCAAGGACCGCTGGACCACCCGCAAGTTCGAGAACCGGCTGGTCAACCCCGCCAACCGGCGCAAGCTCTCGATCATCATCGTGGGCACCGGCCTGGCGGGCGGCGCGGCCGCGGCCACGCTCGGCGAGGCCGGCTACAACGTGAAGTCCTTCTGCTACCAGGACTCCCCGCGTCGCGCGCACTCGATCGCCGCGCAGGGCGGCATCAACGCCGCGAAGAACTACAAGGAGGACGGCGACTCCACGCACCGTCTCTTCTACGACACCGTCAAGGGCGGCGACTACCGCTCCCGCGAGTCGAACGTCTACCGCCTGGCCGAGGTCAGCGCGAACATCATCGACCAGTGCGTCGCGCAGGGCGTCCCGTTCGCGCGCGAGTACGGCGGCCTCCTCGACAACCGCTCCTTCGGCGGCGTGCAGGTGTCCCGCACGTTCTACGCCCGCGGCCAGACGGGTCAGCAGCTGCTGATCGGCGCCTACCAGGCGATGGAGCGTCAGGTCGCCGCCGGCACGGTCACCGAGTACACCCGCCACGAGATGCTCGAGCTGATCGTCGCCGACGGTCGGGCTCGCGGCATCATCGCCCGCAACATGGTGACCGGTGAGATCGAGACCCACCTTGCGGACGTCGTGGTGCTCGCCAGCGGTGGCTACGGCAACGTCTTCTACCTGTCGACCAACGCCATGGGCTCCAACGTGACGGCCACCTGGCGGGCGCACCGCAAGGGCGCCTACTTCGCCAACCCGTGCTACACGCAGATCCACCCGACCTGCATCCCGGTCTCGGGCTCGCACCAGTCGAAGCTGACGCTGATGTCGGAGTCGCTGCGCAACGACGGCCGGATCTGGGTGCCGAAGAAGAAGGCGGACTGCGACAAGGACCCGCGCCAGATCCCCGAGCAGGACCGCGACTACTACCTGGAGCGGATCTACCCCTCGTTCGGCAACCTGGTCCCCCGCGACATCGCCTCGCGCGGTGCGAAGAACGTGTGCGACGAGGGCCGGGGCGTGGGCCCGGAGGTCGACGGCGTCCGGCGTGGCGTCTACCTCGACTTCGCCGACTCGATCGCCCGCCTCGGTGAGGACGCCGTCCGTGAGAAGTACGGCAACCTGTTCGACATGTACAAGCAGATCACGGGTGAGAACCCCTACGAGGTGCCGATGCGGATCTACCCCGCGGTGCACTACACGATGGGCGGTCTGTGGGTCGACTACGACCTGCAGTCCTCGATCCCGGGTCTGTTCGTCACCGGCGAGGCCAACTTCTCCGACCACGGCGCCAACCGACTGGGTGCCTCGGCGCTGATGCAGGGCCTGGCCGACGGCTACTTCGTGCTGCCGAACACCATCCGCGAGTACCTCGCCGACGGCCCGTTCGACGCGCTCGACGAGAGCCACCCGGCGGTCGCCGAGGCCAAGAAGTCGGTCGAGGACCGCGTCCAGCACTTCCTGTCCACCAACGGCACCCGCAGCGTCGACTCCTACCACCGCGAGCTCGGCAACATCATGTGGGAGTACTGCGGCATGGAGCGCACCGAGGACGGGTTGAAGAAGGCGATCGACCTGATCCGCGGCCTGCGCGAGGACTTCTGGCGCAACGTCAAGGTGCTCGGCACCGCGGACAGCCTCAACCAGTCCCTGGAGAAGGCCGGCCGCGTGGCCGACTTCTTCGAGCTCGGTGAGCTCATGTGCATCGACGCGCTCAACCGCCGCGAGTCCTGCGGCGGCCACTTCCGCGCCGAGTCGCAGACCGAGGACGGCGAGGCGCTGCGCCACGACGACCAGTTCGCGTACGTCGCGGCCTGGGAGTTCGGAGGTGACGGCGCACAGCCCGTCCTGCACAAGGAAGACCTCGTCTACACGGCCATCGAGATGAAGCAGCGGAGCTACAAGTAATGAAGGTGACCCTGAAGATCTGGCGGCAGCCGGACGCCGCGTCCCCGGGCGCGATGCACACCTACGAGGTCGACAAGGTCTCCGAGGACATGTCGTTCCTCGAGATGCTCGACGTCCTCAACGAGCAGCTGAACGCCCAGGGCGAGGACCCTGTCGCCTTCGACTCCGACTGTCGCGAGGGCATCTGCGGCATGTGCGGCCTGATGATCAACGGCCAGGCGCACGGTCCGGAGGTCACGACGACCTGCCAGCTGCACATGCGCTCGTTCAAGGACGGCGACGAGATCGTCGTCGAGCCGTGGCGCTCCGACGCGTTCCCGGTCCTCAAGGACCTGGTCGTCGACCGCGGCGCCCTCGACCGCATCATCCAGGCGGGCGGCTTCATCTCCGTCAACACCGGCTCCGCGCCCGAGGCGCACTCCGTGCCGGTCCCCCGCGACGACGCGGTCCGCGCGTTCAGCGCGGCCGCCTGCATCGGCTGCGGCGCCTGCGTGGCGGCCTGCCCCAACGGCTCGGCCTCGCTGTTCCTCGGCGCGAAGATCACCCACCTCGGTGAGCTGCCGCAGGGCCAGCCCGAGCGCCACTCGCGGGTGGTCGACATGGTCGCCCAGCACGACCACGAGGGCTTCGGCGGCTGCACGAACATCGGTGAGTGCACCGCGGCCTGCCCCAAGGAGATCCCGCTCGACGTGATCTCCCAGCTCAACCGGGACCTGCGCACCGCCCTCGTGCACGGTCGCTGATCCTCCAACGTTGACCCGCCCGAAACTTTCGGGCGGGTCAACGTCATTTCAGGCCGGCAGCAGCCAGATCTCCTCGTCGCCCCCGAGGGTGGGGCAGCGCGCGCCGGGAACCGCCTGGACGTCGAAGATCTCGGTGACGCCGGTGTCGAACTGCAGCGTGGCCACGGTGTCGCCGGTGGCCAGGTCGAGGACGCCGACCCCGCACAGGAGCTGGTCGTGGTGCGCCGCGATGGGTGCACCGCCGAAGATCGCCGTCTCGCGGATCTTCGACAGCCCCACGAACGCGAGGCCGCGGTGGAGGGCGAGGCCCCGGGCATAGCCCGGCACCGACGCGACCTCGTCGCGGCGGCCGGTCGCCAGGTCGACGCGCTCGAGGCGGCCCAGCCCGGAGTTCAGCACGAACAGGTTGCCGTCGTACCACCGCGGCGAGTGCGGCATGGCCAACCCGGTGGTCACCGGCTCGCCCGAGGCGACGTCGAGGATCGCCCCGCTGTCGTTGCGCACCGCGCGCCAGCCGGCCGGCTGGTCGGTCTGCGCCATCACCGTGACGAACGCCGGCGCCCCATCGCGCATGGCCACGCCGTTGAGGTGGCAGCGGTCCTCCGCGGCGAGGCGCGAGATGAACGGCGGGCGCCACCGCGGCACGAAGCTGTAGCCCGCCTCGAGGCCGGCGAGGCAGGAGAACAGGGTGTTGACGACCCACAGGTCGGGTGCCCCGTCCGCGGCCGTGCCCCAGACGACCTCGTGGCACTGGATCGCTCCGGTCACGACCGAGGTGCGCGGCAGCCAGCAGCGGTCGTGACGAGCGTCGGGCCCGATCCTCGGTGCGAGGTCGGAGTGCTCCCGCAACGACCAGACCTGTCCCCTGCCTCCGACCGCGACCCGGTCCGGGCCGACCGCGACGCCCATGGCCTGGTCGAACCGGCGGAACGAGAAAGTCGGTCGCCCCTCGTGGACGCCGATGGCGATCAGCTGGCCGGCCTGGTAGGTCGAGACCAGCAGCGAGCAGCCCGCGTCCTGGAGGACGCGCGCGAAGGAGGCGCTGTGGTGGAACCGGACCTCGGTGGCGTCGACGGCTGCGCTCACCGCAGCCTCAGCGTGTACCGGCCGACCACGCTGCTGCCGGCGCCGCCGCACGGCGTGAACGTGAAGCGGGCGCGCACCTGCAGCTCGCCGGTCCTCCTCAGCTGGCGGAGACCGCTCGCCGTCGGCCTCAAGGTCACCGTGACCACGTCGGCCCGTGCGACCTCGACCCGCGCCCGCTTGAGCGGGGATCCGGCAGCAGGCGCGACGCGCAGGGTGCCGGCCCCCTGCACGGTCACCGTGACCCGCAGCGTGCCCGCCGTCGTGTCGGCCCTCCCCTTCGAGCTGACCGCGAACCCGCCGCCCCTGTTGACGTCGGCGACCAGCGCGGTGCCGGCCGGGGTGCCGTCGGACACCCAGAGCTCGCTGCCGTGGACCCCGTCGTCCGCGCGGAAGAACACGCGCCCACCGACGGGGGTGAGTGAGCCCATTCCCCCGCGGTAGCTCGAGCCCGAGGGCTGGATGTCCTTAGCCATCGCGGTCCCCGCCTCGGAGCCGTCGGACTTCCACAGCTCCTGGCCGTGCGTCCCGTCGCCCGCGACGAAGAACGCCGTGCCGGCCGAGCCGACGATCCAGTACGGCGAGCTGTTGTAGACGTCGGGGTTGATGTCCTTGACGAGCACCGTGCCCGCCTCGGACCCGTCGGACTTCCACAGCTCGTACCCGTGGGCGCCGTCGTCGGCGCGGAAGAACAGCGTCCCGCCGACATCGGTGAGACCGGAGGCTCCGTAGCCGGAGTCCTCGTTGTCCGGGTCGATGTCCTTGACCAGCACCGTGCCCGCCTCGGAGCCGTCCGATGCCCACAGGGCCCGACCGTGCGTCCCATCGGTCGCGGTGAAGAAGACGCGGCCGCCCGACGCGGTGAGGTAGCTGGGCTGTGCCGAGGCGGCGCCGGGGTTGATGTTCTTGACCAGCGCCGTGCCCGCGGCCGTCCCGTCGGAGCTCCACAGCTCGGCCCCGTGGACGCCGTCGCGGGCGGTGAAGAACACCGTGCTGCCGCGGACGGCGAAGCCGTTGGGCATGCCGCCGTACTCCCCGGGTCGGATCTCCTTGACCATCGCCGTGCCTGCGCGGGTGCCGTCCGAGGTCCACAGCTCCCGGCCGTGCACCCCGTCGTCGGCGGCGAAGAACAGCGTGTCCCCCGCGGCCGCGAGGTTGGTGGGGCCGTTGTCGTAGTAGCCCCCGGCAGGGAGGTCGGTGAGCCTGACCGTGCCGGCGCGTGTGCCGTCGGAGCGCCACAGCTCCGCGCCGTGGACCCCGTCGTCGGCGGTGAAGAAGAGGGTGTCCCCGACCGCCGTGAGCGATCTCGGTCCGCCGCCGTACCCGTACCCGGAGTCCTCCTCACGGCCGATGTCCTTGACCATGACGGTGCCGGCTGCGGTCCCGTCGGACCGCCACAGCTCGCGACCGTGCTTCCCGTCGTCGGCGCTGAAGAACAGCGTGTCCCCGACGGCGGTGAGCTGGGAGGGTTGGTCGTAGTAGCCGTCGGAGGTGCCGATGTCCTTGACCAGCACGGTGCCGGCGGTGGTCCCGTCGGAGCGCCACAGCTCGCGGCCGTGGACGCCGTCGTCGGCCATGAAGAACACCGAGCCCCCTGCCGCGACGATGTCGGACGGCGAGCTCCCCGGCGTCGGCACGTTCGCGCCGCAGCCCTCGCGGGCGCCCGCGGCTCCTGCAGGGGTCGCCAGCGCCTGGCCC
>NZ_JANINT010000038.1 GCF_024509035.1 Nocardioides sp. | reverse complement strand
CGTGGGCGGTCAGCGGGTGGCCGGCGGGCAGGATCACGACCTGCTGCTCGGTGAGCAGGACCTCGGTGTCGAAGCCGGTCACGTCGTCGTAGGGCCGGTGGAGGATCGCCACGTCGGCCCGCCCCTCGCGCAGCATCCGCGCCTGCTCCCCCGGACCGCACAGCAGCACCTCGACAGGAGCCGGGTCGGGACCGGCGGCGTACCGGTCGAGCAGCTTGGCCACGATCTCGTTGGCGGCGCCGGCCTTGGAGGCCAGGACGAGTGGGGTGCGTCCGCCCGGCGCCGCGCCGACCCGACGCGTACGCCGCTCGGCGGCCGCGACCGCGTCGAGGGCCGCCCGCGCCTCGCGCAGCAGCACCGCGCCCGCCTCGGTCAGCGACACCGAACGGCTGGTGCGCTCGAGCAACGTCGTCCCGAGCCGGCGCTCGAGCTGGCTGATCGCGCGCGAGAGCGGCGGCTGGGCGATGCCGAGCCGGTCCGCGGCGCGCCCGAAGTGCAGCTCCTCCGCCACCGCCACGAAGTACCGCAGCTCGCGGGTTTCCATACCGCCAGGGTATCGCCGCCCACCCAAGCGGTGTTGGAGGCCGACAGCGGCCGCGGCAACCATCGAGGACATGACTGAGACCACCACTGAGCAGACCACGGGGCAGAAGAAGACCGCGCTCGTCACCGGCGCCAACAAGGGCATCGGCTACGCGATCGCGGAGGGGCTGGGCGCGCAGGGCTACCGCGTCGGCATCGGCGCCCGCGACGACGCACGCCGCGAGGACGCCGTGGCCAAGCTCCGCGCCCACGGTGTCGCCGCGTTCGGCGTGCCGCTCGACGTCACCGACGACGCCAGCGTCGCGGCGGCGGCCGCGCTGATCGAGGAGCAGGCGGGCGGCCTGGACGTCCTGGTCAACAACGCCGCGATCACCGGCGGGATGCCGCAGGAGCCGACGCGCATCGACCTCGACACGATCCGCACGGTCGTGGAGACCAACGTCCTCGGCGTCATCCGGGTCACCAACGCCATGCTGCCGATGCTGCGGCGCGCGCCCTCCCCGCGGATCGTCAACCTGTCCAGCGGCGTCGGCTCGCTGACCCGGCAGGCCGCCGCGACCGGCGAGGACTCCGTAGGGCCGATCTCCGCGGCGTACTCGGTGTCGAAGACGTTCCTCAACGCCGTGATGCTGCAGTACGTGCGCGAGCTGGACGGCACGAACATCCTCATCAACGCCGCCTGCCCCGGCTACGTGGCCACCGATCTCAACGGCTTCCGCGGCGTCCGCACGGTGGAGCAGGGTGCGGCCACCCCGATCCGGCTCGCGACGCTGCCCGACGGCGGCCCCACGGGCGGGTTCTTCGAGGACGCCGGCGTCGTGCCCTGGTGAGTGGCAGCGCGTAGCGTCTCTCACCGTGAAGCTCCTTCTCACCTCCGGCGGCGTGACCAACCCGACCATCCGCGACGCGCTCGTCGCGATGCTCGGCAAGCCGATCGACGAGGCCACGGCCCTCTGCATCCCGACGGCGATGTACGGACACCCGTGGAACGGACCGGGCGTCCGGGCGTGGGAGTTCATCAGCGGCCGGTCCGAGAACCCGATGGTCGACCTGGGCTGGAGGTCGATGGGCGTGCTCGAGCTCACCGCGCTGCCCAGCATCGACGACGAGCGCTGGGTGCCCCTGGTCCGCGAGACCGACGTCCTGCTGGCAGCCGGAGGCGACGTCCTGTACCTCTGCCACTGGATGCGGGAGTCCGGGCTGGCCGACCTGCTGCCGTCGCTCACCGACACCGTCTGGGTGGGACTGAGCGCCGGGAGCATGGTGATGACACCGGAGGTGGGCGAGGACTTCATCCAGTGGCGCCCGCCGAGCGGCGACCTCCGCACGCTCGGTGTCGTCGACTTCTCGATCTGTCCTCACCTGGTCCCCGACGGCGGGGCGGGCAACACCATGGCCGAGGCCGAGCAGTGGGCCGCCGGCATCTCGGGCCCGGCGTACGCCGTCGACGACCAGACGGCCTTCGCGGTCGTCGACGGCGTGGTCGAGGTCGTCTCGGAAGGGCAGTGGAGGCTGCTGTCCTCCTGACCGGCGGCCCGCTCGGGTCGGTGCTATGGTCCGGCCATGGCACCGATCCTCGAGGCACCGCAGACGACGGCTGAGCCGTCGCACGTGCCGAGCGGTGCCGCTCTGCTGGCGATCGAGCTGAGCGAGATCGCCCGTGGGATCCGGGGCCTCGACGTGCTGCGCCGCAGCGTCGACCGCGCCCCGCCGCGCTGACCTGTCTCTGCGCCCCACCCCCTCGGCCGACCCTGAGGCGAACGGTCCCGTGCTCCACCGGACCGTCGCGTCGGCCTCCCCCAGACAGGAAGACCCATGCGGGCACATTCCCTCATCCCGCGCGGCGCCAGCCCGACGACACCCGCCCCCGACGCAGTGCTGCAGCGGATCGCCGACGAGCTCGACGCCCATGCGGCAGCACGTGAGAGCCAGCTCGACGCACTGCCTCCGGCGACGACCGTCGTCGCCCAGGCGCACCGAGACAGCGTCCAACGCATCCTGGCAGCGATCCATGCGGCCCAGGCCCGGCTGAGAGCGGGCACGTACGGCGACTGCGTCCGCTGCGGCCGCAGCTGTCGGCTCACCGCCGTCCCACCGCGCCCGTGGGCGCCGGTGTGCCAGCAGTGCCATCCGGGGTGGACGCCATGAGCAAGAGGCTGCTCGACACGCGCGCCGGCCGCGCTGTGTCCTGGATCGAGCAGGAGCCCTTCGCGCCGTCCGGGCGACGGATCGGGACACGCTTCGACGAGACGGTGGCACTGCCCACTGACGCCCCCGCTCGGTTGGAAGCGATCGTCCACGCTGCCGAGCAGCTGGCTCGAGAAGCAACGCAGGCCCGTCGACGCCTGGCCGAGGGCACGTACGGGTTGTGCCTGACCTGCACCGACCACATCCCCCTCGCCGTGCTCCACGACCGTCCCTGGGCGCGGCAGTGCACCTACTGCGCGCTCGACATCTGATCGACGCAGAGAAATCGACGCAGAGAAATCGACGCAGAGAAGAGGCCCCCATGAATGCCAGCCCCTGGTCGAAGCGCGGTGCGGTCCGACGGGTCGCCGCGCCTTCGCACCGCCCCGCGGTCCGGGCCGGCGACGTGGCCGTCGTCGGGGCCGGCATCGTCGGGCTCTCCGTCGCCTGGTTCCTCCAAGAACGAGGGGTCGAGGTGACGGTCTACGACGCGGACCATGCCGCGAGCGGGGCGTCGTGGGGCAACGCCGGATGGCTGACCCCCTCGCTCACCGTCCCGCTCCCGGATCCCGACGTGCTGCGCTACGGGTTCAGGTCCGCCCTGCGGCCGTCCTCGCCCGTGTTCGTGCCGCCCCGGCCGGATCCGGCGCTGTGGCGGTTCCTCACCGGCTTCGCCCTCCACTGCACGTACGCACGATGGAGCCGCGGCGTCGCTGCCTACGGCCCGCTGAACCGGAGGGCGATCCGAGCCTTCGCCGACCTCGCCGATGCGGGCGCCACCCCCCGTCCCCATGAAGCGCGCCCGTTCCTCGCCTGCTTCCGCACCACCGAGGAGGCCGGGGCCATGATCGAGGAGCTGCGCCGGATCGAGGCGGCGGGCCAGCGCGTCCACTTCGACTACCTGACCGGGAGCCAGGTCCAGCAGGCGCAGCCCGGCCTCAGCCACGAGGTGCGCGCCGCGGTCGCGATCCAGGGCCAGAAGTACATCCACCCGCCCCAGTTCATGCGGGCACTGACCCAGTCGTTCATCGCACGCGGCGGCAAGCTGCGTGAGTGGGTGCGGGTGGAGGAGCTCGACACCGAGCCGAACGCGGTCTGGCTCACGGACAACGGCGGTCACCGGCACCGGCACGACGTCGTCGTCCTGGCCACCGGCGCCACGCTCGGAGCCCTGGCGCGCCCGTTCGGGGTCACGAAGGTCGTCCAGGCCGGGCGCGGGTACTCCTTCACGGTCACCGGCTCCCGGGTCCCGTCCGGCCCGGTCTACTTCCCGAACCAGCGGATCGCCTGCACGCCGCTCCACGAGCCCGTCCACCCCGTCGGCGAGCGGCCGTACGCCGAGGAGGACACCGAGCTCCTCCGCGTGGCCGGCATGATGGAGTTCAGGCGGCCCGGTGAGCCGCTGGACCAGCGGCGGATCCGGGCGATCGTCGAGACGCTTCGCCCACTCCTCCCTGGGCTCGACCTCGGTCGCCGCCGCACCGAGTGGGTCGGGGCCCGACCGTGCACGAGCGACGGCCTGCCCCTCATCGGTGGGACCACCGATCGACGCGTCTTCGTCGCCGGCGGGCACGGCATGTGGGGCGTCGCCCTCGGCCCGGTGACGGGGAAGCTGCTCGCCGAGCAGGTCGTGACCGGACTGGCGCCCGACGAGCTCGCGCCCTTCGACCCGCTGCGCTGACCGGCCAGCGCGACGTCGGACCGGTCGACCTACGACCCCGCGCGTGCGGCGACGTCCGCGTCGCTGCAGAAGCCGGTGAGGCGGCGCTTGAGGCAGAGCAGGCCGAGGAGGGCGCCGTGCTCGTCCACGACGGCGAGCCGCCTGCGGCCGCGGGCGAGCAGGAGGAGCCGCGCGTCCTCGGCGGCCACGGTGGGCGGGACCGTCCGCCCGTCGAGGACGGCATGCTGGAGGGCCGGATCCGACGCCGGAGCGCCGACGAGGTCGCGGCGCTCGACCGTCCCGACGAGCGCGCCGCCCTCGACGATCAGGACCACGTGCACGTGGTCGTCGAGCAGCTCGCTCCGCGCCTCGGTGACGCTCGCCGAGGCCGGCACCGTCTTCGGTCCACGGACCATGACGTCGGCGACGGTGCGGCCGCGGAGCTCCAGGGGCATGTCCATCAGGCTACGCACGATCGACTCCTCTCCTCGAAGCGCCCGAGCAGGGCGCCCCCTCGTCGCCGAGAGGGCGCCCACGTCCGGACGGGGCCTGGACCGGGCCGCTGCCGTCAGGACGCCTTGGGGGCGTTCGGCCGGGCGTAGCGCACCCAGGTGATCGCGATGCACAGCACCGCGAAGGCGGCGCCGACGGCGTAGAACGCGACCGGGCTGACCATCGTGAGGCCGATGCCGAAGAAGAACGGTCCGAACGCCGCGATCGCAGCGGTCCAGCCGATGACGCCGCCGGCCTGACGCCGCTCGAAGATCATCGGCATCTGCTTGAACGTCGAGGCGTTGCCGACCCCGGTGAAGAAGAAGATCGCCAGCATCCCGTAGAGGAAGTGGTGGAACTGCGCATCCAGCGAGACGGCGCCGGCCGAGACGTCGGGGGTCAGCGTCGTCATCGTGTAGAGGACCGAGCCGAGGATGCCGATGCCGGACACCAGCGTCCACCGGGCGCCACCGAACCGGTCGGTCAGGGGCGCGAACAGCACCCGCGCACCGGCGCCCACGAGCGGTCCGAGGAAGACGTACTTGACCGGGTCGGGGATCGAGTAGCCGTGCACGAGCACCTGCGTCGTGCCGTCGCTCAGCGCCTTGGCGATCTCGGTGTTGCCGCCGCCGTACAGGTTCTTCAGCAGCAGACCGAACTGGCCGGAGAGACCCGAGAACGTCCCGAAGGTCATGATGTAGAGCAGCGTCATGTACCACGTGTCGCGGTTGTTGAAGATGTCGAACTGCTGGCGGACGTTCGCGGTGACCGGCACCGACTTCAGCAGCGTCCAGGCCAGCGCGGCGCCCACCAGGACGAACGGCACGTAGACGAACGCCGCGTTCTGGTACCAGACGTCGTGGCCGGGCTTGCCCGGCGCGGTCTCGGTCTGGGCCGCCCCGAGGAAGCCGACCATCGAGAAGCCGATGATCCACGGGGTCACGAACTGGACGAGCGAGACGCCGAAGTTGCCGATGCCCGCCTGGAGGCCGAGGGCCGTGCCCTGCATCCGGCGCGGGAAGAAGTACGACGTCGACGGCATGAAGCCCGAGAACGCGCCGCCGCCGATGCCGGACAGGGCGGCCAGGATCATGAACGTCGTGAACGACGTGTCAGGGTTCTGCACCGCGATCCCCCAGCCGAGGAGGGGGATCAGCATCAGCAGGGTCGTGAGCGAGACGAGCTTGCGCGTGCCGAGCACCGGCGGGAGCGTCATCCAGACCAGCCGCAGGAGACCGGCCGAGAGGCCCGGCATCGCGGTGAGCCAGTAGAGCTGGTCCTTGGTCAGGTCGAAGCCGAGGTTGGTCAGCTTCGGCGCGATCGCGCTGGCGATGAACCAGGAGACGAAGGCCAGGGTGAGCGTCCCGGTCGTGATCGACAGGGTCCGCCAGGCGAGCCTCGAGTCCCAGGTCTCGGCGTTCTCCGGGTCCCAGTCGGTGAGCCACTCCTTGCCGCGCTGGGGCGGCGAGGCGGGGGCCGGAGAGGTATCCGGCGTGAGCAGGCTGGTCATCAGTGCCTCCACGGCGATCGTGCGGTCGAACCGCCCCCGGTCCGGGGCGGCCTGCACATCGTCACCGGGCGTCCCCCGTGCAACTCAGGGACCGAAGTCCCGGGAGAACCCGCTCCTTGGGCCGGACCTAGGCCCCGATGACGGGACTTTCGTCCCGACCCGGACCGCAGACCTTCGTCCCGATCCGCTCCTGAGCTGCTCAGCGGTGCGGGGCGAGGTGGAGCAGGCAGGCGCCCGGCTCGGCGAACGGCAGCAGCTCGGCGCCGGACGGATCGCCACCATAGGTTTCCAGCGCGCCGCGCGCGATGCCGAGGTGCACCGAGCAGACCACGTCCGGCTGCTGGTGAGCCGCCTCGAGGAGCGGGCACCGCGTCAGCCGGACCTCGCCGGCGTCGTCGTCGGCCTCGGGGGCGAAGCCGAGCTCGTTGAACAGGCCGACGACCTTGCGCCGGGCCACGACCTGCGCATCCGCCGGGGCGGCGGTGTCGACCCCTTCAGGGTCGGGGGTCTCGCGGGCCAGGCGCTGGCCCCACTCCACCCCCGCCCGGCTCGCCTCCTCGGTGGGCTCCGGGCTCGAGCGCACGACGATCGTCGCGAGGGTCGCGGCGAGGCCGGCGTACTCCGCGCCGGTGCCGGGGTCGCGGCGGGCCGCCTCGTAGAGCCACGCCTGGCGGCCGCGGCCGTTGGCCGGGGCCAGGCGCCGGGACACGTGGCCGCTGCGCAGCAGGCCGTCCAGGTGCTCGCGGACGGTGTTGGTGTGCAGCCCAGTCAGCGTGACGAGCGCCTGGACGCTGGTGGGCTCGGGCTGCGCCTCGAGGGTCTCGAGCAGCGCAGCGCGGGTCTCCGAGAGCGGACGGCCACTGGCCGTGCGGGCGGGCCGGGGGCCGCGCCGGGCGGGGGCACGCTCGATCACACGCCCATTCTCGGCCACCAGCGCCACGGCGGCGTACGTCGACGGGGCCGGTGTGACCAACCAGACGCCCGCCCCAGCCCTCAGCGGAGGGGCAGCGGAGGGGCTCAGCGGGCGGCGGCTCCCGGCCCGACGCGGTCGCGCACCTCGGCCGGGCGCGGCGAGGCCGCCGGCACCGCACCGCGGCGGGCGCGGTAGACGACGTACGGGCGCCACAGGTAGGCCAGCGGCGCGGACCACACGTGCACCAGGCGGGTGAAGGGCCACAGCGCGAGGAACACGAAGCCGCCCAGCGCGTGCAGCTGGTAGACCAGCGGCGCCTCGGTCATCAGCTCCGAGCGCGGCGAGAAGTAGAAGACGCTGCGGAACCAGACCGCGATCGTCTCGCGGTAGTCGTAGCCCGAGCCGAGCAGGTTCACCGCCACGGTCGCGGTCATGCCGAGCGCGGCCATCACGCCGAGCGCGAGGAAGAGCGCCTTGTCCATCCGGGTCGTCACCCGGAACACCCTCGGGGTCATCCGACGGCGCACGATCAGCAGCGTGAGGCCGACGACCAACATCAGGCCGGTCACGGTCCCGCCCCAGACCGCCGTGGCGTGGTAGACGTGCTCGGAGACGTGCAGCGCCTCGGTCACCGAGGCCGGCACGAGCAGCCCGACGACGTGGCCACCGATCACCCCGAGCGCGCCGAGGTGGAACAGGGGCGAGGCGAGCCGCAGGATCCGCGACTCCAGCAGCTGGCTGGTGTGGGTGGTCCAGCCGAACTGGTCGTGCCGCCAGCGCCAGACGTGGCCGACCACGAAGACGGTCAGGCAGGCGTAGGGAACGACGATCCACAGCAGGGTGCTCATCGCAGGCTCTCTTCGGGTGCGTGGGTGGGGGTGCACGAGGAGTACGGCGCGAGGCCGACGGCCTCGACGGGCGGGCCGTCCACGGCGAGGGCCGCGATCGCGGCCCGGTCGCCGTCGGTCAGCGGCGGCAGCGCCATGGACACGGCCTCGAGGAGCGCGGCGTACGGCGAGCCCACGTCGGCCAGCGCCGCGCGGAGCAGCTCGACGCCCCGGCGGTGCTGCCGCAACGGGGCCTCGCCGTCCCCCGGGCCGACGGTGGCCGCGAACTCCAGGACGACCGGCAGCAGGTCGGGCAGCTCGCCGGGGGCGAGCCGCAGACCGTGGGCGCGGTAGCGGCTCTTAAGAGTGAGCAGCGCGACGCCACGCTTGCGGGTGTCGCCGTGCAGGTAGTAAGTGAGGTAGAGCCCCGAGCGACGGCGCAGGTCGAACGTCGCCACGTAGTGCTGCTCGACCTGCTCGCGCCCGGTGGCGGCGCACCACTCGAGGAAGCCGGCCACCCGCTCGCGGACGCCGGCGTGCCCGATCTCGCGGGCCGCGGCGGCGACCGCGGGCAACGCCTCGTGCAGCTCGTCGTCGGGGTAGGTCAGCAGCAGGCCGGCGACCTCGAACAGCCGGCGCCGGTCGTCGGGACCGACCGTGCTCATCGGGCTCATCGGGCTCGTCGGGCTCTGCGGGCTCATCACGCGCCGGCCGGGTCGATGGTGAGCCCGAGGCGGCCGTCGCTGCGCCGCTCGAAGAGCGCCTTGCGGCCCGGCCGCACGCTCCCGGCGTCGTCGACGAGATGGAATCGCTCGACCGTGGCCGGCACCGAGGCCCCCTCGCCCGGGCCGTCGCCGCCCATGCCCGGGCCGCCCTCGCAGTCCAGGGAGCAGTCGGCCGTGGCGGCGGCCTGGGCCTCCAGGGCGGCGGCGTCCTTGGAGTACGCCTTCGGGATCACGTAGCGCTCGTCGTACTTGGCGATGGCGAGCAGCCGGTACATCGCCTCGATCTCGGGACCGGTCATGCCGATCGCCTCGCAGATCTCGGCGGCGACCGTGCCGTCCAGCGTGCGGGCCCGCATGTAGGAGCGCATGCCGGCGAGCTTCATCAGCACGCCCGCCACCGCGTCGGCGTCGCCGGCGGTGAAGAGCTCGGCGAGGTACTCCACCGGGATCCGCAGGTCGCGGATCGTGTGGAACACCTCGTCGGCGTCCGCGTCGTCACGCCCCGCGGCCCCGACGGCGTCGAGCACCGGCGACAGCGGCGGGACGTACCAGACCATCGGCAGCGTGCGGTACTCCGGGTGCAGGGGCAGCGCGACCTTGTAGTCGCTGATCAACCGCCACACCGGGGAGGCCACGGCGGCGTCCACCCACTCCTGGGGCATCCCGGCCTCGAGCGCCGCCGCTGCGACCGCGGGGTCGCGCGGGTCGAGGAACACCTGTCGCTGGGCGTCGAGCAGGTCGTGCTCGTCCTCGACCGAGGCGGCGGCCAGGACGGCGTCCTCGTCGTACAGGACGATCCCGAGGTAGCGCAGCCGCCCGACGCAGGTCTCCGAGCAGACCGTCGGCTGGCCGGCTTCGATCCGCGGGAAGCAGAACGTGCACTTCTCGGCCTTGCCGGTGGAGTGGTTGACGTAGACCTTCTTGTAGGGGCAGGCCGTCACGCACATCCGCCAGCCGCGGCAGCGGTCCTGGTCGACCAGGACGATGCCGTCCTCCTCGCGCTTGTACATCGCGCCCGAGGGGCAGGCGGACACACACGCGGGGTTGAGGCAGTGCTCGCAGATGCGCGGCAGGTGGAACATGAACGTCTTCTCGAACTCGAACTTCACCCGGGCCGCGGCCTCGGGATCCATCGCGACGAGGTTGGGGTCGGCGCCAGCGCGCTCGTGCGCCCCGCCGAGGCTGTCCTCCCAGTTGGCGCCCCACTCCAGGGCCATCGGCTCCCCCGTCAACGCCGACCGGGGCTGCTTGACCGGGGTGTCGCTCAGGCCCGCGGGGGCGTTGACGAGCACGTCCTTGTCGAAGGTCGCCGGCTCGTAGTAGTCCTCGAGCGTCGGCAGGTCGGGGTTGGCGAAGATCCTCGAGAGCCGCTTGCCGCGACCGCCGGAGCGCAGGACCAGGCGCCCCTTGCTGTCGAGCTGCCAGCCGCCCTTCCACTTCTCCTGGTCCTCGTAGTGCTTGGGGTAGCCGATGCCGGGCTTGGTCTCGACGTTGTTGAACCAGACGTACTCGGTGCCCTCCCGGTTGGTCCACGTCTGCTTGCAGGTGACCGAGCAGGTGTGGCACCCGATGCACTTGTCGAGGTTCATGACCATCGCCACCTGGGCTCTGATCCGCATGTCAGTACTCCACTTCCTGGGCGCGGCGACGGATCCGGGTGATCTCGTCGCGCTGGCTGCCGATCGGGCCGTAGTAGTTGAAGGCGTAGGTGAGCTGGGCGTGCCCGCCGGCCAGGTGCGTCGGCTTGATCAGCAGGCGGGTCATCGAGTTGTGGTAGCCGCCCCGGCGGCCCTTGCCGCCGCCGTCCTTCTCCGACTTCGGCACGTTCACCGTGCGTTCCGGGGAGTGGTACTGGAACACCGTGCCCTCGGGCATCCGGTGGCTGACGACCGCGCGCGCGACGATGACGCCGTTGCGGTTGTGCGCCTCGATCCAGTCGTTGTCGCTGACGCCGATCTTGGCGGCGTCCTCGACGCTCATCCACACGACCGGGCCGCCGCGCGAGAGCGCGAGCATCAGCTCGTTGTCGTGGTACATCGAGTGGATCGACCACTTCGCGTGCGGTGTCAGGAACCGCACGGTGACACCGCCGTCGACGACGTCGCCGGGCCTGCCGAAGTGCCTGGCCATGTTCAGCGGCGGGCGGAAGCCCGGCAGCTGCTCGCCGAGCTCGGCGACCCAGTCGTGCTCGACGAAGAAGTGCTGCCGGCCCGTGATCGTGTGCCACGGCTTGCGGCGCTCGACGTTGAGCGTGAACGGCGAGTAGCGCCGGCCGCCCTTCTCCGAGCCCGACCACTCCGGGCTCGTCAGCACCGGCTGGGGCGCGGCCTGCGTGTCGGCGTAGGTGATCTGGTGCGTCTCGTGACCCTCGACCAGGTCGACGAACGGCTGGCCGGTGCGCTCCTCGAGCCGCGCGAAGCCCTCGCGGGCGACCCGGCCGTTGGTCGTTCCCGACAACGCCAGGATCGCCTCGCACATGCGATCGGCGGTCGCGATGGACGGCCGACCGGCGTACGGCCCCTCGGTGATGACGCCGTTCTGGTGCCGCAGGTACTCCAGCTCCGGAGTGACGTCGACGGTGATCGCCTTCGTGGTGGTGCCGAGGGTGTCCAGCAGCGGCCCGACCGCGCGCATCTTCGCGCCGATCAGCGTGTAGTCGCGCTCGATCTCGACGAGCTTGGGCATCGTCACGCCCGGGACGGGCTCGCACTCCCCTGTTCTCCAGTCCCGCACCCGGCCCGAGGGCGTCGCGAGCTCGTCGGGGGTGTCGTGCTGGAGCGGCGCGGCGATCACGTCACGGCGTACGCCGAGGTGATCGACGGCCAGCTCGCTGACCTTGTCCGCGATCGCGAGGAACGCGTCGTAGTCGGTGTGCACGTCGCCGGGCGGCTCCACCGCCGGCGAGAACGCGTGCACGAACGGGTGCATGTCGGTGGTGGAGATGTCGTGCTTCTCGTACCAGGTGGCGGCCGGCAGGACGACGTCGGAGTGCAGGCCGGTGTTGGTCATCCGGAAGTCGATCGCGGTGAGCAGGTCGAGCTTGCCCACCGGCGCCTCCTCGCGCCACACGACGTCGCGCGGACGCTGGTCGGGTGCGCACTCCTCGGCGCTCGCGAGCGAGTCGACACCGAGCAGGTGACGCATGAAGTACTCGTTGCCCTTGCCGGAGCTGCCGAGCAGGTTGGCCCGCCAGAGCGTCAGGCATCGCGGGAAGTTCGCGGGATCGTCGGGGTCGTCGGCGACCGAGCCCAGGCGGGCGGCCTTCAGCTCGGCCACGATGTGCTCGGCGACGCTCACACCGGCAGCCGCGGCCTCGTCGGTGAGGTCCAGCGGGTTGCGGTTGAACGACGGGTGGCCCGGTGACCAGCCCATCCGCTGGGCCGCGGCGACGGTGTCGGCGAACGTCATCCCCGCGAGTCGGCC
>NZ_JANINT010000037.1 GCF_024509035.1 Nocardioides sp. | reverse complement strand
GGCGGCGAGATCACTCCCGAGAAGCTGATCGTGATCGGCCAGGTGGCGCAGGAGTTCGGGCTGTACACGAAGATCACCGGCGGCCAGCGCATCGACCTGTTCGGTGCTCGGATGGAGCAGCTGCCGCTCATCTGGCGACGCCTGGTGGATGCCGGCTTCGAGTCCGGCCACGCCTACGGCAAGTCGCTGCGCACGGTGAAGTCGTGCGTGGGCTCGACCTGGTGCCGGTACGGCGTCCAGGACTCCGTCCAGCTCGCCATCGACCTGGAGCTTCGCTACCGCGGGCTGCGCTCGCCGCACAAGCTCAAGGGCGGGGTCAGCGGCTGCGCTCGCGAGTGCGCCGAGGCGCGGGCCAAGGACTTCGGGGTGATCGCGACCGAGAAGGGCTGGAACCTCTACGTCGGCGGCAACGGCGGCGCCACGCCTGCTCACGCCCGCCTGCTCGCCGGGGATCTGGACCGGGAGACGCTGATCCGCTACCTCGACCGGTTCCTCATGTACTACGTCCGCACCGCCGACCGGCTCCAGCGGACCGCGCCCTGGATCGACTCGCTCGACGGCGGGCTCGACCGGGTCCGCGAGATCGTCGTCGACGACGCGCTCGGCCTCGGCTCGGAGCTCGAGGCCGCGATGGCCCGCCACGTCGACTCCTACTTCGACGAGTGGAAGGCGACGATCGACGACCCAGAGAAGCTCGCCCGGTTCGTCTCGTTCGTGAACGCCCCGGACACACCTGACCCGCACATCAGCTTCCGCGCCGAACGGGAGCAGGCGGTGCCGGCGGAGTCGTCCGGCCCGGTCTCGCTCGGGACGACGATCCCGGTGGGGGCACCGCGATGAGCACCTCGACCGATCCTGCGACGCACACCCTTGTCTGCGCCCTCGACCGGATCGAGGTCGAGGGCGGAGTCGTGGCCCTCGTCGACGGCGCCGCGGTCGCAATCTTCCGGACACACGACGGAAACGTCTATGCGATGTCCAACTACGACCCTTGTTCTCGTGCCTCGGTGCTGGCCCGGGGGATCGTCGGAACGCGTGGCGAGATCCCGTACGTCGCGTCGCCGATGCACAAGCAGGCCTTCGACCTGCGCACCGGACAGTGCCTCGACGACGCGGCGGTCCGGGTCCCGACGTACGACGTCCGGGTCGCCGACGGCATGGTGCTCGTGGGCGGGCCCCGCGAGACCTAGGACCCCTCCGATGACCGACGGCCTTCCGCTCGCGGGCTTCCGGATCGGCGTGACCGCCGCCCGGAAGGTCGAGGAGCAGATCGGCTTGCTGGAACGGCGCGGCGCCACCGTGGAGTGGGCGCCCGCGCTGTCACTGGAGCCCAACCACGTCGACGACGACCAGCTGCGCGCGGCCACCGCGGAGGTGCTGGCCGCGCCGGTCGACATGTTCCTGGCGACCACCGGCATCGGCATGCGCACCTGGTTCGACGCGGCCGAGAGGTGGGGGATGCTGCCCGACCTGCTGGGGGCGTTGGGGTCCGCCGAGATCCTGGCCCGGGGGCCGAAGAGTGTCGGCGCACTGCGCGGCCGGGGTCTGCGCGAGCTGTGGGCGCCGCAGTCGGAGTGCTTCGAGGACGTGCTCGAGCACCTGCGCGGCCGGTCTCTCGCCGGCATGCGGATCGTCGTGCAGGAGCACGGCCAGTCGCTGTCGATGGTCGCGCACGCGCTCCGGCGGCAGGGGGCGGACGTCACCACCGTCACGGTCTATCGGGTGGCGTCGGCCGAGGATCCGGAGCCGATGTTCAAGCTCGTCGACCTGGTCGCCGACCGGTCGCTCGACGCGGTGACGTTCACCTCCGCGCCCGCGGTCGCGGCGCTGATGGAGGCCGCAGGGTCGACCGGGCGGCGCGACGAGCTGGTCTCCGCGTTCCAGGCAGACGTGGTCGCCTCCTGCGTCGGCCCGGTGACCGCGGCCGCGTTCGAGATGTGGGGCGTGCCGACGATCTACCCCGACCGGTCGCGGCTCGGCGCGATGGTCAAGCAGCTCGAGACCGAGCTGCCCTCGCGCCGGTCCGGGCTGGTGGTCGAGCTGGTCGGCGGGCGCCAGCTGCTGCTGCACGGCGAGGACGTCCTGCTCGACGGTGCCGAGGTCAAGCTCTCACCCGCGCCCGCGGCCGTGCTCAACGCGCTGGTCGCGAACCCGGGCAACGTGGTCTCGCGGCCGGCGCTGCTCGCGATGCTGCCGTCGGGGACGGCCGGGTCGGAGCACGCGGTCGAGATGGCGGTCGCGCGGTTGCGTGCGGCGCTCGGCACGCGCGCGGTGCAGACGGTCGTCAAGCGGGGCTACCGGCTGGCGGTCTCCTCGTGAGGCTGGTGACGGTCGCGCACGGGACCCGGCTGCCTGCCGGGAACGAGGTGGCGCGCTCGATCACCGCGGCGGCTGCCGCACGGTTGGGCGTGCCCGGTGTCGCGGCCTTCGTCGAGCTGGCGTCGCCGCTGCTGTCCGCAGTGCTCCCGTCTGCCGAGCCCTCGGTGGTGGTCCCGCTGCTGCTCTCCACCGGCCACCACGTGCGCGAGGACCTCGCCGCGGTGGCCGGCCGCGCGCTCGGCCCCGATCCGCTGCTGGCGGCGGCCCAGGTCTCGCGGTTGGTCTCCGCCGCAGCGCGTCCTGGGTCGCCCCTGGTGATGGTGGCGGCCGGGTCGCGCGACCCGCTCGCCACCCGCGACCTCGAGCACGCGCGCGACCTGCTCGCGGCCGCCTGGGGAGGGCCGGTGCGCATCGCGACGCTGGGGGGGCTCGGGTCCCGCCCCTCCGAGGTGGTCCGGCCCGGCGACGCGGTCTCGCCGTACCTGCTCGCCGAGGGGTTCTTCGCCACCCGCTGCCGCTCGGAGTCGCTCGCCGCCGGCGCCTCGGTCGTCGCCGACGTCATCGGTCCCCACCCGCACGTCGTCGACCTCGTCGTCGCCCGCGCCCGGGAACAGCTGGCCGCCCGGCGCTCGGCGTAGCTGTAACGCCCTGTTACCCCCTCCTCCCCCCATGGTGCAGCACCGTGGGAACCGTCGGTAACACGGCGTTACAGCGACGCCGCTCCGTGGCCGTGAGGCCGTGAGGACGAGTTGACGGCGGCTGTACGGCGGGCGCGGGCGGGCGAGACCGGACGCCGCTCGCGTTCGCCCGTCTTGTTCAGCTGATTCCTCGTTCAACCGCGGTCGAGGTCGAGAACCTCGGGGGTGTGCAGCCGGACGAGGAACCGGCCGGTGTGGGCGGGGATGCGCGCGGCGGTGAGCAGCGAGACGACGACCATCGTGGTGATGGCGAGCGGGAAGCTCCAGGCGGCGGGCTGTCCCATCAGCGTGTCGACCCAGCCGTCGGGCCGCGAGACCACGAGGGTCCACACGATCGCCACGCTGCAGCCGACACCGCCTGCGAGCAGTCCCGCGATCGCGCCGGTCGGGGTGAGCCGGCGCCACCAGATGCCCAGCAGCAGCAGGGGACAGAACGTCGAGGCGGCCATCGCGAACGCCAGCCCGACCGCCCGGGCGACGCCGAGGTTGGGCACCGCCAGCGCCACCACGCAGGGCACCGTCACCGCGACCACCGCGCCGAGACGGAACGCCGAGACGCCCCCGAGCCGCCGGCCGGCCCACGGTCGCCCGGTGACGTCCTGGCTGAGCACGCCGGCCACCGCGATCGAGAGGCCCGACGAGGTCGAGAGGAACGCCGCGAACGCGCCGGCGGTGACGAGGCCGGTGAGCAGCTCGCCCACGGGTCCGTCGAGCATGATCCGCGGCAGCTCGAGGACGAGCGCGTCGGAGCGCCGGGTGCCGGCCAGCTCGGGGGCGTAGACGCGGCCGAGCGCGCCGTACAGCGGCGGCAGCAGGTAGAACACCCCCAGCAGCGCCAGCACGACGAGCGTCGTACGCCGGGCCGCGCGGCCATCGGGGTTGGTGTAGAAGCGCACCACGACGTGGGGCAGGCCCATCGTGCCGAGGAACGTCGCGATGATCAGCGAGTAGGTGACGTAGAGGCCCTCCCCGCCGCCGGCGGCGATCGGCACCGACCATCCGTCCGACCCGGACGCGAACGGCGTCGAGTCGTCGGCCCACACGGCGACGAGCACCGTGCCGGGGACCAGCAGCGCGGTGAGCTTGAGCCAGTACTGGAAGGCCTGGACGAACGTGATGCTGCGCATGCCGCCGGAGGTGACGTTGGCCAGCACGACGAGGCCGACGATCACCGGCCCGACCCAGGTCGGCGCCCCGAGCGTCGAGCGGAGCGTGATGCCCGCGCCCTGGAACTGCGGCAGCAGGTAGAGCCACCCCACCGCGACCACCAGCAGCGAGCACACCGAGCGCACCGCCCGCGAGCCCAGCCGCGCCTCGGCGAAGTCCGGCAGCGTGTAGGCGCCCGAGCGGCGCAGCGGAGCGGCCACCAGCACCAGCAGCACCAGGTAGCCGGCGGTCCAACCGACCGGGTACCAGAGCATGTCGGCCCCGAAGGTCAGGACGAGCCCGGCCACCCCGAGGAACGAGGCGGCCGAGAGGTACTCCCCGCCGATCGCGCTGGCGTTGAGCCGGGGCCGCACCGAGCGCGAGGCGACGAAGAAGTCGCTCGTGGTGCGCGAGAGCCGCAGGCCCCAGGTGCCGATGGCCAGCGTCGCGATCGTCACCAGCGTGACGGCGACGATGCCGGGTGCCGCGTCGAGGTTCATGGCGCGGTCATCTCTCGACTTCCGTCACCAGCTCGGCGAAGTCGTGCTCGTTGCGCTCGGCCCGGCGGACGTAGACCCAGCCGAGGACCAGCAGCCACGGATAGACCAGCACCCCGAGCAGGACCCAGGCGAGGGGTACGCCGAGCACCTCGGTGCCGGAGAGCTCCGGGACGAGGTGGAAGGCCAGCGGCAGCAGCCCCACCGTGAGGCCGAGGACCGTGAGGATGCCCAGCGCCAGCCGCAGCTGCTCGCGCAGCAGCGAGCCCATGTACATGCCGCCGAGCCGGGTCTCGTCGTCGATGTCCGCAGTCCGCGCGGTCGGCGTACGTCGGCGCGGGGGCCCGCTCACCCGCACCCGCTCCGGAGCCGGCCCCTGGTCGCTCACGGCCGGCGGGTCCGGCTCTGGAGCAGCAGCTCGCGCAGCTCGCGGGTGTGCCGCCGACTGACGCCGAGCTCGACGGGAGGGTCACCGACGACCACGGCGCAGCGGCCGGCGTCCATGCGCACCTCGCGGACGTGGGCGAGCGAGACCAGCAGCGAGCGGTGGATGCGCACGAACCCGGCGCCGGCCCACTCCTCCTCGAGGGTGGTCAGCGGCGTGCGGACCAGGTGGGACCCCTCGGCGGTGTGCAGGCGGGCGTAGTCCCCGTGCGCCTCGACGTGCGTGATGTCGGAGCGGTTGAGGAAGCGGGTCACGCCGCCGCGCTCGACCGCCACCTGGGGATCGTCGCCGGCGGTGGGCTGGTCGGACCCCGCGACGACCCGGCGAACGGCCTCGGCCAGGCGGTCGGCGCGCACCGGCTTGAGCACGTAGTCGACCGCGTGCACGTCGAACGCCTCGACGGCGTGGCCCTCGTGAGCGGTGACGAACACGATCCGCGGCGGCACCCGGAAGCGGCCCAGCACCTGGGCGAGCTCGAGGCCGGTGAGGCCGGGCATCTGGATGTCGAGGAACGCCACGTCGACGTCGTTCTCGCGCAGGATGCGCAGGGCGTCGGTCGCGGCGTCGGTGGTGAGCACCTCGCCGACCCGCTCGTCGCGCTCGAGGAGGTAGCGCAGCTCGTCGAGGGCGGGCCGTTCGTCGTCCACGACCAGGGCGCGCAGCTTCCGGTGCGTGCTCATGGATGGACTCCCGGGGCGAACTTGGGGACCCGGACGACGACCTTCGTGCCCGCGCCGGGCGCAGTCTCGACGACCAGGCCGAAGTCGTCGCCGAACGCGTTGCGCAGCCGTCCGTCGACGTTGCCGAGCCCGGTCGAGTCGAGGGACGTGTCGCCGGCCAGCGCCCGGCGTACGACGTCGGGGTCCTCGCCCACGCCGTCGTCCTCCACCTCGATCACGCACTCCTGACCCTGGTCGCGAGCCACGATCCGGATGTGGCCGCCGCCCTCCGCCGACTCGAGGCCGTGCCGGACGGCGTTCTCGACGAGCGGCTGGATGCAGAGGAAGGGTACGGCGACCGGCAGCACCTCGGGCGCGATCCGCAGCGTCACCTGCAGCCGGTCGCCGAACCGCGCCTGCTCGAGCAGCAGGTAGCGCTCGATCGAGCGCAGCTCCTCGGCGAGCGTCGTGTACTCGCCGTGCCGGCGGAAGGAGTAGCGGGTGAAGTCGGCGAACTCCAGCAGCAGCTCGCGGGCCCGGTCGGGGTCGGTGCGCACGAAGCTCGCGATCGCGCCGAGGGAGTTGTAGATGAAGTGAGGGCTGATCTGGGCGCGCAGCGCGCGCACCTCGGCCTCCATCAGGCGGGTGCGGGAGGCGTCGAGCTCGGCGAGCTCCAGCTGGGCGCTGACCCACTGGGCGACCTCGTCGGCCGCGCGGGCCAGGCCGGCGGTCGGGTAGGCCGCGAAGACCTGGAGGGTGCCGACCACCCGCTCCTCGACCACGAGGGGGCTGACGATCGCGGTGCGGATCTCGCACCCGGGCTGGTCGCAGGGCAGGTCGTCGCGGTCGAACATCCGCGTGCTGCCGCGCTCGACCGTCGCCGCGGCCAGGGCCGGGCACTGCTCGACGTGGTGCTGACCGCTGCCGTGCCAGGCCAGCGCGGAGGCCGTGTCGGTGAGCGCGAGGGCGGGACTGCCGAGCAGGTCGTGGAGGTGCCGGATGCTGCGCTCCGCGCTGGCGGTGGTGAGCCCCTCGCGCAGGGCGGGCGAGGCGAGGGACGCGCTGTGCAGCGTGCGGAAGGTCGCACGGTCGGCCTCGGTCCCGAGATGCCGTCGGCGCCAGGGGCGAGGCATGGTCAGCGGAAGTCGATGAGCAGCATGTCGGTGTCGGAGCCGTCGGTGACCGTGGGCGTCGCCGGTCCGCTGTCGGACGACTGCTCTGCGGTGCGCTCCGCCACGGTGCTGCGGAAGCAGTGAGCGACGTAGGGCAGCTGCATGCCGTCCATGCCGCGCCCGTAGTCGTCGTAGAAGGCCACGACCTCCGCGATCTTGGCGGCCCGCGCCTCCTCGTCGAGCGTGGCGATGTTGGAGCGCGAGCGGGCCAGGTCGGCGATCGACTCGCGGTCGACGACCTGCCAGTGGCGGAACGTGGCGGAGTCGACCTCGCCGTACAGCTCGCTGGTCTCCAGAGGCGCGACGGAGGCGAGGTTCTCCTGGTTGCCGATCAGCTCGCCGAACCGCCGCACCCAGGGGATCCGCACGTCGCGGGCGTTCCACACCAGCGCCAGCCGGCCGCCGGGCTTGAGCACGCGGGCGATCTCGGGCAGCGCACGGTCGTGGTCGAACCAGTGGAACGCCTGGGCGACCACGACGACGTCGTACGACGCGTCTCCGACCGGCAGGTCCTCGGCGCTCGCGACCGAGGTGCGGACGTCGGGGAGCCGCTCGCGGAGCACCTGGAGCATCTGCCCGTCGGGGTCGGTCGCATGGACGTCGTGGCCCAGGTCGACGAGGCCGGCGGTGAGCTTGCCGGTCCCGGCGCCGAGCTCGAGGACCGTGGCGGGCTGGTCGCCGGCCAACCAGGCGGCGGCTTCGCGGGGATAGGACGGGCGGGCCCGGTCGTAGGCGGCCGCGACGTCGCCGAAGGACAGGGCGGCGGCGCCCGAGGAGGGCAGCGCGGGGGAGGAGGCGGGCTGGTCGCTCATCGAGGCCACCGTACTCGCAGATACTGTGGGATCTCGTGAGCTCAGACCCCTTGTCGCGCCTGGCGTCCCTCGAAGGCGTGCCGTCGGCGTACGCCGGCACCCGCGACGGCATCGACGTGATGCTGCGCGACCGTGGCCTGCGGCGTACGTCGCCCGAGACGACCGCCGAGAGCCTGCTGCGCGGCGCCCACGCGAGCGCGGTGCTCGAGGGGTCCTCCGCCACCCTCGCCGACGTGCGCGCGGGGGACGTCGACGAGATCGCCGCCGACGCGGTGCGGGTGTCGACGGAGCTGCTGTCCCTGGCGCCGTCGCTGAACCGCACACCGCTCCAGGCCCTCGCCCGCATCCACGCGCTCGCCTCCGCCACGTTGCCCGCCGACTCGCGGGGCCGTCCCCGCGACGAGGCCGCGGCCGCCCGGCTGCGTGGGATCGGTGAGCTGCTGACGGTCCCGACGGCCGCCCCCGCGCTGCTCGTCGCGGCGGTCGTGCACGCCGAGCTGGCCACCGCGGCGCCCTTCCCGTCGCACAACGGCATCGTGGCGCGGGCTGCCGAGCGGCTCGTGCTGGTCGCGCGGGGCGTCGACGAGAAGTCGCTCGTGGTGCCCGAGGCCGGTCACCTCGCGCTGCGCGCGGCGTACGAGTCGAACCTGCGCGGCTACGCCGCCGGCGGCCAGGCCGGCGTGCACTCCTGGTTGCTCTACGCCGCCGAGGCCTACTCCGCCGGCGCCGAGGCGAGCCCGCTGCGGCTGGCTGCTGAGTAGGCGCCCCTTGCTGTCGGGGATGTTCCTCCGGCGTTGCTGGGGTTCAATTGCTGACTTACGCACCGGTTACTGCGCGGTAACCGGTGCTTTTCCCAGCAATTGAACGGACAACGCCCGCGGACACAGGGTCGAGCCCAACGACCGTCTCGCCCGAGCATGCGAACGGCACCCGGCGGTTCACAGTGATTGGTCCGGGTGCCGTCGCTGACACGTGAATCCGATGGTTACCAGGCGTGCAACATCTGACTGCTGTCGCGGGAAGGTCCCGACCGACACGCGCCCTGTAGGAAGGGTAGATCGCCGCGTGGGTACCCGGATCACGTGCTGCTCTGTGGAGTTCTGACTCCGTGTCTACGCCTCATCTCGTGTGTGTTCAAGGACCTTCGAGGCTTGACTTCCGTGTCCATCTGAGGTTGCCCTGCCCTCATCGAGGTCAGGTGGATGTCGTGGGTCGTCAGGCGCTGGGCCGGCGCTTGCGCACGTTCGCCCACCACACGCCGCCGGCGGCGACGACCCCACCGACGGCGAGCGCGGCCAGCGTGGGCTTCGCGGGCGGCAAGGGCACCCGCGAGCGCAGCGCGACCGGCTTGGTGAACACCAGCACCGGCCAGCCGCGCTCGGCGGCGACCTTGCGCAGCTCCTTGTCGGGGTTGACCGCGTGCGCGTGGCCGACGGCCTCGAGCATCGGGACATCGGTGACCGAGTCGCTGTAGCCGTAGCTGGTGGCCAGGTCGTAGCCCTCGGCGGCAGCCAGCTCCTCGATCGCTCGCGCCTTCTCCTCGGCGTACGCGTAGTACTCGATGCCGCCGGTGTAGCGGCCGTCCTCGATCTCCATGCGCGTGGCGATGACGCGATCGGCGCCGAGCATCTCGGCGATCGGCTCCACCACCTCGGCTCCGGACGCGGACACGACGACCACGTCGCGGCCGGCGAGGTGGTGCTCCTCGATCAGGCTGACCGCCTCGTCGTACACGAGCGGGTCGACGATGTTGTGCAGCGTGTCCGCGACGATCTCGCGGACCGTGGCGACGTCCCAGCCCGCGCACAGCTGCGACATGAACTGCCGCATCTTCTCCATCTGGTCGTGGTCGGCGCCGCCGACCAGGTAGACGAACTGGGCGTACGCCGAGCGCAGCACCGCGCGCCGCGAGATCAGCCCACCCGCCTGGAAGGGCTTGCTGAAGGCCAACGTGCTCGACTTGGCGATGATCGTCTTGTCGAGGTCGAAGAAGGCCGCGGTGGACCGGGTCGCCATGCGGCAATCGTAGGCGGGACCGCGCCAGCCGCCCTCCACAGGAGCCGTGTCCGGCGACGTTGTCCACAGGCGCCGGCCGAGCCCGGGGCCACCGTCGCGTCCGCGGGAACCATCGCTGCATGACCGCACCGCTGCTCATCACCCGCGACCAGTCCCTGCTCGACGAGCTGCTCCGCCTCGCGGCCGCCGCCGGCGTCACACCGGACGTCGCGACCGACGGCGGCACGGCACTGCGGGGGTGGGCGCGGGCGCCGGTGGTGCTGCTGGGCGTCGACATGGCCGAGGACCTGGCCCGCATCAGCCCGCCTCGCCGGGGCCAGGTCTACGTGCTGTCGTGGGGGGCGGTCCCCGACGAGATGTTCCGGGTGGCCGTGGAGATCGGCGCCGAGAGCGTGACCCAGGTCGGACGCTCGGAGGGCTGGCTGACCGAGCTGCTCACCGACCTCGGCGACACCACGCCGGCCGAGGGCCTGGTGGTCGGGGTGCTCGGTGGCAGCGGCGGAGCGGGCGCCACGACCTTCGCCTGTGCGCTCGGGCAGATCGGCGCCCGGCGTGGGCGCGCGCTGGTGATCGACGCCGATCCGCTCGGTCCGGGCGTCGACCGGGTCCTCGGTCTCGAGGGCCGGCACGGTGTCCGGTGGGACGGCCTGTGCCACACCACCGGGCGGCTCAGCGCCCGCGCGCTCCGCGAGGCCCTGCCGCGCCGTGAGGATCTCGGCGCGCTCACGTGGCACGCCGGTCGACCGGCCACCCTCCAGGCCTTCGCGGTCCGTGAGGTGCTCTCCGCTGCCCGGCGCGGACACGACCTGGTCGTCGTCGACCTCCCCCGCACCGTCGACCCCTTGGTCGACGAGGTCGCCGCGCGCTGCGACCGCCTGCTGGTGGTCGTCGTCCCCACCGTGGCGGGGGTGGCGTCGGCCGCGCGGACGTGCGCCCGCCACCCCGACCGCACCAGCGTCCGGCTCGTCCTGCGCGGGTCGGGCGTCGACGCCCGGTCGGTCGCCCGGGCCACCGGCATCCCGGTGCTGGCCACCATGCCCGACCAGCGTGGCCTCGACGAGGCGATCGACCTGGGTCTGGGCCCCGTGCGCTCGCGCCGCGGGGCGCTGGGTCGGGCCGCGGGCGAGGTGCTCGACCAGGTGATGCTGATGCGGGCGGCCGCCGCGTGACCGGCCCCCGCGGCGAGGATCTCGAGGCCGTCCGCGACCGGCTGGCGCGCAGCCCCGGGGACCTCACCCCCCACCGGGTCGCCCAGGCCCTGCGTGAGAGCGGGCGCCCGGTGGGCGACGCCGCCGTGCTCGAGGCCTACGAGGCGCTGCGCCGCGACGTCGTCGGTGCCGGGCCGCTCGAGCCCCTGCTGCGCACGCCGCACGTCACCGATGTCCTGGTCAACGGCCCCGACCGGGTCTACCTCGACCGCGGGTCGGGCCTGGAGCTCACCGACGTGCGCTTCCCCGACGAGGAGGCGGTGCGCCGGCTGGCGCAGCGGCTCGCCGCGCTCGGTGGCCGGCGGCTCGACGACGCGACGCCGTACGTCGACCTGCGGCTCCCCGACGGCACCCGTCTGCACGCGGTGCTGGCGCCGCTCGCGCGCCCGGGCACGCTCGTCTCCCTGCGGGTGCCGCGACCGCGCACCTTCACCCTCGACGAGCTGGTCGACCTCGGCACGCTCACGCCGGGCGGCGCCCGGGTGCTGATGGCCATCGTCGAGTCCCGCCTCGCGTTCCTGGTCAGTGGCGGCACGGGGTCGGGCAAGACCGCGCTGCTCGCGGCCCTGCTGTCCCGGGTCGATCCCGAGGAGCGCATCGTCCTGGTGGAGGACGCCAGCGAGCTGCGTCCCGACCATCCGCACGTGGTCGCCCTCGAAGGGCGGCCGGCCAACCTCGAGGGCGCGGGCGCCGTGGAGGTCCGCACGCTGGTCCGGCAGGCGCTGAGGATGCGCCCCGACCGTCTGGTGGTCGGCGAGGTGCGCGGCGGTGAGGTGGTCGACCTGCTCGCCGCGCTCAACACCGGCCACGAGGGCGGGTGCGGGACCCTCCACGCCAACTCGGCCGTCGACGTCCCCGCCCGGGTCGAGGCCCTCGCGCTCGCTGCGGGCCTGGGTCGCGAGGCCGCGCACAGCCAGCTCGCCTCGGCGGTCCACGCCGTGCTCCACCTGGCCCGCGGTCCCGACGGACGTCGGCGGCTGCGCCAGGTGGCCGTTCCCGAGCGTGGCGCCGACGGCCTGGTGGTCATGGTGCCGGCCCTCGACATCGACGACGCCGGCGGGACCCGCCCCGGACCGGGCGCTGACGCCCTCGCCGCGCGGATCGGCGCATGACCGAGATCGCGGTCGCGGCGGCGGTCGCGGCCGTCCTGCTCCTGGTGCGGCCCCCGACCCGGCTCAGACCGCCACGCGACCGAGCCGTGGGTGGCGCACTGCCGCTGGCCATCGCCGGGACGAGCGTGGCCGTCCTGCTGACGGTCCCCGGGCTCGCCGGTCTCGCCGTCGTGCTCGCCGGGGCCGCCGCGGGCGTCGCGGGACTGTGGCGACGTCGGCGCCGCCGTCGTGAGGTCGAGCAGGTGGCCGGTCAGGTG
>NZ_JANINT010000036.1 GCF_024509035.1 Nocardioides sp. | reverse complement strand
CCTTGCGGCGCTTGAGCCCGAAGGCGACGTTCTCGTAGATGTCGAGGTGCGGGAACAGCGCGTAGCTCTGGAAGACGGTGTTGACCGGGCGCTTGTAGGGCTTGGCGTAGGTGATGTCCTGGCCCGCGAGCCGGATCGTGCCCGAGGTCGGCGTCTCCAGGCCGGCGACCATGCGCAGGGTCGTCGTCTTGCCGCAGCCCGACGGGCCGAGCAGTGCGAAGAACGACCCCTTGGGCACGTCGAGGTCGAGGTCGTTCACCGCGGTGAACCCGCCGAACGACTTCGTGACGCTGCGCAGGCGCAGACCGTCGTACGACGCGTCGTCGCTCACGGCAGCCGCCGTCTCAGCCACCTGTGACATCGGACCAGTCTCCTTCGTACTCGGATTGCTGCTGATCATCGAGCGGCATGAAGTCGAAGGTGTCCGACAGCATCGCGTCATCGGGGAAGATCAGCTCGTTGTCGACCAGGGAGGGATCGATCTTCTCCATCTCCTCCCGCGCGCCCACGACGGGACAGATGTAGTTGACCCAGGACGCGAGCTTCGCGGCGACCGCGGGCTCGTAGTAGTAGTCGATCCACTTCTCGGCGTTGGCCTGGTGGGTCGCGAGGTTCGGGATGATCATGTTGTCGCTCCAGAGCGACAGGCCTTCCTCGGGCGCCACGAACTTGATGTCGGGGTTGTCGAGCTGGAGCTGGATGACGTCGCCCGACCAGGCCTCGCAGGCGAGGATGTTCCCGGCCGCGAGGTCCTGGGTGTAGTCGTTGCCGGTGAAGGCGCGGACCTGACCGCTGGCCACGACCTTGCGGAGCCGGTCGATGGCGTTCTTCCACTCGTCGTCGGTGAAGTCGTCCGGGTCGGCCCCGGTCACCTTGAGCAGGAACGCCATGGTGTCGCGCATCTCGGAGAGCAGCGTGATGCGGCCCTTGAGGTCGGGGCGGGTGATGAGCTCTTCGAAGCTCTTGACCTCGCTGGTCTTGGCGGCGTTGTAGGCGATGCCGGTCAGGCCGCTCTGCCACGGCGCGTGGTACTCGAGGTCGGGATCCCACTGGCGGCCGCGCAACGGCTCGATCAGGTTGGCGTGCAGGTTCGGGACCTTGTCCTTGTCGAGCGGCTGGATCCATCCCAGCCCGATCATCCGCGCCGCCATCCAGTCGGTCAGCATCATCATGTCGCGGTCGATCGGCTTGCAGGAGCCGAGCTGGTTGCGGACCTTGGCGTAGAACTCGGAGTTGTCGTTGACGTCGTCGTTGTAGGTGACGCTGATGCCGGTCTCGTTCTGGAACCGCTGATAGGTGCCGTTCTTGTTGCCCTTGGGGTCGATGTACTGCGGCCAGTTGGAGATGACCAGGTCGCGCTGCTCGGCCGAGAGGTCACGGGCGCGGCACTGCGTCGGGTCCTGCTGGGCACCGTCGGTCCCGAAGAACGGCAGCTTGAGCGCCCCGAGGCTCAGGCCGGCGAACGCCACGGCTCCGCCGCCCTTGAGCACGCTTCGGCGCGACACTCCGCGCCGCGGCACCGGTGACTCCGCCATGCGACTCCCTTCGGGCTGGATTGCTCGGATCGTGCCACGCGAGAGGGGGTTCGACAAGCGATCCCGTCGATAAGAAACATGCTCGCAACGAAATCGCTTGTCTCCGCGCCGGCCGAGACCTTTGACCCGAGCGTCCGGCTGCGGAACCATGCCGCCATGAGCACCAGGAAGTCCGGGCGTCCCGCGTTCTCGCTCGACGACGTCTCCAAGGCGATCATCGAGCAGCTGCAGCAAGACGGCAGGCGCTCGTACGCCGCGATCGGCAAGGTGGTCGGCCTCTCGGAGGCCGCGGTGCGCCAGCGCGTGCAGCGCCTGATCGAGGGGGGCGTGATGCAGGTCGTCGCCGTCACCGACCCCCTGGAGCTCGGCTTCGCCCGCCAGGCGATGGTCGGCGTCCGCGTCTCCGGAGCGCTCGAGCCGGTCGCCGACGCCATCGCGACGCTCGACGAGGTCGACTACGTCGTCGTCACCGCCGGCTCCTACGACCTGCTCGTCGAGGTGGTCTGCGAGAGCGACGAGCACCTCCTCGAGCTGATCTCGGGTCGGATCCGCGCCATCGAGGGCGTCGCGATGACCGAGACCTTCATGTACCTCCAGCTGCGCAAGCAGACCTACTCGTGGGGTGTGCGCTGAACCCACACGCCGATCCGCACTGGGAGCGTCTGTCGCTCTGGCACGACACCGTCGACACCGACTGGACGCCGCGGCCGGGGCTCACGGGCGACGTCGACGCCGACGTCGCCATCGTCGGCGCGGGCCTCACCGGCCTCTGGACCGCGTACTACCTCGCCGAGGCCGACCCCAACCTGCGGATCGTCGTCCTGGAGGCCGAGACGGCCGGCTTCGGGGCGTCGGGCCGCAACGGCGGCTGGTGCTCGGCACTCTTCCCGGCCTCCCTCGAGACGCTCGCCGAGCTGGCCGATCGCGACGGGGCCCTGGCCCAGCACCGCGCCATGCGCGACACGGTCGACGAGGTCGTGGCCGTCGCCGCGGCGGAGGGCATCGACGCCCACATCGCGAAGGGCGGCACGATCTCCCTGGCCCGCAGCCGCGCCCAGTGGCGCCGCGCCAAGGCCGAGGTCGCCGAGGCGCGACGGTGGGGCCGCGACGAGGACGATGTGCGGCTGCTCGACCGGGACGAGGCCACCGCGGTGCTGCGGGGCAGCCGGACCGTCGGGGCGACGTACACCCCCGACTGCGCGGCGCTGCACCCCGCACGCCTGGTCCGGGGCCTGGCCGACGTGGTCGAGCGGCGCGGCGTGACCATCCACGAGCGGACCCGGGTCCGGGCCATCGCGCCGGGCCGAGCCCACACGGCCGACGGCGACGTCCGGGCCGCGACCGTGGTGCGCGCGACCGAGGGCTACACCGCCGGGCTGCGCGGCGAGGAGCGGACGCTGGTGCCGGTCTACTCGCTGATCATCGCGACCGAGCCGCTCTCGCCGGCGACCTGGGAGGAGATCGGGCTGGCGCGCCGCGAGACGTTCACCGACCATCGCCACCTGATCGTCTACGGCCAGCGCACCGCCGACGACCGGCTCGTGTTCGGTGGCCGGGGAGCGCCGTACCACCTCGGGTCGCGGATCCGACCGGAGTTCGACCGCGACGACGCGGTGTTCGCGCGGCTCTACGCGACGCTGGTCGACCTGTTCCCCGTGCTCTCGGGCACCCGCGTCACCCACGCCTGGGGCGGCGCGCTCGGCATCCCCCGCGACTGGTGTGCCTCGGTCGGGCTCGACCGCGAGACGGGGCTCGCCTGGGCGGGCGGGTACGTCGGCGACGGGGTCAGCACGACCAACCTCGCCGGCCGCACGCTGCGCGACCTGGTGCTCGGCCAGGACACCGACCTGACCCGGCTGCCGTGGGTGGGCCACCGCTCCCCGGCGTGGGAGCCGGAGCCCCTGCGGTGGCTCGGCATCAACGCGGGCCTGCGCGCGATGACGCTCGCCGACGCCGAGGAGTCCGTGACCCGGCTGCCCAGCGTGCTCGCGAAGGCCGTGAAGCCACTGCTCGGTTGAGCGCCGGGTGAGACCTAGCCCAGTCCGTTGGCGGCCGTGTCGGCGGGCTTGGTCGTGGAGTGCAGCCAGGCGTCGAAGAACGGGCCGAGGTCCTCGCCGCTGACGTCCTCGGCGAGCGCCTCGAACTGCTCGGTGCTGCCGTTGCCGCCCTCGCGGTCGGCCGCCCACCGGCGCAGCAGCGTGGTGAACGCGGAGTCGCCGATCCGGTTGCGGAGCGCGGCCAGCGCCATCCCTCCACGCTCGTAGACGAAGTCGGCGAAGATCGGGCCCACGCAGCGGTCGTGGTCGGGACAGGGGTCCGCGACCTCGTGGTCCCAGAACGCGTCGTCGGCCGGGATGCCGGCGTACTGCTCGCGCAGCCGGTCGTCGGTCGTCGCGCCGCCGTGCGTCTCGACGTAGAGGTTCTCGAAGTAGGTGGCCCAGCCCTCGTTGAGCCAGATGTCCTTCCACCCCGCGATCGCGACCGAGTCGCCGTACCACTGGTGCGCGAGCTCGTGGACCACCGTGCGCACCGCGCCCGGGCCGTCTCCCATGAACGGGTACGTCGGACGCGTCTGGTTCTCCAGCGCGAAGCCGACCGGCAGGCTGGTGGTGAGGCCTCCGACCTGGCGGAACGGGTAGGGGCCGATCACGCCCTCCAGCCAGTGCAGCAGGGCCGGCGTCTGCATCATCAGGCCCATCGCCTCCCGCTGCGCGGCGGTCCCGAGGCCCCGCGAGACGGCGACGAGCCAGGGGCGGCCCTGGGCGGTGCCCTTGGCGACCTCGTAGGAGCCCGCCGCGAAGAACGCCAGGTAGGGCACCATCGGCTCGTCGGCCGCCCAGGTCGTCGTCGCGAGCCCACGACGCACGGTGCGGTCGACCCGGCGCCCGTTGCCGATCACCTGCATCTCCCGTGGCACGGTGATCGAGACGCGCATGCGCGCCTTGTCGAGCGGGTGGTCGTTGGCCGGGAACCACCACGGGGCCATGTGGGGCTGGTTCATCGCGACGACCTCGTGCCGGTCGGCGAGCCAGTTGCTCTCGCCCTCGTAGGAATAGCGCCCCGGGAACCCTGAGTAGCGAACGACGGCTCGGACGGTCTCGCCGGCGGCGAGGTGGGCGTCGACCGAGAGCTCGTGGTGGCGTTGGTCGAAGGTCACGCGACGTCCGTCGACCTCCACCCGGGAGACCGGGAGCAGGAAGTCGAGGTTGAACCCCGAGATCGCCGCGGTCGCCGTCAGCCGCACCGCCGTCCACCCCGAGAGCCGGCCCTCGGCGAACCGGTAGCGGTCGTGGATGTCGTAGGACCGGACGTCGATGCCGCCGTTGCCGTCGAGCGGGAAGTAGGGGTCGCCGATCCCGACCGAGCCGCGCGGAGCGTCGAAGGTGGCCGCTGCCACGACGTCGGGCGGGACGGCGAGGGCGGTCGACAGCACGGCGGAGGCCGCGAACGCGGCCAGACGGCGGGAGAGCACGGCTGCAACCTACCGATCCGGCCGACGTGCCGGGCCCGGGGTCGCCACACGACGATCTCGGTGCTATAACTCTATTAATTCAATCGACTTTAGTAACGAACAAGGAGTGGCATGGACGTCGTCACACTGGAGGTACCCGAGCTCGGCAACCGTTGCCACCTCGTCCACGACGGTCGGCACGCACTGGTCGTCGATCCCCCGCGCAACCTCGCGCCGATCGAGAGCGTCGCCGAGGCCGCCGGTGTCGAGATCACTGCCGTCGCGGACACCCACGTCCACAACGACTACGTGTCCGGGGCACCCGGGCTGGCCCGCCGCCACGGCGCCGACCACCTCCTCGCCGCCGACGAGCCGGTCGACTTCGAGCGGATCGGCGTCCGCGACGGCGACGTCGTGCCGGTCGGCCGCCTCGAGGTGACGGTCCTGGCGACCCCAGGCCACACCCGTCACCACCAGGCGTTCCTGGTCCGCGAAGCCGGTGCAGGCGACGTACCGGGCGCGCTGTTCAGCGGGGGCAGCCTGCTGCACGGCAGCGTCGGTCGCACCGACCTCGTCGACGCACGACTCACCGAGGAGCTGGCACGCCAGCAATGGGCCAGCGCCCGCCGGCTGGGCGAGCTCGACCCCGCGACGCGACTGCACCCGACGCACGGGTTCGGCAGCTTCTGTGCGGGCACGGCGACGACAGCCCCGGACAGCGGGGGCGGCTTCACGATCGGCCAGCAGCGGGGCACCAACCCCGCTCTGGTGGTCGACCAGGACAGCTTCGTCGCCGAGCTGGTCGCCGGCTTCGGACCGGTGCCTCGCTACTACGGTCACATGGCGCCGCTCAACCGCGCCGGCGCCGGGCGGGCGCTCCCCCGCCCCGGCCGACCGGTCACCGCCGAGCAGGTCACCGACGCCGTCCTCGCCGGTGCGTGGGTCGTCGACCTGCGCCGCCGCGACACGTTCGCCGCCGCACACCTCCCGGGCGCCGTCAGCGTGGAGTACGGCACCCAGTTCGCGACGTACGTCGGCTGGCTGGTGCCCTGGGACGACGACCTGGTCCTGCTCTGCGACTCCCCCGAGCCGATCACCTCGGCGCTGCGCGACCTCGCGGCCATCGGCATCGACGGCCCGGCGATCCACGTGCTGGATCGCGAGGAGCCGCTCACCGCGAGCTACCGACGCGCCGACTGGGCCGAGTTCCGCGCACACCAGGGACCGCGCGTCGTCGTCGACGTCCGCCAGCGCGACGAGTACGACGACGGCCACCTGCCCGGCGCCGTGCACCTGCCCGTGCAGGACGTCGACGTCGCCGCCGACAGCCTGCCCGCCGGCCAGCTGTGGGTGCACTGCCGATCCGGCTACCGCGCGGGCATCGCCGCCAGCGTGCTCCAGCGCCACGGCCGCAGCGTCGTCCACGTCGACGACGCCTGGGACCGCGTCGCCGAGCTCGGCATCCCGACCACGACCGAAGGAGGTGCCGCCGCCTGAGCTGACCCGCACCACCGCACGCTCGAGCCGCACGCTCGAGCCACACGCTCGAGCCACACGTTCAAGCAGGGCTACATGGGGCCCCATTCTCGGAGGAAAGCACTTGAACCAGCATCGACTCAGGCCTGCCCGATCCCGCTCCCGGATCAGGCGGCTGCTCGCGGCGAGCGCCGCGACCACCCTGGCCGTCTCCCTGGCCAGCTCCCTGGGCATCGCCGGCTCGGCGTCCGCCCACGACGACCCGGGCAGCACCAGCGACCCGGGTCAGCCCGTCGACATCGCCGGGCCGGCGATCGCCGCGCTCAACGCGATGATCCAGGGCCTGTTCAACAGCGACATCGTCGGCCAGACCTCCAAGGTCCTGGGCGGCGACGGCGAGACCTACTGGCTCACCAACCACCTGCGCACCGACCTGGTGCCGACCACGGTGCTCCAGGACCTCGGGCTCGGGGACGTCGTCCCCCAGCTGCCGATCCTGGGCGGCGGCAGCAGCGGCGGCGGCGTGCCCGACGACGGTCTGCGCCGCGAGTACCTCGTGGTGTGGGCGGGCGACAACAACGTCCTGGACCGCACCGGCAAGCAGCTGACGAACCTGCCCGACGTCATCACCCCCGACCTCCTGGGCAAGGGCGACCAGATCGGCCCCGACTTCTTCGCGGTCGTCGACGCGACCAAGGGGTCCTCGACGTACGGCAAGGTCGTCAACACCGTGACCGTGGGGCCGCTGGTCGAGAACGAGCCGCACCACATGCAGTACATCTGGCACAAGGGCAACAACATCTTCGCGGGCGGCCTGTTCACCGACGTCACCTACGTGCTCGACACGAGCAAGCTGCCCGCGCTGGAGCTCAAGCACGTCAACCTGCCGACCGACACCCTGTGCGGCTCGGTGCCCGACGCCTACTGGGTGACCAAAGACGGCGGCGCGTTCGGGACCTACATGGGCGGGCCCGACGTTCCCGGGCCGTGCACCTACTCCGACGGGACCACCCGCATCGGCAACGGCTTCGCCGGCTCCCCCGGGGAGCTGGTGCGGCTCGACGAGAACGGCAAGACCGTCTTCGAGGCTCCGGCGACCCCGGAGACCGCCGAGAACGAGCAGCGCTGCGACAACATCCCGCAGCTCGCGGCCGCGACGTGCGCCAACCCGCACGGCATCCAAGCCCGTGAGGACCTCGACACGCTGATCACCAGCGACTACAACGAGCCGCGCAACATCATCCTCAACCCGGTGCAGGCGCCCTCCTCGTACCTGCGCCGGCCGACGGTCCGCACCTGGGACATCTCCGACCTCGACCACCCGAAGCTCAAGTCGGTCTCGTTCCTGCCCGACGGTCCGCGCGTCGGCAAGGTGCCCCACCACGAGGAGCCGCGGGCGGCGATGGAGACCACCGTCACCAACCTGCCCGGCCACAAGGGAGCGTTCGCCAGCACCATGCAGGGCGGCGCGATCTACTACACGCCCGACATCACCGCGGCGAAGCCCGAGTGGCGCGAGGTCTTCGACCTGACGACGTCGAACAAGTTCACCGACCCCGACAGCGACTTCTACGGCGGCGGCTCCAACGCCGGGTGGACCCAGACCAGTCTGGACGACAAGTACCTCTACGTCGCGATCATGGGCCGGCAGCCCTCCGGGGCCGACACGGGTTCCCCGCCGTACATCCTCAAGCTCGACATCCAGGACCTGCTCGCGTCGGGCACCAGCCCGCAGTGCGCGATCGACCGGACCGCCGAGATCGAGGACGGCGGCGCCGAGGCGGACTGCCCGACGATCGTCGACACCCTCCCGGCACCGGGCGGACCGCACTGGGGCGCCCTCGACAACCTCGAGCTGGGCTCGGACGGGAAGTACCACGAGACCACCGACGTACGTCGGCTCGCGTACTCGAACTACTTCGTGGCCCGCACCGGTCTCAACGGCGACCACCGGGTCTGCCTGGCGGACGTCGAGGACGACGAGACCCTCGCGCTCGACGAGAGCTTCGCCGACGAGTTCACCGGCGAGGCGTGCCTGGACTTCGACCGGACGTCGTGGCCGCACGGCGACTGGGGGCCGGCGAAGCCGCACTCGATGTTGTTCGTCACCGCTGATGACGACATCGAGTGACCAGACCCGGGGGCGGGACCGAGCAGCGCGGTCCCGCCCCCGGGCGGTCGGGGCGGTGGTCGTGGCGACCACCGTCGCCATCCTGTTCGTGGGCGGTGCGGTGCTCGCCTCCGCGCGTGGTGGCCACGACGGCCCCCGGCGTGGCGGCGACGCGCTCGAGCAGGCGTGGTCGGCCAGGGGCGAGGGCCAGCAGGTGCTGGGCGGGACCCGCACCCCGGGCGTGCCGAGCGTCCAGCGGCTCGTCCACGACGACGTGACGTTCACCGTGACGGTGGCGCCCGCACGCCCCGGACCGAACCTGGTGCGGGTCGACAGCCTGCACCAGCACGAGAAGGAGCACCGCCGGTCGGACCCACCGGTGCTCGTGGGCACGACCGAGGACGACCTCGTCCCTGCGCGTCCCCGGCCGGGCACCGACGGCCTCTGGGCGGTCGTCGACCTGCCTGCCGGATCGGGCACGGTGCTGGTCACCCACGGTCGCGAGCACCGGCTGCCCTTCGCCGTCGACACCGGGACCGACCGTCCCGACACGACGGCGTGGACCGGCCCGGACGGACCCGAGTGCCTGACGGCCGCCACCGCGGCCGTGCTCGCCGGCGGGTCGGCGGCCACGACCTGTCCCTCCGACGGGCTGCACGCACCGGACGCCCAGGCCCTGCGCGCCACCGTGGCGACCCTCGCGTCGCGCGGGGTGGAGGAGCTCGCCGTCGAGCACGACGACTCGGCCCGCAGCCGCGCGGCGCTCGACCTGGTGCGTGGTGCGGCCGAAGCCGCAGGCGTCACGATCGTGGCCCCGGACGCCGCCCCGGGCGAGCGCAACGCGCTGCTCGTCCTGAGCGGCTGGACCGCTGCCGCACGCGACCTGGCTGCCGTGTCCTCGCGTCCGCTGCGGGAGCAGCCGATCCGCTCGGACGGCACCTGGCTCGCGCCGTGGCTGCTCGCCCCCGGTGTCGTCGACTCGACGGCAGGCGCGGTGATCGGCCTGGACTTCGACATCCGTGACCCGGGTGCCCAGGAGTTCAGCCAGGTGCTGGCTCGCTACCTCCCCGGCCAGGCTCCGACAGCGTCGTCGTACGTCGCCTGGCGCAGCGCCCGCGGCGGGGATCCGGACCCGCTCACCCTCTATGCCGCCTCCCGGGCGGCCTACCTGCCCGCCTCCGACGGGCACGCCAATCACGAGACCACCGTCGCCTGGTTCCCCGGCGGCACGGTCACCCCCGTCGGCGCGCTCGCCGCGCGCTGACCCTCCGAAAGGAACCGTCATGTCCCTCACCGACCGCTTGGGCGCCCGCACCGGGCGCCGCGTCGACACCGCAGCCCCAGCCCCCGCACCCGTCGCGGAGCCGCCTCAGGCCCGCGTGGTCGTCGTCGGCCTCGTGGCCGCGCTCGTGCTCGGCGGCATCGTCCTCAACGTCTCCGGCACGGTGCCGGCGATCCTGTTCGGCATCGGCCTCGCCCTGGGGTTCGTGCTGTTCCACAGCCGGTTCGGCTTCACCTCCGCCTGGCGCCAGCTCGTCGCAGTACGCCAGGGCAAGGCGCTGCGCGCGCACATGCTGATGCTGGCGGTGGCCTGCACCCTGTTCGCCCCGATCCTCGCGACCGGGGCGTCGTACGGCGACGCGCCGGCCTCCCCGACGCTCGCCCCGATCGGGTTCGGCCTGTTCGTGGGCTCGTTCCTGTTCGGCGTCGGCATGCAGCTCGGGGGCTCCTGCGCCTCGGGCACGCTGTTCGCCATCGGCAGCGGCCAGACCGCGATCCTGCTGACGCTCGGCGGCTTCGTCGCCGGGTCGACGATCGGCGCGCTGCACTTCCCGTGGTGGACCAACGACCTGCCGAGCCACGCTCCCGTGTCGCTGGCCGACACGTTCGGCGGCTACCTCGGCGCGTGGGCGGTGTCGCTGCTCGTGATGGCCGCGATCGTCGGCGTCACCTATCTGCTGGCCCGCAGACGCTCGGTGCCGCCGGTCGAGGCCCCGCCGGCCGCGGTCGGCCCGGCCCGGGTGGTCCGCGGCGCCTGGCCGCTGTGGGTGGGCGCGCTGCTGCTCGCCGGCCTCAACGCGCTGACGCTGTGGATCTCCGGTGGCGCCTGGGGCGTGACCTTCGCGTTCGCCATGTGGGGATCGAAGATCCTCGACCTGGTGGGCGTCGACGTGCTGCAGTGGACGTTCTGGCAGGACCCCGCCAATCTCGCGAAGTACCAGGCTGGTGTCTGGGGCGAGAAGACCTCCGTCATGGACCTCGGCATCATCGTCGGCGCACTGATCGCCTCGGCCGCGGCGGGCGCCTTCGTCCTGCACCGCCGAGTGCCGGCGCGGCTCGCGATCGGTGCGGTCGTCGGCGGCATCCTGATGGGCTACGGGGCGCGGATCGCGTTCGGCTGCAACATCGGCGCCTACTTCGGCGGCATCGCGTCGTTCAGCCTGCACGGCTGGCTGTGGGGCGTGATGGCCATCGTCGGCACGTTCGTGGGGCTCGCCTTCCGGCCCCTGCTCGGCCTGTCCAACCCCAAGCCGACGGACTCGGTCTGCTGATCCCCCGCTGAGTCCCCCCGATCAGGCGGCCCGCCCGGTGCACCCCCGGGCGGGCCGTCACTCTTTATTCGGTTGCGGCGCTGGTACGCCGCCCCCGAGACTCGGGGCAGCCGTCCGGCGCGTGCCGGGTGCTCGATCGAGAGGAGCGTGACATGTCCACGACTGTCCTTGGCCTGTCCGCAGACCACCCCCTCTCGATCTCCTGGAGCACCCACCGCGATGTCTCACGACTTCACGCACTACCTGTCCGACCCCCAGCCTGACCCCGGGCCCGAGCTCGATCCTCGCTTCGTCTTCGACTTCACCGCCTACGACGACCTCGACGACGACACCCAGCGCTGGTCCACCTGGCTCAGCGTCGAACCGCTCTGCCGCGGTCCGGAGCCCCGGCCCGACTGGGTCGTGACCTCCCAGGCCGCCATCGACACCGATCTGGGCATCCTCAAGACCGGCAAGGAGGCCGACGCGTTCCTGCTCGAGCGCGCCGTCCCCGGCAGCGACGAGCTGGCGGACCCGACCGGTCAGGCCGTGGTGATGGTGGCCAAGCGCTACCGCGGCGAAGACCACCGCAGCTTCCACCGGTCCACGGCGTACACCGAGGGCCGCAAGACCCGCAACACCCGCGATGCCCGGGCGATGGCCAAGAAGACCGCGCACGGTCGCGCGGTGGCCGCCGGGCAGTGGGCATGGGCGGAGTGGGAGGCGCTGGTGCGCTGCCACCAGCTCGGGCTGCCGGTCCCCTACCCCGTCCAGCTCGACGGCACGGAGCTGCTGATGGAGTGGATCACGGTCGAGGGCGAGGACGGCACCCAGACCGCGCCCCGGCTGGCCCAGACCCGCCCCGACCGGCCGCTGCTGGAGTCCTACTACGAGCAGCTGCGCGAGGCGATGGCCGAGCTGGTCCGGCACGGGGTGGTGCACGGCGACCTGTCGCCGTACAACATCCTCGCTGCCGGGGAGCGGCTGGTCATCATCGACCTGCCCCAGGTCGTCGACCTCGTCGGCAACGTCAACGGGATGGAGTTCCTGATGCGCGACTGCACCAACGTCGTGGGCTGGTTCCGCTCGCGGGGGCTCGAGGTCGACGAGCACGACCTGTTCGGCGAGCTGCTGGCGCACGCCTTCTAAGACGTTGACCCGCCCGAAAGTTTCGGGCGGGTCAACGTAGATTCGACGCGTGAAGCGCACCCGCGGTCGTGTCGTCCACGTCGAGACGCTGGCGGAGCTCGACCGCCGGCTGGCGGCGGGGGCGACGTCGCTGCGCGGATGGCG
>NZ_JANINT010000035.1 GCF_024509035.1 Nocardioides sp. | reverse complement strand
CCCGAGGCGCCCGACCTGCACGGCTTGTTCGCGATGATGTGCGAGCGCGACGTCGAGGCGTGCGCGATGGAGGTGTCCAGCCACGCCCTCGTGATGGGCCGCGTCGACGGCGTGGTCTTCGACGTCGCCGTCTTCCTCAACCTCGGCCGAGACCACCTCGACTTCCACCGCGACGTGGAGGACTACTACGCGGCGAAGGCGTCCTTGTTCACCCCCGAGCGGGCCCGGCTCGCCCTGGTGAACCTCGACGACGCCCACGGGCGACGGCTCGTCGGCGAGACGACGATCCCCGTGCGGACCTTCTCCGCCCGCCAGGGGACGACCGGCCCCGAGGCCGACTGGCGCGTGGCGGACGTCGCCCTGCGCGCCGACGGGTCGGACTTCGTCGTGGTCGCCCCCGACGGGACGCGGATCCCGGCCGGGTGCCCCTTGCCCGGCGACTTCAACGTCGCCAACACGCTCGCCGCGGTGGCCGCCGCGGGGGAGGCCGGGCTGGACGCCGCGGCGGTGGCGGCGGGGATCGCGAGCAGCGGCGGCGTGCCCGGCCGCCTCGAGCGCGTCGACGCCGGCCAGGACTTCGTCGTGGTGGTCGACTACGCGCACAAGCCGGACGCGGTCGAGGCCGCGATCCGCACCCTGCGGCCGCTGACGGCGGGCCGCGTGATCGTGGTGCTCGGCGCCGGGGGCGACCGGGACCCGGGGAAGCGACCGCTGATGGCGGAGATCGCGGCCCGGCTGGCCGATCTGTTGATCGTGACCGACGACAACCCCCGCACCGAGGACCCGGCGGCGATCCGGGCCGCGATGATCGCCGGCGTCGGGTCGGGCGAGGCCGTCGAGATCGGCGACCGGCGCGCGGCCATCCGCGAGGCGGTGCGCCGCGCACAGCGGGGTGACATCGTGCTCATCGCCGGCAAGGGGCACGAGACGGGACAGGAGATCGACGGGGTGGTCCACCCCTTCGACGATCGGGACGTGGTGCGGGAGGAGATCGCATGCTTGCGATGACGCTGAGCAGGATCGCCCAGGTCGTCGGCGGCCAGGTCGTCGGTGACCCCGACGTCGTCGTCGACGCCCCGGCATACATCGATTCGAGGCAAGCCGTGCCCGGGGGGCTCTTCGTCGCGATCGTGGGCGAGCACGTCGACGGTCACGACTACGCCGACGGGGCGCACGCCGTCCTCGGGAGCCGGGCCACCGCCGCCCCGACGGTCGTGGTCCGCGACCCGGTCGTCGCGCTCGGCAAGCTCGCCGCGCACGTCATCCGTCGGCTCGACGCGACCGTCTTCGCCGTGACCGGGTCGCAGGGCAAGACCGGCACCAAGGACTACCTCGCGAGGATGCTCGCGCCCGCGGGCTCGACGGTCGCGACCACGAGCAACAACAACAACGAGCTCGGGGTGCCGCTGACCGTGCTGCGCGCCCACCCCGAGACCCGCTTCCTGGTGCTCGAGATGGGCGCCCGGCGCATCGGTCACATCAAGTACCTCTGCGAGATCGCTCCACCGCACATCGCGGCGGTCACCAACGTCGGCACCGCCCACATCGGCGAGTTCGGCAGCCGTGACTCCATCGCCTTCGCCAAGGGCGAGATCGTCGCCGCGCTGCCGGAGGACGGCACCGCGGTGCTCAACGGCGGCGACCCGCTCGTCGCGGCGATGGCCTCGCGCACCCGCGCGCGCGTCCTCACCTTCGGGCCCGACGACGCCGACGTCAGCGAGCGCGGCGCCGAGGTCGACGACCTCGGCCGGGTGTCGTTCGAGATCGGGTACGCCGACGAGTGGCACCCGGTCCACCTGCGCCAGAGCGGCCTGCACCAGGCGCAGAACGCGCTGGCCGCAGCGACGATGGCCCTCGCGGCCGGCGTCCCGCTCGCGGACATCGCGTCGGCCCTCACCGCGACCACCACCACCTCGCCGATGCGGATGGAGATGCACGAGCGAGCCGACGGCCTGATCGTCGTCAACGACGCCTACAACGCCAACCCCGCCTCCACGAAGGCCGCGCTCGAGTCGCTCTCGGTGATCGGCCGCCGGCGCCACCGCCGTACGATCGCCGTGCTCGGCGAGATGCGCGAGCTCGGACGCGAGTCGTTCCAGGGGCACGCCGAGGTCGGCCGTGCCGCGGGCCGCCTCGGGATCGAGGTCGTCGTCGTCATCGGCGAGGCGGCCGCAGGCGTCGTCGAGGGGCTCGAGAAGGTCATCGCCTGGACCGGCGACGCACTGGTGGCCGAGGACCGCGACGAGGCGATCGGCTGGCTGCTGGAGAATGTCCTGCCGGAGGACGTGGTCCTCGTGAAGGCGTCCCACGGCGTGGAGCTGTGGGAGGTCGCCGATGCGCTGCTCGACCCCGACGCGTGGCGAGCGGAGCATCCGGTGGAGCCGGGGGAGGCAGAGTCCGAGGTGGAGGGAGACGGAAGCACGCCATGAGAGCCATCCTGTTCGGAGGTGGCTTGGCCCTGCTGGTCTCGCTGCTCGGGACCCGCGTCGCGATCAAGCAGTTCACCAAGTGGGGCTACGGCCAGGAGATCCGCGACGACGGACCGACCAGCCACCACACCAAGCGCGGCACCCCCACGATGGGCGGTGTCGTCATCATCCTCGCGACGCTCATCGGCTACTTCGCCGCCAAGCTCATCACGGCCAACCCGCCCAGCGCGTCGGCCCTGCTGCTGCTGTTCTTGTTCGTCGGCACCGGCCTCGTCGGGTTCCTCGACGACTTCATCAAGATCTCCAAGCAGCGCTCGCTGGGACTGCGCAGCAAGGCCAAGATGATCGGCCTGACCCTGGTGGCGCTCGTGTTCGGGGTGCTCGCCCTCTCACCGTGGCTCGAGGACGACCGCGGTCAGACGCCGGCGTCCAAGCACATCTCGTTCATCCGCGACATCGGCTGGATCACCCTGCCGACGGTCCTGGTGGTGGTGCTGATCTGGCTGATCATCGCGGCCACCTCCAACGGCGTGAACCTGACCGACGGTCTCGACGGGCTCGCGACCGGGGCCTCGGTGATGGTGTTCGGCGCCTACATGCTCGTGAACATCTGGCAGAACAACCAGTGGTGCGGACAGACCGGCCTCGACCAGCCCAACCTCTGCTACGAGGTCCGCGACCCTCTCGACCTCGCGGTCGTCGCCGCCGCCGTGACCGGTGCCTGCTTCGGCTTCCTGTGGTGGAACGCCTCTCCGGCCGCGATCTTCATGGGCGACACCGGATCGCTGGCGCTGGGCGGGGCCCTGGCGGGTCTGGCGATCCTCACCCGCACCGAGCTGCTCCTGATCATCCTCGGCGGGCTGTTCGTCCTGGAGACCGTGTCCGTGATGCTCCAGGTGACCACGTTCAAGGTCACCAAGAAGCTGACCGGCACCGGGCGACGGGTGTTCCGCATCGCGCCGATCCACCACCACTTCGAGATGATCGGCTGGGAGCAGGTCACGGTGACGATCCGGTTCTGGATCATCACCGGCATCTGCGTCGCCGCCGGCCTCGGGATCTTCTACGCAGAATGGGTCGCCGGTATCTGATGAGCCGCATCAACCCCGCCGACCTCGGCCGGCACGACTCCTGGGACGGCGTCCGCGCGGTCGTCGCGGGGTTCGGCGTGTCGGGGTTCGCCGCCGCGGACAACCTCAACCACCTCGGGGCGAGCGTGATCGCGCTCGACGAGTCCGAGGACGGTGACCGGCCCGCGAAGGCCGAGCTGCTCGAGGTGCTCGGCGCCGACGTACGTCTCGGCGCCGGTACGACCGCGACGCTGCCCGACGACGTCGACCTGCTGGTCACCTCGCCCGGGTGGCGTCCGACGGCGCCGCTGCTGGCCCAGGCCCGCGAGCGCGGCGTGCCGATCTGGGGCGAGGTCGAGCTCGCCTGGCGGCTGCGGGACCCCGATCACCACACGCCGTGGCTGTGCGTGACCGGCACCAACGGCAAGACCACGACCGTGCAGATGCTCGACGCCATCTTGCGAGCGGCCGGCCTGCGCAGCATGGCGGTCGGCAACGTCGGCCTGCCGATCGTCGAGGCCGTCATGGATCCTGAGCCCTACGACGTCCTCGCCGTCGAGCTGTCCAGCTTCCAGCTGCACTACACCGACTCGATGAGCGCCGAGTCCGCGGCCGTCCTCAACGTGGCCGAGGATCACCTCGACTGGTACTCCGGGCCGACGGGGATGCGCGACTACGCCGCGGACAAGGGGCGCATCTACGAACGCGTCCAGCGCGCCTGCGTCTACAACGTCGCCGACCCCGAGACCGAGCGGCTGGTGCGCGAGGCCGACGTCATCGAGGGCGCCCGCGCCGTCGGGTTCACGCTGGGCATGCCCGGCGTGGGGATGGTCGGCCTGGTCGAGGACATCCTGGCCGACCGGGCCTTCATCGAGCAGCGCGACACCAGCGCCGCCGAGCTGTGCACGGTCTCCGACCTCGCCTCGCCCGCGCCCCACAACGTCGCGAACGCGCTGGCGGCCGCCGCTCTGGCGCGGTCCCACGGCGTGTCCCAGGCTGCGGTGCGCGACGGGTTGCGCTCGTTCCGCCCCGACGGGCACCGGATCGCCGTGATCGGCGAGCGCGACGGCATCACCTGGGTCGACGACTCCAAGGCCACCAACCCGCACGCTGCCCAGTCCTCCCTGCAGGCCTACGACCCGGTGGTGTGGGTCGCCGGCGGCCTCGCCAAGGGGGCGCACTTCGACGAGCTCGTGCTCGCGGTGCGCGACCGGCTGCGCGGGGTCGTGCTGCTCGGCCGTGACCGCGACGTCATCGCCGGGGCGCTTTCGCGACACGCGCCGGATGTCCCGGTCATCGTGGTCGGCGGCGGTGAGACTGGTGCCCAGATGAGTGGACATGCCTCCATGGAGCGCGTGGTCGGGGCCGCGGCCGAGTTGGCCCGACCCGGCGACACGGTCCTGCTGGCTCCCGGCTGCGCCTCCATGGACATGTTCACCAACTACGCCGAGCGCGGCGACGCGTTCACCGACGCCGTACGCCGCAGGCTGCACGACGACACCGAGGACCAGCTGTAGGACCAGGACCCGACGGGAGGGGGCGGGCGTGACCACCGCTGATCCCGACGACCTCTCGAGCGGCCTGACCCGGCGCCGTCCCGCGGCCCTCGGGTGGTTCGCGGCGGTGCGGCACGCGCTCGACCGGCCGCTGACGGCCTACTACCTGCTGCTCGGTGCGTCCGCGCTGCTGCTGACCATCGGCCTGATCATGGTGCTGAGCGCCTCGAGCGTCTACTCGTTCAAGATCAACGGCAGCTCCTACGCGATCGTCGAGCGGCAGCTGATGTGGGTCGCGATCGGCGTCCCGTGCGCCTGGATCGCCTCGCGGTTGCCGCACTCGGTCCTGCGCCGCTTCTCGTGGTTGGCGCTGCTGGTCTCGATCGTGCTGCTCGCGCTCACCCAGCTCGGCCTGGGCCGCACCGTCAACGGCAACACCAACTGGCTCGGCGTCGGGCCGTTCGTGCTCCAGCCGGCCGAGATCGCCAAGCTGTCGATCGTCGTGTGGGCCGCGCACATCTATGCCCGCAAGGAGAAGCGCCTCGGGAGCCTGCACGAGGTGCTCGTGCCAGTGGTGCCCGGCATGCTGCTGGTGACCGGGCTGGTCGTGCTCGGTCACGACCTCGGCACCGCGCTGGTCCTGATGGCCATCATGCTGGCGATGCTCTGGGTGGTCGGCGCCCCCGGGCGCCTGTTCGCCGGCTCGCTCTCGTTCATCGGTGTGATCGCGATCTGGCTCGCCTCGACCAGCTCGGAACGGCGCGAGCGGCTGACGAACTTCGCCGACCCCTTCAAGGACTTCCACGACGCCGGCTGGCAGCCCGCCCACGGCCTCTATGCGCTGTCCCACGGCGGCGTCTTCGGGCAGGGCATCGGCGCCAGCCAGCAGAAGTGGGGCAACCTCCCCGAGGCCCACACCGACTTCATCTTCGCGGTGCTGGGGGAGGAGCTCGGCCTGATCGGCACCCTCCTGGTCGTCGCACTCTTCCTCACGATCGCCTACGCGGCGGTCCGGGTGGCCTCCCACACGCAGGACGCGTTCGTGCGCTACACCACGTTCGGGATCGTCGTGTGGCTGCTCGGCCAGATGATCATCAACGTCGGCATGGTGCTCGCGCTGCTGCCGGTCATCGGCATCCCGCTGCCGCTGGTCTCCTACGGCGGATCCGCGCTCGTGCCCTCCCTCGTGGCCCTCGGGCTGCTGATCGGCTTCGCGCGCCGCGAGCCGGAGGCCGCGCGCGCCCTGGCCCAGCGCAAGAAGGCCCGCTCCGCCGGCCTGGCCGCCCGCATCTAAGGTTGCCCCGATGCGCGTTCTCCTCGCCGGCGGCGGCACCGCCGGCCACACCTCGCCCCTGCTCGCCACCGCCGACGCCCTGCGCCGGTTGCGTCCCGACGTCGAGATCACCTGTCTCGGGACGCCCCGCGGCCTCGAGAACCGAGTGGTCCCCGCGGCCGGCTACCCGCTCGAGCTGATCCCTCCGGTGCCGATGCCGCGCAAGCCCGGAGCCGACCTCCTCAAGGTCCCGGCCCGGCTGCGCGCGGCCGTCCGGGAGACCCGTCGCGTGCTCGACCGTGTCCGCCCCGACGTCGTCGTGGGCTACGGCGGCTACGTCTCCATGCCGCTCTACCTCGCCGTCCGCAAGGGCCAGGTCCCACTGGTGATCCACGAGCAGAACACCGTTCCCGGGCTGGCCAACAAGGCCGGCGCCCGCTTCGCGCGGCGGGTGCTCGTGAGCTTCCCCGACACCCCGCTGCGCGGCGCCGAGTACGTCGGTCTGCCGATCCGGCCCATGATCTCCGGCCTCGACCGCGCGGCCCGGCGCGCCGAGGCCCGCGCGTTCTTCGGCCTCGACCCCGACCGGCCCACGCTGCTGGTCACCGGTGGGTCCCAGGGGGCCCGCCGCCTCAACCAGGCGGTGTCGGGCGCCGCCGGCGCGCTCGCTGCGGCCGGGGTGCAGGTCCTGCACGCCGAGGGCAAGCACGGCGGCGCCGAGCCGGCCGTCCCGGGCCCGGGGGCGAGCGACGCCCCGGAGGTTCCGTACGTCGTCGTGGAGTACATCGACCGGATGGACCTCGCCTTCGCTGCGGCCGACCTGGCGATGTGTCGCGCCGGAGCCAACAGCGTCACGGAGGCTGCGGCCGTCGGGCTGCCCGCCGTCTACGTCCCGCTGCCCATCGGCAACGGCGAGCAGCGCAAGAACGCCGAGTCCGTGGTCGCCGCCGGCGGCGGCATCCTGGTCGACGACGCCGACCTGACCACCGAGTGGGTCGCCGCCACCGTGCCCCCGCTGGCCACCGACGCCGACCGGCTCGCAGCGATGGGCGCAGCCGCGTCCGGGGTGATCCCGCGCCATGCCGACGAGCTGGTCGCCCGGATCGTCCTCGAGGTCGGGGGCGCCGGATGAGGGTGCCCGTCCCCGACGAGATGCTCCCCGCCGACCGTCTCGGACGGGTGCACTTCGTCGGCATCGGCGGCGCCGGGCTCTCCGGCATCGCCCGGATCATGCTCGCCCGTGGCATCCAGGTCAGCGGCAGCGACGGCACCGACTCGCCCACGCTCGCGGCGCTGCGGACGCTCGGCGCCCGGGTGCACCTCGGCCACGACGCCGCCCACGTCCGAGACGTCGACACGCTCGTCGTCTCCACGGCCGTGCGCGAGGACAACCCCGAGTACCTCGAGGCCGTCCGCCAGGGGCTCCGGGTTCTCCCGCGGTCCGCAGCGCTGGCCGCGGTGATGGCCGGGCGCCGGGTCCTCGCGGTCGCCGGCACCCACGGCAAGACGACCACGACATCCCTCCTCACCGTCGCCCTGCAGGCCGCAGGAGCCGACCCGACGTACGCCATCGGCGGCGAGCTGGCCGCGACCGGCGTCAATGCGGCCGCCGGCGGCGGCGACCTGTTCGTCGCCGAGGCCGACGAGAGCGACGGCGCCTTCTTGCACTACACCCCCTACGCCGCGATCGTGACGAACGTCGAGGCCGACCACCTCGACCAGTGGGGCACCCCCGAGGCGTACGCCGCCGCGTTCGACGAGTTCGCCGACACGATCGACCCCGAGGGCTTCTTGGTGTGCGTCGTCGACGACCCGGGGGCCGCGGCACTCGCCGAGCGCCACCGCGCCGCGGGGCGCCGCGTCGTGACGGTCTCGGCCCGCGAGGCCGCCGCGCTCGACGGCGTCACGCTGTGGTCGCCGGGCGAGCACTACCTCGCCGATGCCCTGGCCGCCCTGGCGGCCGGCGTCGAGCTCGGGTACGCCGCCGACGACCTCGTGCGGGGCCTCGCGTCGTACACCGGGACCAAGCGCCGCATGGAGCGCAAGGGCGAGGCCGGGGGAGTGCGGGTCTACGACAGCTACGCCCACCACCCGACCGAGATCGCCGGCGACCTGCAGGCCGCCCGCGCCGTCGCCGGCGAGGGCCGCGTCGTGGTCGCGTTCCAGCCGCACCTCGTCTCGCGCACGCGGATCTTCGGCGCCGAGATGGGCCGCGCCCTTGGCGCCGCTGACGAGGTCGTCGTGCTCGACGTCTACCTCGCGCGCGAGGACCCCGACCCCGACGTCACCGGCGCCCTGGTCGCCGCGGCCGTGCCGCTGCCGGACGACCGCGTCGCGTTCGTGCCCTCCTTCGACGCGGTCCCCGCAGAGCTGGTCGCCCGGGCCCGTCCGGGCGACCTGGTCCTCACGCTCGGAGCCGGCACGGTCACCGAGATCGGACCGCGGGTGCTCCGGGAGCTGGAGCTGCGCGATGGCGAGGACTAGGCGCGACCCTGCCGAGCGGACCCGACGTCGGTTCGCGCGGCGCCAGTGGGCCCGCCGCTGGCTGGCCTGGCGCTACGTCGCCGCGGTCGTGGCGCTGGTCGGGGTCATCGCCGGTGGCGTCTGGCTGGTCTACTTCTCGGCCTGGCTGTCGGTCTCCGGCGTGGAGGTCCGTGGCGTCGAGCAGCTCAGCGCCGACCAGGTCCGCCAGGCCGCCGCGGTCCCCCAGGGCGAGGCGCTCGCCCGGGTCGACCTCGACCGCATCCGGTCTCGCGTGGAAGCGCTGGCGCCGGTCCGGTCGGTCGACGTGTCGCGCCAGTGGCCCGACCAGGTGCTGATCGACGTCGACGAGCGGGTCGCGATCGCCGTCGTGGAGATCGCGGGCCAGCTGCGCGGGATGGACGCCGAGGGCGTGGTGTTCCGCGACTACGCCCAGGCCCCTGCGGGGCTCCCGCGCGTGGAGTCCGGCGGCACGACCGGCGCCGAGGCGCTGCGCGAGGCGGCCCTCGTCGTGGCGGCGCTGCCGGCGGACCTGCAGGCGAAGGTCGACCACGTCGAGGTCTCGACGGTCGACGAGATCTCGCTGGCGCTGCCCGACGGACGCACCGTGGAGTGGGGGAGCGCTGAGGACTCCGAGCTCAAGGCGCGGGTGCTCACGGACCTGCTCGCCGCCGCGCCCAAGGCGCCGCACTACGACGTGAGCGTGCCCGGCCGCCCCACCACCAGCAAGGGTTGACCCGCCCGAAACTTTCGGGCGGGTCAACGTCTCCTTGGGCGTGTCGCCGCGATCGGGCGGTCCTGGCTGCCTAGTGTCGTCACCACGGCGAGGTTGACATAACTATAACCCTCAGGCTGAGGGTAAGAGTTCACCGGGCCGATCCGACGAGCAGCACCCTGAACATCCCGCACCCGTACCCGAGCAGCGAGAGGCGAATCCGCCGTGGCAGCAGCGCAGAACTACCTGGCCATCATCAAGGTCGTGGGCATCGGTGGTGGCGGCGTCAACGCCGTCAACCGGATGATCGAGGTCGGGCTCAAGGGCGTCGAGTTCATCGCGATCAACACCGACGCGCAGGCGCTCCTCATGAGCGACGCGGACGTCAAGCTCGACATCGGTCGCGAGCTGACCCGCGGCCTGGGCGCCGGCGCCAACCCCGACGTCGGCGCGCGCGCCGCCGAGGACCACGCCGACGAGATCGAGGAGGTCCTCAAGGGGGCCGACATGGTCTTCGTCACCGCGGGCGAGGGCGGCGGCACGGGCACCGGCGGCGCGCCGGTGGTCGCACGCATCGCCCGCTCGCTCGGCGCGCTCACCATCGGTGTCGTGACCCGCCCCTTCGCCTTCGAGGGCAAGCGGCGCGCCACCTCCGCGGAGGAGGGCATCGCCGGGCTCCGCGAGGAGGTCGACACCCTCATCGTGATCCCCAACGACCGACTGCTCTCGATCAGCGACCGCAACGTCTCCGTGCTCGACGCCTTCAAGCAGGCCGACCAGGTGCTGCTCCAGGGTGTCTCCGGCATCACCGACCTGATCACGACACCCGGCCTGATCAACCTCGACTTCGCCGACGTCAAGTCCGTCATGTCCAACGCCGGCTCGGCATTGATGGGCATCGGCTCGGCTCGTGGCGAGGACCGCTCGGTCGCGGCCGCCGAGATGGCGGTGTCGAGCCCGCTGCTCGAGGCCAGCATCGACGGCGCCCACGGCGTCCTGCTCTCGATCGCCGGCGGCTCCGACCTCGGACTGTTCGAGATCAACGAGGCCGCCGCGCTGGTCGCCGAGGCCGTGCACGTCGACGCCAACATCATCTTCGGCGCCACCATCGACGACGCCCTGGGTGACGAGGTCCGCGTGACCGTCATCGCGGCCGGCTTCGACGGCGGCATGCCCAAGCGCAGCGGCGAGGGCACGGTCCTGCGCCGCGAGCCCAAGCAGGCGGCAGCCCCGAGCTCACAGCCGGCCCCGGCCCAGCAGTCGGCGCCGGCCCGCCAGGAGGCCCGGCCGGCGGTCTCGGACGACCGGTCCGCGGTGCCCGCCGGTGCGCAGGCGCGGCCCCAGGGCGGCAGCACCCCCGACGCCGCCACGCGTCCGGCGCCGCGGCAGGTCCAGTTCGACGACGACGACCTGGACATCCCCGACTTCCTGAAGTGACCTTCCTCTACCGCGACACCCTCACCTGGGGCACCGCCACGGTGTCGGTCGGGTTCACCGAGCGACGGCTCGACCTCGGTGACCTGGCCGCCGCGGCCGCCCGGGAGGCGGCGCTCGCCGAGATCCAGGAGGTCACGGGGGCCGCGCCACACCTCATGCACCAGGTGCATGGCACCGGCGTGCAGATGGTGGAGGACTGGGACGCCGCGGCGGGTCCCCCGGACGTCGACGCGCTGATCACCGCGCAGCCGGGGCGGGCGCTGCTGACCCGCGCCGCCGACTGCGTCCCCGTGCTGCTCGCCGCCGACTCCGGCGCGATCGGGGCGGTGCACGCCGGCCGCGAAGGCGTGCGGCGGGGCGTGGTGCCGGCCACCGTCGACCGGCTCCGAGCGCTCGGGGCGCAGCGGCTGCACGCGTGGATCGGCCCGCACATCTGCGGTGCGTGCTACGAGGTGCCCGACGAGATGCGCGCCGAGGTCGCATCGGCGGTCCCGGCCACGCATGCGACGACGAGCTGGGGTACGCCGGCCCTCGACCTCGGTGCCGGCGTGCGCGCCCAGCTCGCGGAGGCCGGGTGCGCGATCGTCGAGGTCGGGGGCTGCACCCGCGAGGTCCCCGCGCTCCACTCCTACCGACGCGACGGCGCGGAGGCCGGCCGGATGGCCGGCGTGATCTGGAGGACGCCATGAGCCAACCAGCCACTGCCGGACGCCGTGACCAGATCGCGACCAACCTCGCGACCGTGCGAGAGCGGATCGCCACGGCCTGCGCCGACGCAGGCCGCGAGCCGTCCGACGTGCAGCTGGTGGTCGTCACCAAGTTCTTCCCCGCCTCCGACGTGCGTGTGCTGGCCGACCTGGGCGTGACCGACGTGGGGGAGAACCGCCACCAGGAGGCGGAGGCCAAGGCCGCCGAGTGCGCCGACCTCGGCCTGCGGTGGCACTTCATCGGCGGTCTGCAGAGCAACAAGGCGGCCGCCGTCGCGGCGTACGCCGACGTCGTCGAGTCGGTCGACCGGCTCAAGCTCGTCGCACCGCTCGAGCGCGGCGCGGAGCGCCGCGAGCGAGCCGTGGAGGTGCTGCTCCAGGTCAGCCTCGACCCTCCCGGCGCGCAGGGCCGCGCCGGGGCCGAGCCCGGCGACCTGGCCGCCCTGGCGGCGGCCGTGGCGGAGTCGGACAACCTGCGGCTGCGCGGCCTGATGGCCGTGGCGCCCCTCGGTGCGGACCCCGCTGCGGCGTTCGCGCGGCTGGCGGCGATCCAGCGAGACTTCCTCGCCGACCATCCCGACGCCACCTGGCTCTCGGCGGGGATGAGCGGCGACCTGGAGCACGCGATCAGAGCGGGAGCGACACACGTGCGTGTCGGCTCCGCGGTCCTCGGTTCGAGGCCACAGGTCAAGTAATGTCCCAACCACCACACGATCACCGGAGGACACAGTCATGAGCGGCGGCATGCGCAGGATCGGCGAGTACCTCGGCCTGCTCGAGGACACCGGCCGGTACGACGACGAGTACGACGTCCACGACGAGTACGAGACTCAGGAGACGGCCCCCGTGCGCGCCTCCAAGCGCGAGAGCCGTCCGGCACCCGTGGCCGACCTGTCCGAGCGCCGCCGGCCGGCGTCGGGCCCGACCGGAGTGG
>NZ_JANINT010000034.1:25231-59537 GCF_024509035.1 Nocardioides sp. | reverse complement strand
TGGATGCGCTCGACGACCTGCTCGACCACGCTGAGGTGCTGGTCGACGTACGCCCCGCCCTCGGGGCCGCTGCCGTCGTTCATGCTCAGCGGCACCGAGTGGGTCACGAAGACCAGGTGCGCCTCGTCGCGCACGTCCTCGGGCAGGTCGGCGAGCGAGGCCAGCGTCGCGTCCACCATCGGCTCCACGAAGCCGGGGTGGTTGAAGTAGTGGCGCAGCTTGTCGAGGACCGGCGCTCCGGGCACCTCGGCGACCGCGTCGAAGAGGTTCTCGCGGTACTGCCGGCAGCTGGAGTACGACGAGTAGGCGCTGGTCACGAAGCAGGCCGCCCGGGTGATGCCGTCGGCGGCCATCTGGCGCAGCGTGTCGGCCAGGAACGGGTCCCAGTTGCGGTTGCCCCAGTAGACCGGGAGGTCGATCCCCGCACCCGCCAGGTCCTCGCGGAGCGCGGCCAGGAACGCGCGGTTCTGGTCGTTGATCGGCGAGCGGCCGCCGAAGCGGAAGTAGTGCTCCCCGACCTCTTCCAGGCGCTCGCGCGGGATGCCGCGTCCGCGGGTCACGTTCTCCAGGAACGGCACCACGTCCTCGGGGGCCTCGGGGCCGCCGAAGGACACCAGCAGCACGGCGTCGTACGGACTCGCGTCGGGGGTCATGACCTCATCGTAGGGAGCCGTCGATAACGATTCGTGGCCGGTGCGGCCGCGGCCATACGCTGCTCACTGATGCTCACGTCCTACCGCCGGATCCTGGCTCAGCCCGGCGCTCTCCGCTTCTCGCTCGCCGGCCTGTTCGCGAGGCTGCCGATCTCGATGGTCGGCCTGGGCATCGTGCTGCTCGTCTCCGCCGCCACCGGCCGGTACGGCGTCGCCGGCGCGGTCTCGGCCGCGTACATGCTGGCCAACGCCGGCTTCGCGATCCTGCAGGGCCGCCTGCTCGACAAGGTGGGACAGGGCCGGGTGCTCAGCGTCGCGAGCATCGGCTTCGGCATCGCGATCGCCCTCCTCGTGGTCTCCGTGCAGGCGGACTGGCCGATCGGCACGTCGTACGTCTTCGCGGCGATCGGGGGCGCCTTCCTCCCCCAGGTCGGCTCGTGCGTCCGCGCGCGGTGGTCGCACGTGCTGGAGCGCCCCGCCGACGTGCAGACGGCGTTCGCGCTCGAGGCCGTCCTCGACGAGGCCGTGTTCATCATGGGCCCGATCCTGGTGACGCTGCTCGCCACCGCCTGGCACCCGGTCGCCGGCCTCGTCGTCGGCGTGGTCGCGTGCGTCGCGGGGACCTTGGCGTTCACCGCCCAGCACGCCACCGAGCCGCCGCCGCACCCGCGCTCGGCCACCACCGGCCCCCGGCCCGCGATGCCGTGGCGCACCGTCGTCCCCCTGGCCGTCGTGTGCGCAGCGCTCGGCGTGCTGTTCGGCGCCGCCGAGGTCACCACCGTGGCGTTCGCCGACGAGCACGGGCACAAGTCCTGGTCGGGCGGGTTGCTGGCGCTGTGGGCCCTGGGCAGCCTCACCGCCGGCGTGCTGACCGGTGCCGTCCACTGGCGGCGCGGGCCGTCGGTGCGCGTGCGCTGGGGAGCGTTGGCGATGGCCTGCGCGATGATGCCGCTCTACTTCGTGGACACCATCTGGCTGATGGGGCTCGTGCTGCTCGTCGCCGGGTTCGCGATCGCCCCGACGATGATCGCCTCGATGTCGCTGACCGAGTCGGCGGTGCCGGCGTCCCGGCTCACCGAGGGCATGGCGATCATGCAGACCGGCCTGGTCGCGGGCGTCGCCCCCGGCGCCACCCTGAGCGGTCTCGTCGTCGACCACCAGGGCGCCTCCGCGGCGTACCTCGTCTCGGTCGCCGCGGGTCTCGTCGCCGCCGCGGCGGCGCAGGCGCTGCCGCGGGGACGCACCGCGTCGACCGGCCACGAGCAGGCGGTCGGGGCCACTAGCATCGCGCCGTGAGCGTGTGGAGCAACTGGGCGGGGATCGAGTCGGCGCGGCCGTCGCGGGTCGAGGAGCCGGCGGACACCGCCGCGATCGTGGCCGCGGTGGAGCGCGCCCGGTCGGAGCGCACGACGCTGAAGATGGTCGGCACCGGCCACAGCTTCACCGCGATCTCCGCGCCTGAGCACACGATGCTGCGGCCCACCCGCCAGAGCGGGATCCTGGCCGTCGACCGGGACGCGATGACCGTGACCGCGCTGGCCGGCACCCAGCTCAAGGAGCTCAACCGCCAGCTCGAGGCGCTCGGGCTGAGCCTGCACAACATGGGCGACATCGCCGATCAGACCCTCGCCGGCGCCACCTCCACCGGCACCCACGGCACCGGCGGGGTCGCCGCCTCGCTCTCGGCCCAGATCTGCGGCCTGACGCTGGTCACCGGCACCGGTGAGGTCGTCACCGCGACCGAGACCGAGAACCCCGGGATCCTCGAGCTGGCTCGCGTCGGGCTGGGCGCCCTCGGCGTGCTCACGACGCTGACGTTCCGGGTCGAGCCGCTGTTCGTGCTCGAGGCCACCGAGACGCCGATGGGCTGGGACGAGGCGCTCGACGGGTTCGACCAGCGGATCGCGGAGCACCACCACGTCGACATGTACTGGTTCCCCCACACCGACCGGATGCTCACCAAGACCAACGACCGGCTCGACGTCGACCCGTCCGAGACCTCGCCCCTCTCGCGCCTGCGCTTCTGGTGGGACGACGAGTTCCTCTCCAACCACCTCTTCGGCGCGCTCAACCAGGTGACCAACCGGGTGCCGGCGATCATCCCGCGGTTCAACCAGGTCTCGAGCCGGCTGCTGTCGGCGCGCACCTACAGCGACGTCGCCCACCGCGTCTTCATCTCACCGCGGGGCGTGGTGTTCCGCGAGATGGAGTACGCCGTCCCGCGCGAGGCCGGCCTGGACGCGCTGCGGGAGTGTCGCGCGGCGATCGACGCCTCCGACCTGCGGATCACCTTCCCCGTCGAGATCCGGGTCACGCCCGCCGACGACATCCCCCTCTCGACGTCCTACGGGCGCGACTCCCTCTACCTCGCCTTCCACACCCACCGCGACGTCGACCACCTCGCCTACTTCGCGCTGCTCGAGCCGATCCTGCGCGCCCACGAGGGCCGCCCCCACTGGGGCAAGGTGCACACCCGCACCGCGGCCGACCTCGCCCCGGCGTACCCCCGCTTCGCCGACTTCCTCGCCCTGCGCGACCGGCTCGACCCCGACCGCGTCTTCGCCAACGCCTACCTGCGGCGGGTGCTGGGCGACTGACAGGTCTCTAGACGCTGGCGGAGCCGGTGGCGACCGGGGCCTGCCAGTGCCTCCAGATCGCGAGCAGCCGCCAGACGACGCACAGTCCGCCGCCGGTGACGACGACCACGCCGAGAGGCAGGTCGCCGTGCGTGCCGACGACGACCACGACCGCACCGGCCAGCGCCGGCGTGGCGTAGAGCTCACCGCGGAAGACAGCGGGCACGCGGCCCGCGAGCAGGTCGCGGGTCATCCCGCCGCCGATGCCGGTGACCATGCCCATCAAGGCCGCGGGCGCCGGCCCGAGCCCGTAGTCCATCGCCTTGAGCGCTCCGGTGACGCAGAACAGCCCGAGGCCGCAGGCGTCGAGCACGTTGACCCAGCGCTCCACCCGTCCGAGCACGGGGTGGTAGAAGAAGGACACCCCGCCGGCCACGACCGGCACCACCAGGTAGCGCCAGTCCTGGAGCGCGGCCGGTGGCGTGGCGTCGATCAGGACGTCGCGCAGGAACCCGCCACCGAGGCCCGTCGTGCCGGCCAGCACCAGCACGCCGAAGACGTCGAGACCCTTGCGCACCGCCACCAGCGCCCCGGTGATGGCGAACACGAAGATGCCCAGCAGATCGAGGACGACCAGCGTCGTCGAGGGTCCGGTCGATGCCACCGGACGAGGCTAGTACCGGTGGTGTCGAAGGCACGCCGTCGCGGTCCCGGCGGGGCGCGGCTCGCTGGCGTAGGCTCGGCGCACCGAAAGCCGCACTCGACACGATGGGACAAGGAGCTCGACCACCGATGGCGCACCTCACGCTCGCTGGAGTGAGCGATGACGGGAAGCGTCTGCGCCTGACCGACGACGACGGCGTCGAGCACACCCTCGACCTCGATGAGCGCCTCCGGGCCGCACTGCGCGGGGATGCGACCCGCCGATTGGAGACCAAGATGGACAGCGCCCTCCGCCCTCGCGACATCCAGGCCCGGATCCGCGCCGGGGAGACCCCCGAGGCGGTGGCGGAGGCGGCCCAGACGTCGGTCGAGAAGATCATGGCGTTCGCCGCCCCCGTGCTCGCCGAGCGCCAGCACGTCGCCGAGCGGGCGCAGCGCTCGTCCGTACGCCGCACCGACGGGGCCCCGTCCGGCGGCGGTGCCCGCACCCTCGGCGACGCCGCGGCCACCCACCTGCGCTCGGTCAACGTCGACCCCGACACCATCACGTGGGACGCCTGGCGCCGCGAGGACGGCCGCTGGACGCTGACCGCGGCGTACTCCTCCCCCGAGCGCAGCGGCACGGCTGAGCTGACCTTCGACGTGCCCGGCAACTACGTCACCCTCGACAACGAGGACGCCCGGTGGCTGGTCGGCGAGCCGATCGCGGCCGCCCCGGCCCCGCACGACGACCTGCGGCACGCCCGGCAGCGCCGGCTGAACGCCGTCGGCGAGCTCGACCAGGAGCTGCCGCTCGGCGAGGACGCCATCGGCCTGGTCTCCGAACGGCCCCTGGAGGCCTTCCTCGACGAGACCCCGCCCAGCGACCCCGAGGTCGCCGCCGAGGCCTCCGAGCTGCGCGAGGAGGCGTCCCAGGCCCAGGCCGAGGACGACCTGCACGGCGGCGAGGCACCCGAGGACGCACAGCCGGCGCCGCACGAGCACGAGCCCCCGGCGCGGCGCCCGGTGAAGAAGACCCGCGGCCGGGCCTCGGTGCCGAGCTGGGACGAGATCATGTTCGGGGGCGGCAAGCAGGAGTAGGGATCGCGCCGCGACCCCTGTCCCCCGCCGCGACCCGCGGGTAGCCTCCCGGCCATGTCCTACTTCGTGACCGGGGCCACAGGCTTCATCGGTCGGCACCTGGTCCGCGAGCTGCTCGACCACCGCGAGGGCGAGATCTTCGTGCTCGTGCGCGAGGGGTCCCTGCGCCGTATGGAGGCGTTGATCTCCCGCTGGGACACCGACCGGGTCGTGCCGGTCGTCGGCGACCTGGCCGCCGAGGCGCTCGGTGTCGACCCCGACTGGGTGGCCGAGCACCGTGGCGAGATCGACCACGTGTTCCACCTGGCCGCGATCTACGACATGACCGCCGACGCCGAGTCCAACGAGCGGCTGAACGTCGGCGGCACCCGCAACGCGGTCGCGCTGGCCGAGCAGCTCGACGCCGGCTGCTTCCACCACGTCTCCTCCGTGGCCGCCGCCGGTGAGTTCCACGGCCGCTTCGACGAGTCGATGTTCGCCGAGGGGCAGCACCTGCCCTCGCCGTACCACCGCACGAAGTACGAGTCCGAGCGCGTGGTGCGTGAGGAGTCGGGCGTGCCGTGGCGGGTCTACCGGCCCGCGATCGTGGTGGGCGCGTCGGGCACCGGCGAGATGGACAAGATCGACGGCCCCTACTACTTCTTCAGCGCGATGAAGCTGATGCGCGACCACCTGCCGGCATGGCTGCCGCTGGTCGGCGTCGACCTCGGCGACACCAACGTCGTGCCGGTCGACTACGTCGCCGCGGCGATGGACCATCTCGCCCACCTGCCCGACCGCGACGGCGAGGCCTTCCACCTGGTCAACCCCGAGCCCCAGCCGGTCGTCGACATGGTCAACGCGTTCTGCGCCGCCGCCGGGGCGCCGCGGTTCGCCACGCCCGTCGACCGAGGCATGACGCGGTTCCTCCCCCGCGCCCTGACGCCGGCCGGCATGCTCACCACCCTGGCGGGCAACGGGGCCGTGCAGTCGGTGCTCGACCTCCTGACGAGCCGCATCGGCATCCCGGCCGAGGTCCTCGCGCACACGTCGTTCACGGCCGTCTTCGACTCCCGCCGCACCGAGCAGGCCCTGGCCGGCTCCGGCATCGGGGTGCCCGACCTGGAGTCCTACGCGCGCACGCTGTGGACCTACTGGGAGGAGCACCTCGACGACTCCACCGGCCGTGACCCGCGGGTGCGCGACAAGCTGCAGGGTCGGTACGTCGTGGTCACCGGCGCGTCCTCGGGCATCGGCAAGGTCACCGCGCTCAAGGTGGCGCAGGCGGGCGGCACCCCCGTGCTGGTCGCCCGCGGCAAGGAGAAGCTCGACGAGCTGCGCGAGCTCATCGAGGCGCGCGGCGGCACGGCTGTCGTCCAGCCCTGCGACCTCTCCGACCTCGACGCCATCGACGCGCTGTGCGAGACGCTGAGCGCCGAGCTGCCCTCGATCGACTACGTCGTCAACAACGCCGGCCGCTCCATCCGGCGCTCACTGCGGCTCTCGCAGGACCGCTTCCACGACTTCGAGCGCACCATGCAGCTCAACTACTTCGGCGCGGTCCGTCTGGTGATGGGCCTGGTCCCCGCGATGCGCGCCAACCGCGGCGGGCACGTCGTCAACGTGTCCTCGATCGGGGTGCAGACCAACCCGCCGCGGTTCTCGGCGTACGTCGCCTCCAAGGCCGCCCTCGACTCGTGGAGCAACGTGGTGTCCTCGGAGCTGTTCGGCGACGGCATCACGTTCACCAACATCCACATGCCGCTGGTGCGGACGCCGATGATCGCGCCGACCAAGCTCTACGACAAGTTCCCCACGATCTCACCGGCGCAGGCGGCCGACCTGGTCATCGAGGCGATGGTCGAGCGCCCCCACGAGATCAACACCGCGCTCGGCAACGCCGGCGCCATCGCGCACACCCTGACCCCCAAGCTGGCCTTCCGGGTGCTCAACATGGCCTACCACGTGTTCCCGGACTCGGCGGCGGCCCAAGGAAAGGCGCAGGGCGAGTCCGCCGGCGGCCGGGAGTCGGAGCAGATCATGCTGGCCAAGATGTTCAAGGGCATCCACTGGTAGACCACGTTGACCCGCCCGAAAGTTTCGGGCGGGTCAACGCTCGACGGGGCGTGTCGGGTCGGTGATCCAGCCCGACCAGCTGCCCGGGTAGAGGGCCGCCCGGATGCCCGCGACCTCGAGCGCGATCAGGTCGTGCACCGCGGTCACACCGGACCCGCAGTAGACCGCGGTGTCCTCCTCGCCGGTGACCCCGGCGGCGGCGTACAGCGCCCGCAGCTCGTCGGGGCTGCGGAAGCGCCCGTCGGCGCGGAGGTTGGTCGTGGTCGGCACGTTCACCGCTCCGGGGATGTGCCCGGCCACCGGGTCGATCGGCTCGACCTCGCCGCGGTAGCGCTCGGGCGCCCGCGCGTCCACGAGCACCGGTACGTCGACCACCTGGTCGGCCCCGACGACGGGCATCGCTCCGGGACGCGCCGTGAAGTCCCCCGACGCGGGCGCGACGGCGACGGCCTGCACCGCTCCCCCGGCCGCCACCCAGGCCGGCCAGGCGCCGTCGAGCACCCGGACGTCCGGGTGCCCGTGGTAGCGCAGCAGCCACCAGGCGCGCCCGGCGGCCAGGCCCGACCAGTCGTCGTAGACCACCACGGGCCGGTCGTCGCGCACGCCGGCCCGCCGCATCGCTGCCTCGAAGTCCTCGGTGGTGGGGAGCGGGTGCCGCCCACCCTCGCCCGCAGGCGCGGCCAGGTCGGCGTCGAGGTCGACGTACACCGCTCCGGGCACGTGGCCCCGGGCGAACTCGGCGAGGCCGCCGGGCCCGCCCATCCGGTACCGGACGTCGAGGACCGTCACCGAACCGAGGACGTCGGCGAGCTCGGCGGCAGAGATGAGCGGAGAGGCCATGTGCCCATCTTGGCCGAGCCGGACGGCGTGACAGGATGCGCCCCGTGGCTGAACTGCACTTCTTCACCGGCACCATGGACTCCGGCAAGAGCACCCTGGCGCTCCAGACCAACCACAACCACTCGGCGCGGGGTCGGGTGGGCCGGCTGTTCACCACGCACGACCGGGCCGGGCAGGCGACGCTGTCGAGCCGGCTGGGCCTCACGCACGAGGCACTCGAGGTCGACCGCGACTTCGACTTCTGGCGCTACGTCGTGCACTCGCTGACCCAGGGCGGGCGCATCGACTACCTGATCTGCGACGAGGCGCAGTTCTACACCCGCGACCAGATCGACCAGCTCGCCAAGATCGTCGACGAGCTGCAGATCGACGTGTTCGCCTTCGGCATCCTCACCGACTTCCGCACCCAGCTGTTCGAGGGCAGCGCGCGCCTGGTCGAGCTGGCCGACCGGATGAACGTCCTGCAGGTCGAGGCGCTGTGCTGGTGCGGCAAGCGCGCGACCCACAACGCCCGCACCGAGAACGGCGTGATGGTCGTCGAGGGCGACGTGATCGTGGTGGGCGACGTCGACGCCGTCGACCAGCCGCCGGCCGAGGTGGCCTACGAGGTGCTCTGCCGCCAGCACCACCGCCGCCGGCTCACCGCCGCCCGCGCCAAGGCGGTGTCACTGGCCCCCGAGCCTTTGCCCTTCGGCTAGGGATTTCCCCCTTCCCCTAAAGGTCTCACTGGCCCTAGGTTGCGTGATCGTGGTCACATCCCGGGCTCGGACCCGCACCCTCAGCGTCCTGACCGTCCTCGCCGCCGCTCTCGGCGGCCTGCTCCTCCCGACCGCATCGCCGGCCCAGGCCGACGGACCCGGTGTCGGGACGCCGTGGGTGGTGACCCTCGGCGACTCCTACATCAGCGGCGAGGCCGGACGCTGGGCCGGCAGCAGCAACGCCTCGTCGAGCCGCGCCGACGCGCTCGGGTCGACCGCGTACTACGACAACGCGGCCGGCACCGGCGAGACGATCAACCGCTGCCACCGCAGCAAGTCCGCCGAGGCGTACGTCGGCGGCGGCGTCAACGGCCTCAACCTCGCCTGCTCCGGGGCGAAGACCGCGACCTCGAACGGCGACAACTTCAAGCCGGGTCTCGACTTCTTCGACGACGGCGCCGGCAAGCTCGGCCAGGCCAAGATGCTCCAGCAGTTCGCCGCCTCGCACCGGGTGAGCATGGTCGTGGTCTCGATCGGCGGCAACGACTTCAAGTTCGCCGACGTCGTCACCTCCTGCGTCGCCGACTTCCTGGCCTCGCCGACCTGGTGGAAGGACTACTGCTACGACGACAGCTCCGTGAAGGCGAACTTCACCGCGAGCAACGTCTCCGCCGTCCGCGCCCGCATCGCCGGCGCGCTGCGCAACGTCGCGACCGCCATGCGCAACGCCGGGTACGCCGACTCCCAGTGGACGCTGCTCGTGCAGAACTACCCCAGCCCGATCGCGCGCGGCTCCGGCTTCCGCTACTCCGAGAGCGGCTACACCCGCCAGAGCACCGGCGGCTGCGGGTTCTGGAACAAGGACGCCGACTGGGCCAACGACTCCGCGCTGCCGACGATCAACGGCGCCGTGTTCGGCGCGGTCGCCGACTCCGGCCTGACCAACACCCGCACGCTCGACCTGTCCAGCGCGTTCAACGGGCGCCGGCTCTGCGAGAACACCGTCGGTCTCTACGAGGAGAAGGGCATCGCCAACTGGATGTCGCCGGGCGCGGTCGACCAGACCGAGTGGATCAACCAGATCCGCACGGTGTCGACCGCCGGATCCAGCAGCCCGTACTACATCCAGGAGTCGCTGCACCCCAACTACTGGGCGCAGCTCGCCACCCGCTCGTGCGTCCGCCAGGCCTGGAACGGCGGCACCCCGCGCAGCGGGAAGTGCACGATCGCCGGCACCGGTCTGCTCAACGGCGAGCCGCGGATGAGCCTGAACTAGCCGTATCGATCGGGCGCGATCGCGGGGGCCGACGACCCGGCCCCCGCATCGCCGCGCGCAGCCCGGGAGCGGCGTACCGCACCACCTCGTCGACACTCATCGACGCCACCGGTTCGGCCTCGAGCCAGTAGCGGACCAGGACGATCCCGGCGATCTGGCTGCCGAACGCGCCCGCACGGGCCATCGCGTCGGCTCCCCCGAACCGCTCGGCCAACGGCCCGACCATCTCGGCCTGGAGCACCTCGCGCAGCAGCCGGAGGACCTCAGGATCGTGGCCCGCGCTCGAGGCGAGCGCCCGCAGCGGCCGCCCGAGCTCGGGGTCGTCCCAGACGGTGAGCACCGTGCGCAGCAGCCGTTCCGGAAGGGTCGCGTCGTCGCCGGCCAGGACTGCGCGCAGGGCGTCCGGCGGGTTCACCGTCAGCGCGAGCGCGGCGCCGAACAGCCCCTTCTTCGAGCCGAAGTAGTAGGCGACCAGGGCCTGGTCGACGCCCGCCTCGCGCGCCACACCCCGCATCGTCACGCCCTGGTAGCCGTCCTCGAGGAACTGGCGTCGCGCGACCTCCAGGATTTCCGCGCGCGTCTCGGGCTTGCCGGCCCGACGACCGCGTCGCGCCCCGCCGGACGCGCTCATCGCTCCGGTCCGCAGGTCCGCACGAGGCGCCCATAATTCATCACCCTTGAAATCTAGTCCTCGCCGGCGCGACCGTGAAGCCAACAGGCACCCGGACGCGCAGGAGGACGACATGACGACGACACAGCGGGCCGGCACGCCGGCGGCCACGCCCACGGGTACGGGCCGCGGGGTGATGCCGGTGATCGTGGTGGCACTGGCCGCGGTGGTCTCGGCGATCTCCGCCCTCAACCTCGCGGCTCCCTCGATCGCTCGTGACCTCGACGCCGACCAGAAACAGATCGCGTGGGTCGTCGACGCCTACGCCCTCAGCTTCGCGGCGCTGCTCCTGCTCGCCGGCGCCATCGGCGACCGGTACGGCCGGCGCCGGGCGCTGGCGGCCGGGCTGGTGGTGTTCGTGGCCGGCTCCGGGGTGGCCATGGCGACGCAGAGCGCCGGCCAGCTGATCGCCGTCCAGGCCGTGCTCGGCGCCGGCGCGGCGCTCGTGATGCCTGCGACGCTCTCGACGATCACCAGCACGTTCCCGCCCGAGCGGCGGGTCCGCGCCGTCGGCACCTGGGCCGGCGTCGCCGGGGCGAGCGCGATGCTGGGCCTGCTCGCCACCGGGCTGCTGCTCGAGGCCTGGTCCTGGCGGTCGGTGTTCGCGTTCAACCTGGCGATGGGGCTGGTGGCACTGGCGGGCACACTGGCCGTCGTGCCGGAGTCGGCCGACCCGGACGCGCCGCGGCTGGACCTGGTCGGCGCCCTGCTGTCGGTCGCCGGCCTCGGTCTGGTCGTCTACTCGATCATCGAGGCGCCCACGGCCGGGTGGGAGAGCGCTCGCACGCTCGCCGGACTCGGCCTCGGGCTCGTGGTCCTCGCCGGCTTCGTCGCCTGGGAGCTCACCCGGCCCGACCCGCTGCTCGATCCTCGGCTCTTCCGCCTCGGCGGGTTCTCTGCCGGCACCCTGACGATCACCGTCCAGTTCTTCGGGTTCTTCGGGTTCATCTTCCTGGTTGTCCAGTACCTGCAGCTCGTCGTGGGCCGCAGCGCGCTGGTCACCGCGCTCAGCGTCCTCCCGATGGCCCTGGTGATGATGCCCTCGGCGCGCGGGCTGGCTCCCCACCTCGCCGGTCGCGTCGGGGTCCGGCCGGTGCTGGCCGGCGGGCTGCTGCTCGTCAGTGCCGGGTTCGCCGTGCTGTCCCGGCTCGAGGCGACCAGCTCCTACCTCCCGCTGCTGGGCGGGCTGGTGCTCCTCGGGGCCGGGATGGGCCTGGCGATGACCCCCGCCACCAGCTCGATCACCGACGCGCTGCCGGCGTCCAAGCAGGGGGTCGGCTCGGCCGTCAACGACCTGGCCCGCGAGCTGGGCGCGGCGCTGGGCATCGCGGTGCTCGGCAGCATCCTCCAGTCCGTCTACCGGGACGAGCTCCGACTCCCGCCGCTGCCGCCCGCGGCGGCTGAGCAGGCCACGTCCTCGGTGGGCGCCGCCACCCACATGGGGGCCGCCGTCGCCGGCCCGGCCCAGAGCGCGTTCGTGGCGGGCATGCAGACAGCTCTGCTGTGGGCCTCGGTCACCACGGCGGTGCTCCTGGTCGTGGTGGTCGTCCTCGGACGGGTGCTGCCGGTCGCCGCGCGGACGGTCAGCTCAGCAGCAGCGGGATCAGCATCTCCTCGGGAGTGAGGGAGCCGTGCAGTCCGACGAGCCGCGCCTCGTAGGGGAACGCCGAGGTCGAGAGGACCGCGACGTCTCCTCGGCAGGCGACGACCACGTCACCGAGGCGAGGCCGCACCGACGGGGACACCGCACCGAACCAGCCGCGCTCGACCGCTGCCTCGCGGGCCAGCACCTCGGCACGGTCGCCGAGGACCTCGGTCCACGCCGCCACGACGTCGGCGACCGCGCCGCGGTGGCAGTAGAGGTGACGGAAGCGGGCCTCACCGCCGAGCAGTGCTACGCCCGTGCGCAGCTCGGCGACCTCGTCGACGTCGATCCGGCTCTGCAGCGGTGAGTCGACCATGCCGTGGTCGGCGACCACCAGCAGCCGCACGTCGGCGGGCAGGGTCTCGCGCAGCTGCTCGGCCTCGGCGTCGATCATCGCGAGCTGCTGGAGCCACTGGTGGGAGGAGACGCCGTAGCGGTGCCCCGTCCAGTCGAGGTCGCCGTCGTAGAGGTAGGTCAGCGAGCCGCGCTCGGACGACGAGGCCACCGCGGCGGCGAGCCGCTCGCCGACCTTGTCGGCACCGACGTACTCGGCCCCCCGGTGGGCGGCCAGCGTGAGTCCGCTGCGCGCGAACTCGCGCTTGTTGACGACGGTCGCGCAGCCGCCCGACTCGTGCAGCCGGGTGAAGGCGGTCGGGTTCGGCTGCCACTCCAGCGGGTCGACGTCCTTGTCCCACAGCAGGGCGTTGAGCAGCCGGTCGGTGCCCGGCACCCGGGTCGTGAAGCCGACCAGCCCGTGCGCGCCGGGCACCAGGCCGGTCCCGAGCGACGTCAGGCTGGTGGCGGTCGTGGAGGGCACGCCGGCGGTCCCAGGCGCCTGCTCGGCGAGCAGCCCCGCGAGGAACGGCGCGGCGTGGGCGTGCCGCTCGAGCTGACGGGCGCCGAGCCCGTCGACGAGGAACACGACGTACGCCGACGCCGGCGGCAGCCCGAGCCCCGTGGGGGGCTGACCGATGCCCACGCCGAGCGCGGCCGCGACGGCCGGTACGACGTCGCCGATCGACCGGTCGCCGTACGCCGGCTGGAGGAAGCCGCTCACCGTCGGGTCAGTGGCCGTGGGCGTGGGTGCGCGCCGAGAGCTGCTCGGCGAAGGACAGCAGTCCCGCGACGGCGTCGGCGCCGTCGGCCGCGGCCGAGACCCGCAGCGAGAAGTCGTCGGAGGCGAGCACCCCGGTGTAGCCGTGGTCGGCGTCGCACTCGGGGTCGCTGCAGCCGGCCGGCTCGAGGTCGACCCGGCTGACGCCGCCCCAGCCGATCGTCATGACGGCCTCGGCGGGGCGGCTCGGCCCGGACGTCGGGTTGGCGATCATCCGCGTCACGACCACCGACTTGACCGCGGAGAGACGGATCGCCTCGGTGGAGGTCGAGGTGTAGGGCTCGGGGAGCAGGTCGTCGCCCTCGTGCTCGTCGGTGTGGGCGAGGATCAGGCGGGTGGGCGTGAGCACCACGACCGAGAGGTGGCGGCGCACCTCGTCGCGCTCGAAGGTCGGCTCGTGGTGGACGAAGAACGACACGACCTGCTCACCGGCGATCGCCCCGGCGACGCCGTCGGCGACCACCTCGGGGTAGTAGCCGGTGCGGTCGATCGCGTCCCTCAGCTCGAAGGTCCGGTCGTGGTCCTCGTCGGTCCTGCTGCTCCGCATGCGGGTCAGTGTGTCACGGGGGTGCGAGGAGATCAGAAGCGATAGTCGAAGGCGGCGATGTCGCGGGCGAAGAGGTCCTCGACCCGGCGGCGCATCGGGTCGGTGTAGACCTCGCGGTAGTCGGGGCGCGACTTGTCGACGTTCACGCTCTGGAGCGGCTCCCAGGGCAGCTCGAGCCGGGCGAAGACGGCGCGCAGGTCGGCCTCGAGGCTCTCCTGGCGACCGATGAAGTCGGCGCGGCGGGTCTTGCTCGTCAGGTAGTTGATCTGCGGCGTCGCCAGACGGTTCCACCGGTCGGGACCCTCCATCACGAAGGTCTCGAAGTCGGGGCAGTGCTCGGCGACGCCCTTGATGAACGGGTTCTTCTTCATGAACGCGTCGGCGCCCTTGCGGTGCTTCTCGGCACGCTCCTTGAACCGCTCCACCATCCGGAACCACGAGAGCATGCGGGCCCACGGGTTGCGGACGAAGCCGACGGTCCAGTACGACGCGAGCTCGGGCTCCGAGGCGATGATCTGCCCGAGGCGGGCGTGCCGGTCGAGGCCCTTCACGGCCCGCGCGTCGGGCAGCACCTCGTCGAGGCGGTTGTCGATGGTCGAGCCACCCGTCTTCTGGACGTGCACGAAGAGGAAGCGCTGGGCGTCCGAAATGACCATGGCCGGGATCCTACGGGCGGCGACGGCTAGGACGGGAGCGTGTCCCCCGCCGGCGTCGGCATCCGGCGCACGAACCAGTCCGACCGCGGGTCGGCGACCGGGTCGACACGGACCGCGGCGGTGAGCACCGTCGCGCCGTCGGCCCCGGCGAGCACGAGCGAGAGCTCGAGCGAGCTGATCTGCGGCAGGTCGTTCTGCAGCTGGGCGACGCGCTGGATCAGCCGCTCGATCTCGGCGACGTCGACCACCTCGCTGCCGCGGTAGCCGAAGAGCATCGGCGAGGACTTGATCTCCCGGACCATCGCGGCGGCGTCGCGCTCCCCCAGCGGCGGGATGCGGAACGCCTTGTCGGCGAGCAGCTCGGTGAGCGGACCCGCGATGCCGAAGGAGACCACCGGCCCGAACAGCGGGTCCTCGATGCTGCGGATCGCGACCGGCACCCCCGGGCTGGAGTTCTTCTGCACGACGAACCCGGCGCGCTTGGGGTCGGTGATCACGTGCCCGAGCGACTCCCAGGCATCGAGCATCTCCTCGGCGGTGTCGATGTTGCGCCACACGTGCGCGAGGTCGGGCCGCTCCCGCAGGTGCTCGGCGGTGGCCTTGAGCACCACGTCCCAGCCGAGCGCCTCCCCGGCGGCGACGGCCTCCTCCTTGGTGGCGACCGGGCGGGTCTGCCAGAGCTCGATGCCGTACGCCGCGAGCAGCTCGGTGACGGTGTCGGCGTCGAGGTCGATGCCCTCGGGGTGGGCCGAGAGCGCCTGGTTGACCAGCCGCTTGGCCGTGGCGGTGTCGACGTCGGCCGGGTCGACCGGCGCCCCGTCGGGGGTGCGCAGCCACACGGCGTACTCGACGACGCGCGCGAGCGCGCGCACCGCGGCCTCCACGCCGGGGTAGGACGGGACCGAGCCGCGGCCGGCCGTCGAGCCGGCGACGTCGGGCACCCGGAGCAGCTCGGGGACGCCCTCGGAGCCCAGGAACGAGGACACCAGCGGCTTGTCGGACTGCTCGCCCACGGCGGCGAGCACGTTGGCGACGTCCTCGCCGGAGACGTTGATCGGCGGCACGTAGACCGCGACCACGGAGTCGATCTCGGGGTCGTCGATCGCGGCGTCGAGCGCGTCCTCGAAGTCCTCGGCGCTCGCGTCGGCGCCCAGCGCCGTCGACTTGTTGACGACCAGCCCCACGGCGGCGGCGGCGTCGGCGGCGAGCAGGCCGAGGGCGTCGGAGTTGCCGACGATCGCGACCCGGCGCCCGCGCGGCAGCGGCTGGTGGGCCAGCAGCTGCGCGACGTCGAACATCTCCTCGAGGGTGTCGACCTGGATCACCCCGGCCTGGCGGAACATCGCGTCGACCGCCGCCGGCGGGGCCGCGATCTTGCGGACCGCGTGTCCCATCGGGACACCCTGCGTCGTGCGGCCGGAGCGGACCGCGATGATCGGCTTGCGCAGCGAGACCCGCCGGGCGATCCGGGAGAACTTGCGCGGGTTGCCGATCGACTCCAGGTAGAGCAGAACGACCTCGGTGGAGTCGTCCTCCTCCCAGTACTGCAGCAGGTCGTTGCCCGACACGTCGGCGCGGTTGCCGGCGCTGACGAACGTGGAGAGCCCCAGACCGCGGTTGTAGACCTTCTCGAGGATCGCGGTGCCGAGCGCGCCGGACTGGCAGAAGAACCCGGCACGACCCCGCGGCGGCATCAGCGGGGAGAGCGAGGCGTTGAGCGAGACCGACGCGTCGGTGTTGATGATGCCCAGGCAGTTGGGGCCGATCAGCCGCAGGCCGTAGGAGCGGGAGAGCCCGACCAGCTTGCGCTGGCGGACCCGGCCCTCCTCGCCGGTCTCGGCGAAGCCGGAGGAGATCACGACCAGCCCGTGCACGCCCTTGGCCGCGCAGTCGAGCACGACGTCCTGCACCGCCTCGGCCGGCACCGCCACGATCGCGACGTCGACCTCGTCGGGGATGTCGCCGACGGACTTGTACGTCGGGAGGCCGGACACCGCGCTCGAGGTCGGGTTGACGGCGTAGACCCGGCCCGTGAAGTCGCCCAGGACCAGGTTGCGCACCAGCGCCTGCCCGATGGTCTCCTGGCGGCGGCTGGCACCGATGACCGCGACCGAGCGCGGGTTGAAGAACTTCTCGATCGAGGCGGACTCGGCCCGGTGCTCGCGGCTCATCATCACACCGATGGCGGTGTCGGTGGGGTCGATGGAGAACTCCAGCTGCAGCACGCCCTCGTCGTACTCGCTCACCACGCGGTAGCCGGCGTCGCGGAAGGTCTGGATCATCCGCGCGTTGTCGGGCAGCACCTCCGCGACGAACCGCTCGATCCCGCGCTCGCGCCCGGCCTGGGCGAGGTGCTCGAGCAGCAGCTGGGCGATGCCACGGCCCTGGTGCTGGTCCTCGACGAGGAACGCGACCTCGGCCTCCCCCGGCTTGACGAGGTCGTAGCGGCCGACGGCGATGATCTGGTCCTGCAGGGTCAGCACGAAGGCCACCCGGCCGACGTGGTCGACGTTGGTGAACCGGTCGAGGTCGCGCTCGGAGAGCCGCGGCATCGGGGAGAAGAAGCGGTAGTACTTCGACTGGTCGGAGACGCGCGAGTAGAACTCGACGAAGACCTCGCGGTCCTCGGCGCGGATCGGCCGGATGTGCGCGGTGCGTCCGTCGCGGAGCAGGACGTCGGCCTCCCAGTGCTGGGGCGGCGCGGGCACGTCCTGGGTGTCGGTCACGGTGGGAAATCTATCGCGGACAGGTGACCACGGCGTGGCCGCGGCATTTCCGTCGGTGCCACTTGGGAGAATCGCCGGCATGGCACGCGGCAAGACGACGAACGAGCTCCCCGACGACTTCGAGGAGCACATCCTCGACACCGACATCAAGCAGGAGATGGAGTCGTCGTTCCTGGAGTACGCCTACTCCGTCATCTACTCCCGCGCGCTCCCGGACGCGCGCGACGGGCTCAAGCCCGTCCAGCGCCGGATCCTCTACACGATGAACGACATGGGCCTGCGCCCCGACCGGGGTCACGTCAAGAGCGCCCGCGTCGTCGGCGAGGTCATGGGTCGGCTCCACCCCCACGGCGACGGCGCGATCTACGACGCGCTGGTGCGCCTGGCCCAGCCGTGGTCGATGCGGCTGCCGATGATCGACGGCCACGGCAACTTCGGCTCGCCCGACGACTCCCCCGCCGCGATGCGCTACACCGAGTGCCGGATGGCACCGCCGGCGGTCGCGATGACGGCCTCGATCGACGAGGACACCGTCGACTTCAAGCCCAACTACGACAGCCGCGAGTTCGAGCCGGTCGTGCTGCCCGCCGCGATCCCGAGCCTGGTGGTCAACGGCACCACCGGCATCGCGGTCGGCATGGCGACCAACTGCGCCCCGCACAACCTGGTCGAGGTCGTCCAGGCGCTGCGCCACCTGATCACCCACCCGGCGGCGACCGTCGACGACCTGATGCGCTTCGTCCCCGGTCCCGACCTGCCCACCGGCGGCAAGATCGTCGGGCTCGAGGGCATCCGCGACGCCTACGAGACCGGCCGCGGCACGTTCCGGATGCGCGCCACCGCCCGGGTCGAGTCGATCACCAACCGGCGCAAGGGCATCGTGGTGACCGAGCTGCCCTACGGCGTCGGCACCGAGAAGGTCATCGAGCGCATCAAGACCCTCGTGCAGGGCAAGAAGCTGCAGGGCATCTCGGACATGAAGGACCTCACCGACCGCGAGAACGGCCTGCGGCTGGTGATCGAGGTCAAGAACGGGTTCGTCCCCGAGGCGCTGCTCGAGCAGCTCTACAAGCACACGCCGATGGAGGACACCTTCGGCATCAACGCGGTCGCCCTGGTCGACGGCCAGCCCCGCACGCTGAGCCTCAAGGAGATGCTCCAGGTCTTCCTCGACCACCGCTTCGACGTCGTACGCCGTCGCTCGGTGTTCCGTCGCGGCAAGGCCGCCGACCGGCTGCACCTGGTCGAGGGTCTGCTGATCGCGATCCTCGACATCGACGAGGTCATCCAGCTGATCCGCTCCTCCGACAACGCCGCCGCCGCCAAGGAGCGGCTGATCTCGGTCTTCGACCTCAGCGAGACCCAGGCCGACTACATCCTCGACATGCCGCTGCGCCGCCTGACGAAGTTCTCCCGCCTCGAGCTGGAGAAGGAGCAGGACGAGCTGCGCCGCACCATCGAGGAGCTCGACGCGATCATCAACGACGACAAGCTGCGGTGGAAGGTCGTCTCCGACGAGCTCGCCGAGGTCGCCAAGACCTACGGCACGCCGCGCCGCACCGTGCTGCTCGAGTCCGCCGGCACCGCCGTGACCGCGGCGGCCGTGCCGCTCGAGGTCGCCAACGACCCGTGCTTCGTCTACCTCTCCTCCAGCGGGCTGCTGGCCCGCACCGCCACCGCCGACCAGCCCGGACGCGGTGGCGGCCGGGCCAACCACGACGTGGTCGTCTCGGCCGTGCGGGCGACCGCGCGCGGCGAGGTCGGCGGCCTGACGAGCACCGGACGCCTGGTCAAGATCGGTGTGCTGGAGCTCCCGCAGCTGCCCGACACCGCCAACGACCCGCACCTGGCCGGCGGCCTGCCGGTCAGCGAGATCCTGTCCCTCGAGGCGGGCGAGCGGCTGCTCGGGCTGTGCACGCTCACCGGCGAGGGCCCGGGGCTCGCGCTCGGCACGCGGCAGGGCACGGTCAAGCGGGTCAACCCCGAGGTCCTCGGCAAGGACGAGTGGGAGGTCATCCGCCTCGCCGACGGCGACGAGGTCGTCGGCGCGGTGGAGCTGACCACCGGTGCCGAGACGCTCTGCTTCATCACCACCGACGCCCAGCTGCTGCACTTCGGCGCGGCAAGCGTGCGCCCGCAGGGCCGCTCGGGCGGCGGCATGGCCGGCATCCGCCTGGCCACCGGCGAGCGCGTCGCCTGGTTCGGGGTCGTCGACCCCGACGCCCCGGAGGGGTCGGTCGTCGTGACCGCCTCGGGCTCGTCGACGGCGCTTCCCGGCACCGAGCCGGGAGCGGTCAAGGTGACGCCGTTCTCGGAGTACCCGCCCAAGGGCCGTGCGACCGGTGGCGTGCGCTGCCATCGCTTCCTCAAGGGCGAGGACGCCCTGGTCTTCGCCTGGGCCGGCGCCGCCCCCGCGCGGGCCGCGGCCTCGAGCGGCTCGCCGATCGACCTCCCGGAGGCCAACGGCCGCCGGGACGGCTCTGGCGTGCCCGGCAGCCAGCCGATCGCCGCGTGCGCGGGCCCGGTCGCCGGCCGCGTCGCGGCCGCCGCCGGTGTGCAAGGCTGACGCCGTGCTCCCTCGCCACCGCGCGGCCTCCGCGCTGCTCGCCGTCGCCCTCACCGTCGTGTCGGTCACCGCGACCGGGTGCAGCGACGACTCGAAGGCCGCGCCCAGCGCCAGCCCCGAGGAGGCGCTCGCGCAGGCCAAGGAGGCCCTCGACGACACCAGCGGCGTGAGCATCACGCTCACGACCGACGACCTGCCCGACGGAGTCACCGGCGTCGAGTCGGCCGAGGGGGTCGGCACCCACGCGCCGGCGTTCGACGGCAAGCTCACGGTCCGGCTCTCCGGGCAGGCCTTCGAGGTGCCGGTCGTCGCGGTGGACCGGAAGGTCTACGTGCAGCTGCCGTTCACGCCCGGGTGGCAGGACATCGACCCGGCCGAGTACGGCGCCCCCGACCCGGCCACGCTGATGAGCCCCGACGCGGGGTTCTCCGCCCTGCTCCCGGCGACGACCGACCTCGAGCAGGGTGAGAGCGTCCGCGGCGGCGAGGGCAACAGCGAGGTGCTCACCGAGTACACCGGCACGGTCGGCTCCGACGTCGTCACGAACATCATCCCGACCGCCTCGGGCGAGTTCGACGCGACGTACACCGTGACCGACGAGGGCGAGCTGCGCAGCGCCGCCCTGACCGGGGTCTTCTACCAAGACTCCGACGCGATGACCTACACCGTGACCTTCGAGGACTACGGCACCGAGAAGGACATCGCGGCGCCGTGACGGGGTGCTGATGGGCTCCCCGCGACTGCTGCTCGCCCTCGCGGCCGTGGCCGTCGCCTTCGCCGCCGCCGACACCTACGTCGTCGTGCTCGCGCTGCCGGACATGATGGCGAGCGCGGGCGTGCCCGTCGACCAGCTGCAGCGGGCCGCACCGATCATCTCCGGCTTCCTGCTCGGGTACGTCGCGATGCTGCCGCTCATCGGCCGGATCGCCGACCTGCGCGGCCGGGTGCCGGTGCTGGTGACCGCGCTGGTCATCTTCGCCCTCGGCTCGCTGGTCACGACGCTCGCCTACGACATGCCCTCGATGGTGGCCGGGCGCTTCCTCCAGGGCGTGGGCGGCGGCGGGCTGGTGCCGGCCACGCTCGCACTGGTCGCCGACCTCTACCCCGCCGAGCGCCGCGGCGTGCCGCTCGGCGTCGTCTCCGCGGTCCAGGAGCTCGGCAGCGTGCTCGGCCCGCTCTTCGGGGCGCTGGTCCTCGCGGTCGCCGACTGGCGCGCGATCTTCCTCGTCAACGTCGCGGTCGGCCTGGTCCTCGCCGCGGCGATCCGGCGCCTCTCCCACGTTGACCCGCCCGAAAGTTTCGGGCGGGTCAACGTGAGGTTGGACTGGATCGGGCTCCTGCTCGCCCTGGTGACGCTCGTGGCCGGAGCGCTGGTGTTCGTGCAGCCCAGCCAGCTGATGCGCGACCTGACGTGGGGGCAGCTGTTCATCCCCGTCGCCGGGGACGGGCGCTGGCTGACCCCCCTGGGCCTGGTCACCATCGGCGCGGCAGCCCTCCTCGTGGTCCGCAGCCTGACCGCCCGCCGGCCGCTGCTCGACCTGAGGGCCTGGGTGCGCACCCTGCGCGAGGCCGACCTGCTCGGCGCGCTGTTCCTCGCGCTCGCGCTGGCCGGCGTGATCCTGGCCTTCGCCACCGCCGACCCCAAGGTGCAGGTGTTCTCCGACCAGGGCGTCTGGTACCTCCTCGGCGCGGCGTTCGCCACCGCGGCGTTCGTCGTCCACCTCCGCCGCGCGCCGGCACCCCTCGTGCCGACGGGCACCCTGCGGCGACGCCCGGCGTGGGGAGCGATGCTCGTCAGCTTCTTCGTCGGGGCTGCGCTGATCGCCGCCCTCATCGACATCCCGCTCTTCGCACGCACGACCGTCTACCCCGACTCCCAGCTGATGGCGGCGCTGGTGCTGGTGCGGTTCCTGGTCGCCCTCCCGGTCGGCGCGGTCCTCGGGGGCTACCTCACCCGAGCGGTGAGCGCCGGCGTGGTGACCGCCGCCGGGATGGCCTGCGCGGCCGGCGGGTTCGCGTGGATGGCGACCTGGGGCCTCCAGGCGCTCGACCACCCGATCGCGACCGCGCCGCTGGTGCTCGGCGGCTTCGGGTTCGGCCTGGCGCTGGCGCCCGTGAACGCCGCGGTGCTGGCCAGCACCGACGACGACGTGCACGGCCTGGCGAGCGCGTTCGTGGTCGTCGCACGCATGGTGGGGATGCTCGTGGGCATCTCCGCGCTGACCACGCTCGGGTTGCGGCGCTACTACGCCGAGCAGGGCGACCTGCCCTCGGCACGGGAGGTGTGCGACGGGCGGACCCGGTGCGCGGAGTTCACCGACCTCCTCAAGTCGGCCGGGATCGCCCAGGAGCACACGGTGTTCGCGGGCGCGGCCGTGTGCGCGGTCGTCGCGGGACTGGCTGCGCTCGTGGTGTTCCGCGGCGCTGCCACGCGGGCCGTCTCGACGAGCGAGCTGCTCCGCTCCGCCGGTTGAACCGGTCCGTTACCCTCCGGTCCGTGGCTACCTCGGACTTCGACGACCTGCTCGCCGCCAACCGCGACTTCGCCTCGCACTTCGAGCTCGCCGGCTTCGACGGCGTCGCCCGTGCGGGCGTCGCCATCGTGACCTGCATGGACTCGCGCATCGACCCCCTCGGCATGCTCGGGCTCGAGCCGGGCGACGCCAAGATCTTCCGCAACCCCGGCGGCCGGGTCACCGACCAGGCCCTCGAGGCACTGGTGCTGGGTGTCCACCTGCTCAACGTCCAGCGGATCCTGGTGATCCCGCACACCCGCTGCGCGATGGCCTCCTCGACGCTCGAGCAGGTCCGCGAGAAGGTCGGCGCCTCCGCCGGCCAGGACGTCTCGTGGCAGACCTTCAGCATGGTGCCCGACCAGCACGCGGCCCTGGCCGACGACATCCACAAGGTCGTCTCGCACCCGCTCATCCCCGACTCCGTCAAGGTCGGCGGGTTCATCTACGACGTCGACACGGGGCTGCTCAACCCCGTCGACTGACCGGCGGCTGGTGCGCTCAGTCGTCCTGACCGCGCACCACGGCGAGCGACTCCCGGGCGATCTCCCACTCCTCGTTGGTGGGCACCACCAGGACCGCGACCTCGCTGTCGTGCGCCGAGACCGTGAAGGCGCCCGAGCCCTGGGCGCGGTTGGCCTCGGCGTCGATGCGGATGCCGAGTCGCTCCAGTCCCTCGAGCGCCTGGGCGCGGACGCCGGGGTCGTGCTCGCCGATGCCGCCGGTGAAGACGATCGCGTCGACGCGGCCGAGCACGGCGTAGTAGGCGCCGACGTACTTGCGCAGCCGGTAGCAGTAGACGTCCATCGCGAGCCGGGCCCGCGGGTCGCCCTCCGCCAGGCGGCGCTCGAGCGCGCGCATGTCGCTCTCACCGAGCAGGCCCTTGACGCCCGAGTCGCGGTTGAGCGCGTCGTCGATCTGCTCCAGCGACCAGCCCCACTGCCGGTGCACGTGTGCGTGCAGCGCCGGGTCGACGTCACCGGACCGGGTCCCCATCACGAGGCCCTCCAGCGGGGTGACTCCCATCGACGTGTCGACGGACCGGCCGCCGGCCACCGCAGTGGCCGACGCTCCGTTGCCGAGGTGCAGCACGATCGAGTTCACCGACTCCACGGGCCGCCCGAGCAGCCGGGCCGCCTCACCCGAGACGAACTTGTGCGAGGTGCCGTGGAAGCCGTAGCGACGGATCCGGTGCTCGTCGCGCCACTCGAGCGGCACGGCGTAGGTGTAGGCCCGCTCGGGCAGGGTCTGGTGGAAGGCGGTGTCGAAGACCGCGACGTGCGGCACCGTCTCGAAGATCCGGCGGGCGACCTCGAGGCCCTCAAGGTTCGCGGGGTTGTGGAGCGGAGCGAGCGGCACGAGGTCGCGGACGGCGGCGAGGACGGCGTCGTCGACGAGCACGGGCTCGGAGAACCGCGCACCGCCGTGCACGACCCGGTGGCCGACCGCGGCGATCTCGACGTCGTCCAGCGACGGTCCGTGGGCCTCGAACGCGCCGAGCGCGGCGCGCAGCGCGTCCTCGTGCGAGGGCAGGGCCAGCTCCTGGCGGTGCTTGACGCCGTCGGGACCGGTGTGGCTGAGGATGCCGCTCGCGCCGGAGGAGTCCGCGATGCGCTCCGCGAGGCCGACGGCCTGGCTCTCGCCGGTCTCGGCGTCGAGCAGGCTGTACTTGAGCGAGGACGACCCCGCGTTGATGACCAGGACGAGCGCGCTCACGCGGGGGTCTCCTTCAGCTGCTGGGCCTGGATGGCGGTGATCGCCACCGTGTTGACGATGTCACGCACGGTGGCGCCACGGGAGAGGTCGTTGACCGGCTTGCGCAGCCCCTGCAGGACCGGGCCGATGGCGACGGCCCCGGCAGAGCGCTGGACCGCCTTGTAGGTGTTGTTGCCGGTGTTGAGGTCGGGGAAGACGAAGACCGTGGCCCGGCCGGCGACCGGCGAGTCCGGCAGCTTGGTGCGCGCGACCGTGGGGTCGATGGCCGCGTCGTACTGGATCGGGCCCTCGACGAGCAGCTCCGGCGCCCGTTCGCGCACGAGCGCCGTCGCGGCCGAGACCTTCTCGACGTCGCTGCCGGCACCCGAGGAGCCGGTGGAGTAGGACAGCATCGCGACCCGCGGCTCGATGCCGAACGCCGCGGCGGTGGCCGCCGAGGAGACGGCGATGTCGGCGAGCTGCTCGGCGGTCGGGTCGGGGTTGACCGCGCAGTCGCCGTAGACGAGGACCTGGTTCTCCAGGCACATGAAGAACACCGAGGACACGACCGAGACGCCCGGCACGGTGCGGACGACCTCGAGGGCCGGCCGGATCGTGTGGGCCGTCGTGTGGATCGCGCCCGACACCATGCCGTCGGCGTGCCCCAGCTCGACCATGAGGGTGCCGAAGTAGGACTCGTCGCGCACCCGGGCGAGCGCGTCGGCACGCTCCAGGCCGCGGTGCTTGCGGCGCTGGTAGTACTCCTCGGCGAACTCGTCGGCCAGGTCGGAGGTCCGCGGGTCCAGCAGCGTCGCGGCGGACACGTCCACGCCGATGCCGGCAGCCAGCGCGCTGATCCGGATCGGGTCGCCGAGCAGGGTCAGGTCGGCGACGCCCCGGCGCAGCAGGAGGTCGGCGGCGCGGAGCACCCGCTCCTCCTCCCCCTCCGGGAGCACGATGTGCTGCGGGCGGCTGGTCGCGTCGTCGACGAGCTGGTGCTCGAACATCAGCGGGGTGACGGCGGTGGTCCGCGAGACGTCCAGGCGGTCGAGCAGGCCCACACCGTCGACGTGCTGGGCGAACAGCGCCAGCGCGGCGGCGATCTTGCGCGACGAGCTCGCGGTGAGCCGGCCCCGCACCGAGCTCAGCGCGGCGGAGGTCTCCTGAGTGGCGAGGTCGGTCGCCACGATCGGCAGCGTCGACCCGATGCCCTCGAGCAGGCGCGCGACCTGGGGCGGCAGGTCGATCCCGCCGTTGAGCACGATCGCGGCCACCTGCGGGAAGTTGGCGGACACGTGCGCCATCAGCACGCCGAGGACCACCTCGGGCCGGTCGCCCGCCGTGACCACCACGGCTCCGTCGAAGAGCCGGTCGAGCACGTTGGGCATCGTCATCCCCGCGACGAGCAGGCCGAGCACCTCGCGGTCGAGCATCGTCGGATCACCCGAGACCAGCGTCCCGTCGACGGCCGGCATCAGGTCGGCCGTCGACGGCGCCGAGAGCAGCGGGTCGTAGGGAAGCGCGTACGCCGGCACCGACTCCGAGCCGAGGGCCGCGACCACCTCGGTGGGGTCGGGGTGCGTCACGCGGTTCGCGACGATCGCGAACAGCGTGGCGTGGTTGGCCGTGATCGCCGACGTCGCGATGTCGGCGAGCGTGACCAGGTCGATCGGCGTGCGCTCCTTGCCGTTGAGCACCAGCAGGATCGGCGAGCTCAGGTTGGCCGCGATCCGGGCGTTGTAGGACAGCTCGGTCGGGGTGGCGACGTCGGTGTAGTCCGAGCCGACGACCACGACGGCGTCGCAGCGCTCGGCCACGCGGTGGTAGCGCTCCACGATCGTGTCGAGCGCGGCGACCGGGTCGGCGTGCACGTCGTCGTACGTCACGCCGGTGCACTCGTCGTAGTCGAGGGTGACCGCCTCGTGGCCCGTCAGCAGGTCGAGGACGTAGTCCCGCTCCCCCCGCGCGGTCGCCAGGTCGTTGCGGACGATCGGTCGGAAGACGCCGACCCGCTCGACCCGCCGCGACAAGGCGTCGAGCACGCCCAGGGCGATCGCGGACTTGCCGGTCGAGCCCTCGACGGAGGCCACGTAGACGCTGGTGCACACGGGGACGACCCTATGCGGGCGGCCGGCCGGCGACGGGGGCCGCCCGGACCGGATCCGGGGGCCGAAGGTCCATATTTCAACCAGGGATCGTCAGAACCCGAGCCCGACCACGTAGCCGAGCGCCGCGGCGCCGAGCCCGGCCACCAGGCTCAGGCACACGTTGAGCACGGCATAGAGGCGTGCTCCGTCCTCGAACAGACGGAACGTCTCGTAGCCGAAGGTGCTGTACGTCGTCAGTGCACCGCAGAGCCCCGTGCCCAGCGTCAGCATGACTGCGTCCGGGACGTCGCTCCCGGTCGACAGCCCGACCAGCAGCCCGAGCGCGAGCGAGCCGATCACGTTGACCAGCATCGTCCCCCACGGCATCACGCTGTCGTGGCGGGCTTGGACGGCCCGGTCGAGGAGGTAGCGACCCGGCGCCCCCACGGCGGCCCCGAGACAGACCCAGACGAACGTCATGCGGTCCGCTCCTCATGTCGTGCGGCGACCACCCGGCCGGCTGCCACCCCCGCGGCCACGGCGGCGAGCGCCACCACCAGGGTGAGCGCCGCATAGGCGAGCGCCCGCCCGGGATGGCCGGCGTCCACCAGCGAGACCACGTCGACGGCGTACGTCGAGAAGGTGGTGAACCCGCCCAACACCCCCACCCCGACGAACGGGCGCAGCAGCGGATGGGTGCCGCCGACCTCGACGACCGCGACCATGAGCGCCCCGATGAGCAGGCACCCGACCGCGTTCACCCCCAGGACCGTCCAGGGCAGGTCGTGGCCGCTCGTGGGCCACACCCGGCCGGCGGCGTACCGCGCACTCGCCCCCACCATCCCGCCGGCGGCGATCGCCGGCAACACGTTGCGGTGCCGGTGCCACTCGACCCGCTGTCCCGGGACGTGCAGGTCGATGTCCGGGTCGACCGGGGGCCGGGAGCCGGCCGGATCCTCCGGCCCGGGGGCGGTCGTCACACTCAGGCGTCCAGCGTCTCGACGTCGACCTCGTAGGCGCCCTGCACGATGAACTCCTTGCGCGGCGCGACGTCGGAGCCCATGAGCAGCTCGAAGACGTGCGCGGCCTCCTCGGCGTTGTCGATCGTGATGCGGCGCAGCGTGCGGTGGCGCGGGTCCATCGTGGTCTCCGCGAGCTGGTCGGCGTCCATCTCGCCGAGACCCTTGTAGCGCTGCACCGGGTCCTTCCAGCGCACGCCCTTCTTCTTCAGCTCGGCGAGCTTTCGCTGCAGCTCGTCGTCGGAGTAGGTGTAGACGTACTTGTCCATGCCCTTCTTGGGGTTGGAGATCTCCACGCGGTGCAGGGGCGGCACCGCCGTGTAGACGCGGCCCTCCTGGATCAGCTCCGGCATGTACTTGTAGAACAGCGTCGCCAGCAGGCACCGGATGTGGGCGCCGTCGCTGTCGGCGTCGGCCATGAAGATGATCCGGCCGTAGCGGCGCGCGTCGATGTCGAACGTGCGGCCCGACCCCGCGCCGACCACCTGGATGATCGAGGCGCACTCGGCGTTCTTGAGCATGTCGCCGACCGAGGCCTTCTGGACGTTGAGGATCTTGCCCCGGATCGGCAGCAGCGCCTGGAACTCGGAGTTGCGGGCCAGCTTGGCTGTGCCGAGCGCGGAGTCACCCTCGACGATGAACAGCTCGCTGCGGTCGTTGTCGGCGGCCCGGCAGTCGGCGAGCTTGGAGGGCAGCGCCGAGGACTCCAGCGCGTTCTTGCGGCGCTGGGTCTCCTTGTGCTGACGGGCCGCGAGCCGCGTCTTGGCGGCGCCCGCGACCTTCTCCATGACGAGCTTGGCCTGGGCCTTCTCGGCGCGCTTGGTCGAGGTGAGGAACTTCTTCAGCTCCGCAGCGACCACGCGGCGCACGACGGTGCGCGCCGCCGGCGTGCCGAGGATCTCCTTGGTCTGCCCCTCGAACTGGGGCTCGGCGAGCCGCACCGTGACGACGGCCGTCATGCCCTCGAGCACGTCGTCCTTGATGACGTCGTCGTCGTTGACCTTGAGGACCTTCGCGGACTTCATCACGTCGTTGAACGTGCGCGTCACGGCCTGCTCGAACCCGCTGACGTGGGTGCCGCCCTTGGGCGTCGCGATCACGTTGACGAACGAGCGGACCACGGTGTCGTAGCCGGTGCCCCAGCGCAGTGCCACGTCGACGTGCAGCTCGCGCTCGACCTCCTGAGGGGTCATCTGACCCTTCTCGTCCAGCAGCGGCACCGTCTCGGTGAACGTCTCGGTGCCCTGGAGCCGCAGGATGTCGGTGACCGGCTCGTCGGGGGCGAGGAAGTCGGCGAACTCCGCGATGCCGCCGTCGTGGCGGAACTTCTCCTCGACGGGGTCGGGGCCGCGCAGGTCGCGGATGACCAGCTCGAGGCCGGGGACGATGAACGAGGTCTGCCGAGCGCGCCCGATCAGGTCCTCGTAGACGAACTGGGCGTCCTTGGTGAAGATCTGGCGGTCGGGCCAGAACACGATGCGAGTGCCGGACCGGCCCTTGGCGACCCGGCTGCCCTTGCGGGTCAGGCCGGAGCGCGGCTCGAAGTCGGCCTCGGGTCCCTCCCCGGCGAACACACCCGGGACGCCGCGCCGGAACGAGATGCCCTGCCGGGCGGGCGAGCGGTCGACGTCGATGTCCATCCGCGTCGCGAGCGCGTTGACGACCGAGAGGCCGACACCGTGCAGACCACCGGTCGCGACGTACGAGCCGCCGCCGAACTTGCCGCCGGCGTGCAGCTTGGTGGCCACGACCTCGACGCCCGGGAGGCCCGTCTTGGGCTCCTTGTCGGTCGGGATGCCGCGGCCGTCGTCGTAGACCTCGGCCGAGCCGTCGGGGTGCAAGGTCACCTCGACGTGGGTCGCGTGGCCACCGAGCGCCTCGTCGACGCCGTTGTCGATGATCTCCCACAGGCAGTGCATCAGGCCGCGGGTGTCGGTCGAGCCGATGTACATCCCGGGACGCTTGCGGACCGCCTCCAGGCCCTCGAGGACGAGGAGGTGCGCTGCGTTGTACGTGTTGTCGATCGTGGGCTCCTGGTCGTGCCGGCTCGGGTCTGGGTGCTCGAGTCTCGGGCCGGATGAAATCCGTGCGGGTCTGGGTGTCGAATCTACCTGCGACACGCCGGAGGTCGGTGAAGGCTCGCCTGCGGGGGCGGCGGCTGGCCCGCGGCTACCGTGGTCAGCACTTCCCCGAGCACCATCCGCGCAGCAGCACTCCAGCTCGACAGCAACCAGTTCAACAGCAGAGCAGCACCGTGGCGCACGTCACGATGTGGACACGATCGGTTCTCGGGTGATCGCTTCCGCAACGTCCGGGCCCACACCGGCGTCACACTCTCGAGTGTTCGTCGTTTTCCCGACGAGGTCCCTTCGATGTCTCCCAAGGCATGGAAATCGGCCGAAGAGGGAAGTGTGAACGTGATTGGATGAGGTGTCGGACACCACGCAGGACCGGGAATCTTGGAGCCCGCCGCTACGTTGTGCCAGACACCGAGGCAGAAGAGAAATGAGGCCGATGTGACCACTGCAGTTGCCCCCAGCACCGCCGCGCTGAGCGCGGCGGACCGTTGCGACCGTTGCGGAGCCCAGGCCTACCTTCGCGTAGAGCTCCAGTCGGGCGGTGAGCTGCTCTTCTGCGCCCACCACGCCCGTGAGCACGGTGACAAGCTCAAGGAGATCGCCGTGAACGTCGTCGACGAGACCCACAAGCTCTCCGGCACCCCGGCCAACGCCCCCGAGGGCGAGCGCTGAGGACGCCGACAACGCAGACCTCTCACCGCGGCCCCGGACACCTGTCCGGGGCCGCGGTGCATCTGTGACAGGGTTCGGGCCATGAGCTCGACCGAGATCCTCGTCGCCCTGGCGATCGCGGTCGGGCTGGTCGGGATCGTGGTGCCGATCCTGCCCGGCACTGCTCTGGTCGGCGCGGCGATCCTCGTGTGGGCCTGGTCGGTCGGCGAGACCGCCGGCTGGCTCGTCCTCGCCGTCGCGGTCGCGATCCTGGCCGCCGGAACCGTGGTGAAGTACCTGCTGCCCGGCCGGCGCCTCCAGAGCGCGGGCATCCCGGCCTCCACCCAGTGGGTCGGCGCGCTGCTCGGCGTCGTCGGGTTCTTCGTCGTGCCGGTCGTCGGGCTGGTCCTGGGCTTCGTGCTGGGCGTCTACCTCGCCGAGCTGCGCCGGGTCGGATCCGCCCAGGCCTGGCCGTCCACGGTGCACTCGCTCAAGGCCGTGGGCCTGAGCATCCTCATCGAGCTGGCCGCGGCGCTCGCCGCGACCCTCGCCTGGGTGGTCGGCGTGGTGGCGACCTGATGCCGATCCTGCTGTCCCTGCTCGCCGCGGTGGCCTACGGGCTCAGCGACTTCAACGGCGGCATCTTCTCCCGACGTGGTGGCGCCTGGGCGGTCTCGCTCGTCGGCCAGGTCACCGGCGGCACGCTCGTGCTGCTCCTCGTCCTCGTCACCGACGGCTCCCCCACCGGCACCGACCTCGCCTGGAGCCTCCTCGCGGGCCTCGGCAACGGGTTCGGTACGGCGTTCCTCTACCGCGGCCTGTCGTCGGGCCGGATGGGCGTGGTCGCCCCGGTCTCGGCCGTCGGGTCGGTCCTCGTGCCGGTGGCCGTCGGCGTCGGCACGGGCGAGCGCCCCGGCCAGCTGGTGTGGGTGGGCATCGTGCTCGCGCTGCCGGCGATCTGGCTGGTCTCCCGTGAGCCGGCCGAGACGGCCTCCCCGGGTGGCTCCGGCCTGCTCGACGGGATCCTCGCCGGCCTGGGGTTCGGCACGCTGTTCGCCGCGCTCGCCCAGATCCCCGAGGAGGCCGGCTTCTTGCCGCTGGCCCTCAACCAGCTCGTCGCGGGCGTGGCGATCGTCGCCGTCGCGATCCTCCTGCGCCGCGACTGGGTCCCGCGCAACCGCTACGCCGCCGGCGGCATGCTCAGCGGCAGCCTCGGCGCGCTCGCCACGGGGGCCTTCCTCGTCGCCACCCAGGGCGGCTACCTGACCGTGACCTCGGTGGTCACCTCGCTCTACCCGGCGTTCACGGTGCTGCTCGCGGCCACCGTGCTGCGCGAGCACGTCCATCGCGCCCAGGGCGTCGGCCTCGCGTTGTGCGCGTGCGCCGTCGCGCTGGTCGCGGCCGGCTAGGACCCTCAGCCCGCCGCGAGCCAGGACGTCCAGGAGCCGGGCGCGCCGAGCCAGTCGGTGACGGGGTGCGAGCCGTCGTACAGGTCGGTCATCTTCACCGAGACGCGCGCGCGAGCCGGGGAGCCGAGGCAGGCGCGGTCGGCCGAGAACCGCACGACGTCGGCCGCGAAGCCGAGCCGGACGGTGTGGTCGCAGGACAGCGGGTCCCCCACGGCCTTGCCGCCGCGCACGCGCATGAGCTGGTAGTCGGTGCCGGAGTAGAGACCGGTCGTGAGCCGGTACTCCGGACCCGAGCGGCCCGACCGGGTGTCGACCCGGATCGTGAGGCCCGCCGGTCCGGCCTCCGACCGACGTCGCAGGTCGACGACCTTCACGCGCACGCTGAACCGGTCGGCGTCATGGTTCACCGCCACCCGCCGCAGGTCGTTGAGCGAGTAGCCGCTGTCCTTGTCGGGGTCGGCGTACGACGCCCGCTCGGCCGAGGCCGGTGCGAGCGCCGCGCCGAGCAGGGCGGTGGCGAGCGCCACCGGGGCGAGGGTCAGAGAGACGATCCGGGAGCTGGTCCGAGAGGTGAGGTGCATGCCTCTCAGACAACCGACCGGCGGGAAAGGTTGCAAGCCCGCCGGCGGCACTGCCCCGCGGGAGCTCAGTCCAGGTAGTCGCGCAGCACCTGGGAGCGCGACGGGTGACGCAGCTTGGACATCGTCTTGGACTCGATCTGGCGGATCCGCTCGCGGGTCACGCCGTAGACCTTGCCGATCTCGTCGAGGGTCTTGGGCTGGCCGTCGGTGAGGCCGAACCGCATGCTGACCACGCCCGCCTCGCGCTCGGAGAGCGTGTCGAGGACGGCGTGCAGCTGCTCCTGCAGCAGCGTGAACGACACGGCGTCGGCCGGGACGATCGCCTCGGAGTCCTCGATGAGGTCGCCGAACTCGGAGTCGCCGTCCTCGCCGAGCGGGGTGTGCAACGAGATCGGCTCGCGGCCGTACTTCTGGACCTCGATGACCTTCTCGGGGGTCATGTCGAGCTCCTTGGCCAGCTCCTCCGGGGTGGGCTCGCGGCCCAGGTCCTGGAGCATCTGGCGCTGGACACGGGCGAGCTTGTTGATGACCTCGACCATGTGCACGGGGATGCGGATCGTGCGCGCCTGGTCGGCCATCGCGCGGGTGATCGCCTGGCGGATCCACCACGTCGCGTAGGTCGAGAACTTGTAGCCCTTGGTGTAGTCGAACTTCTCGACCGCACGGATCAGACCGAGGTTGCCCTCCTGGATCAGGTCCAGGAAGAGCATGCCGCGGCCGGTGTAGCGCTTGGCCAGGGAGACCACGAGGCGCAGGTTGGCCTCGAGGAGGTGGTTCTTGGCGCGTCGGCCGTCCTCGGCGATCCACTCGAGCTCCTCCTGGAGCTTCGGGGTGATCTTGCCGCCCTTGGCGAGCTTCTCCTCCGAGAACAGGCCGGCCTCGATCCGCTTGGCGAGCTCGACCTCCATCTCGGCGTTGAGCAGCGGGACCTTGCCGATCTGCTTGAGGTAGTCCTTGACCGGGTCGGCGGTCGCGCCCGCGACCATGACCTGCTGCGCGGGCTCGTCGGTGTCGTCGGCGGCGGAGACGACGAACGAGGTGGTGGCCGTGGCCTCCTCCTCGTCCTCCTTGATGGTGGGGTCGGCGACGACGTCCTGCTCGAACTGCTCGTCGGAGATGTCCGGGAGGACCTTCTTGCCGTCGGGGCCGACCACGACGGTCGCCTCGTCGACGGCGACGGCCTCGGTGGCAGCGGCCTTCTTGGCCGCGGTCTTGGTCGCGGTCTTGGTCGCACCCGCGCTGGCGGCCGGCTTGGCGGCGGCCTTCTTGGCGGGCGCCGCGGCCTTCTTCGTCGCCGTCTTGGCCGTGGTGGTCTTGCGCGCCGATGTCGCGGCGACCGCACGGCCGCCGGCCGGGATCTGCACGGCGATGCCGAGCGAGCTCAGGTGCGCCAGCAGCGCCTTGAGGTGGCGAGGCTCGACGGCCGCGTCCTCACTGGCCCGGCGCACCTCCTCCGGAGTGATGCTGCCGGTCGGCGTACCTCGCTCGATGAGGGTGACGACGGCAGGGTGCGTGAGCACCTCGGCGGGGAGCAGCTTGCGCGCGTTCGAGGACACGAACACCTCTCGTCAACGACGGTGGACCAGGATCGGGGCGCGGCGAAGCCCGGTAACGTCAAGAGCCGCGGCGTTCATTCTGCCACGGGGGTCCTGAGATACCGGCAATCCCCCCAGATCTGGGCGCCCCGGCGCAGCGGCGCTCGCGGCCGGGACGCGAAGAGCCCCGCCGACCGCAGGTCGACGGGGCCCGGCGGCGCCCCGAGAGGACGGATCCTGTGGGAGGGGAACTCGGTCGATCTCCAGGCTCGCCGCCCGTGACGCTAGGTGCAGATCGCGGTGACTCGCGAGTAGGTCCGAGGTGGTCTAGCCAACCGGCCCAGGCGCTCAGGCCGAGGCGGCCTTCGCCGCCGCCTTCTTCTGCTTCTTGTAGTCGCGCACCTTGTGCAGGGAGTCGGCGTCGACGACGTCGGCCACCGAGCGGTAGCCGGGCTCGGCATAGGCGCCGACCGCAGCCTCCCACCCGTCGGGGCGTACGCCGAGCTGCTTGGCCAGCAGCGCGACGAAGATCTGCGCCTTCTGCTTGCCGAACCCCGGCAGCTCCATCACCCGGGCCAGCAGCTCCTTGCCGCTGGCCGCCTCGGTCCACAGCCGCTCCGCGTCGCCGTCGTACCGCTCCTCGACCAGGGCCGCCAGCTCCTGCAGCCGCCGCGCCATCGAGCCCGGGAACCGGTGGATCGCCGGCGGCGTGCTGCACAGCGCGGCGAACTCATCCGGATCGGCGGCCGCGATCCGCGCCGGCTCGAGGCTGCCGAACCGGTCGAGCACCTTGGCCGGACCACGGAACGCGTGCTCCATCGGGTACTGCTGGTCAAGCATCATGCCAACGAGAACAGCAAACGGGTCATCGGTCAGGACCTGGTCTGCGTGCTCGTCGCCGGTGATGTGGAGCGCCATGGGACCAGGATGCACGACCCGGCTCGGGATCCCGCCCATCGGGAACCCGGCAGGG
>NZ_JANINT010000034.1:0-25221 GCF_024509035.1 Nocardioides sp. | reverse complement strand
ACCGGTCGAGCACCTTGGCCGGACCACGGAACGCGTGCTCCAACGTGTACGGTTTGAGAGACCGCCACGGAGGAGCGAACATGCGGGCAGTGATCTACACGCGGGCCAGTCTCGACCGGACCGGCGAAGGCAAGTCCAACGCGCGGCAAGAGGACGAGTGTAAGAGGCTCATCGAGTTCAAGCGTTGGGAGTACGTCGGCACGGAGGCCGACGTGTCTATCTCCGCGTACACGGAGAAGGAACGTCCCGCATGGCTCCGAGTCCTGGCGCTCATCGAGGCCGGAGAGGTTGACGTGGTGGTCGCCTTCCACCTCGACCGGCTCACCCGGAACATGGCCGACCTTGAGAAGTTGATCCTGCTCTGCGAGAAGCACAACGTCTCCGTTGCCACGGCTACCGGCGACATCGACCTGACCAATGACACGGGTCGCATGGTGGCTCGCATCCTGGCGGCAGTGGCCCGTCAGGAGGTCGAGCGCAAGGCTGCTCGCCAGAGGCTCCAACACACTCAGCGCCGCGCCGAGGGTCGCCCCTTTGCTGGCGTCAAGGTGCTCGGCTATGAGCGGGACGGTTCGATCATTGAGGAGGAGGCAGAGGCCATTCGAGCGGCTGCCGCTGACGTGCTGGACCGAGACGTTTCGCTCGCCGAGATTGGCCGCCAGTGGGCTGCCAAGGGCCTCACCAGTCCCTACAAGAGCGACGACAAGCCGTGGTCTCCCCGTGGCGTTAAGGGGGTTCTGACGAACCCCCGCCTTGCTGGGTTCGTGGTTCACGATGGTGTCGTGCTCGGTCGGGGCCAGTGGGAACCGATCCTCGATGAGACGACGGCAACCCTGCTGAACGCGAAACTCAATGCGCCGGAGAGGAACAACGGCAAGAGCCGTCAGGGCCGTACGGCTGCGAACCTGCTCACTGGCATTGCGACGTGCTCTGTCTGTGAGGGCACGCTGCGAGCCGCTGTGAAGCGAGGCCGCGAGACCTACGTCTGTGGCGACTGGCACGTCTCCGTGCCCCGCGAGGAGGCCGACAGTCTCGTGAAGCGTGCCCTTGAGGCGACGGTTCAGACCGTCCTCCCCGGCTCCGTGCTGGGCATTGAGGTTGAGCCGGAGGAGTCCGAGGAGGCCATTGGCGACGAGATTGCGGCCCTGACTAAGCGACAGGAAGTCCTCACGCGATCCTTTACCGGTGGCCTCATTGGCGAGGACGCATATGAGGCTGCCGTCTCGGACCTCGCCCTCAAGATCGAGACCCTGCGCGAGAAGGCGACGACTCCCTCTGAGGATGCCGACTACCGGAAGGCCATGACGCGCGCTCTTGAGGAGTTCCGTGACGACGACCTCGCCGGACAGCGCAACGTCCTTGAGCGACTAACCAAGGTGGCCGTTCGCCCCGCTGGCGCGGGCAACCGGCTCAATGCTCGGAACCAGATCGTGGTCAAGGTCCGCCAGCGTCTCCACTTCTCCGACGACGACGGACAGCCGCGCACCTCCGAGAAGTGGATTACGGCATATGAGCCGGAGCCCAAGGGGCGGTGACGCAGATCGACGCAGGCCGCGCTGGCCCCTCCGCGTGGCTCGATTGACCCTTGGGCTGGACGACCGTTCTGCCGTGGTCGCGGGTGAGGCGGTCATCCGAAGCAGCAGTCAGCGGTCCCCGGGAGGCCCGCACATCGCCCGTGCGTCACCACGCGATGCCGACGCGCGCCCTTCGGTGACCGCCCACGGCTGAGTATCTGCGAACTGACGCGCAGCGCAGGTGGCTCGCCGGAGCGTCATGATTGAACAACTCATCCGCGGACGATTCCGACTCGATCTGCAGTCGCGCATGCCGCCACGTCGCGGCGTCCCAGACGAGCGCAAACCTGCCGCGAGCCGATCAGTCAGTCGGGTCACTCATCATCCCGCAGGTCATGCAACACGTTCCATTCCAAGGCCCGTGGCTCCCGCAGTGCGGGCACGCGAACGCCCAGGACGTTCCGACATATCCTCCGAGGCCCTGGCCGTCATGGACGACCACCACGTTGTCAGAGAGACGCTGGCTCGCCTTCCAACGGCCCGACTGGAACAGCAATGACAGCGCCGGATGCAGCGCGACCTCGACCTCCGAGCCACTCCCACCAGCGGCGGCATCGTGCTGACGCAACACCGTTTGGATCCGATCGACCTCCGCGGCGACGTCATCCAGGCCCGCTTGAACAGTCTCGAGCAGAGCCGGGCCGGCCTCGTCATGACCCGCGGCCGCCAGGATGACCCCAAATGCGTTCTCTACCTTCGCCTTCGTCATCGCGCCGTCAGCAGCGGCCCGAATGCCTGGGGCCTTATGTGCCGCATCCGCAAGCAACATGGCGATGATCGGGGCTTGCGGCGGGTGTCTTTTGCCCTTCCTGCCGTTGCATTCCCGACAAGAGGGAGCGAGGTTCTCCACGCTCTCCAGATCGAACGTCTTCGGCAGCCCATGCAGCCTCAGAACCTCGGCCCGTTCATCCCCCTCCAGCGAGCGCGGGATGAGATGCTCAACCTCGAAGGTGGCGAAGGTGATCGGTCGACCACACCAGACGCATTTCTCCGGATAAGCGAGAAATAGGGCGAACCGCTCACGCAGGTTCAGGTCACCCATGCCGCGGAGCCTAGCCGCCGGCGAGCGGGGATGGACTGCTTGCCACGCGAAACTCCCCCGCGTGGGCTCACAAGTACACAAACTGGACACGAGAGCCGTTATCATAGTTACACCGTTGTTATCCACCTGGGGTCGACATGAGCATTCGAAGCGCACCCGCGCCCGGAGGGCACGGGTGCGCGTGTGCGCCCGATCCGAATGACCTTCCGGTCGCCCTCCTCGACCTGGCCCTGGATATTCAAGCGATTGATCCGCCCATCTCGGCCCTCACCGTCGGGTACGAGCGGCGATCCTGGAGAGCAGATGCGCTAGCCAGGCACATCATCGATTGGGTGCTGGATTTTGCCCTACGGCCGGGAGAGAGCGGTCCCCTTACTCGTGGACGGGCAATGGACACCATGCGTCGCGCAGTCAAGGCGACGTTCGGCAATGGCAATGACCGAGGCTTGCCCGGAGAAATCCTGCTCCACGCCGTGTGTCGTCAGTTCTACGGCTCGGACACAGTCATCAACAAGGTCTACTTCAAGACGGCAGACAACGACACCTACAAGGGCTTCGACGCTGTCCACTACGTACACACTGAGGCGGGCGACCTCGAACTCTGGCTTGGCGAGGCCAAGTTCTACAAGAGCGTGAGCAAAGCCCTCGATCGTGTTCTCTCGGACTTGGAAGATCACTTCAAGGTCGACTACCTCCGGAATGAGTTTGCGATCATCGCGGACAAGATTGACGACAGCCACCCGCACGGCGACGAACTACGACTCCTCATGCACCCGAACACATCGCTCGACGAGGTTTTCGACCGGATCGTGGTTCCGGTGTTCGTGACCTATGACAGTCCGGCCACCGCTGCCCACGACCACATGTGCCCGGAGTACCGCGATGCGCTCGAAGTCGAAGTGCGACGGGCTTGGCTGAAGTTCAAGTCCGGGCTGGACGCCGACCTGCCCGTCTCGGTTCGCCTCTTTCTGCTACCAATGCACAACAAGGAGACGCTGAAAGAGGCACTGGACCAGGAACTCCTCGGGTGGGTGTAACACTCGCCGAGGCGCGGCGCGTCATTCTGTCCGGCGACCTGGGACATACAAATGCCTTTGACGTCTTGGCCGCGCTAGGCCGGCAGACAGCGTTCGATGACAGCAACCTCGCCCGCGACCTCCTGATCCGTGTTCTGGATCAGCGCGAGAGCGTGCCGCCGTCGCTTCAGGGTCTTCTCCAAGGACTGGTTCGCCAGCACGGCTTGTTTCCCTACCTGAGGGATGTTCTCGAACTGCCGACCGCTGATCGACTGGCATACGAGGCGCATCGACCCGACGGGGCGTTGGGCCGAAACATTGTTTTTCACTCCGAGCAGGCGATGGTTTACGAGCGCCTGCTTGCGGGTGAGAACGTCGTCCTCTCAGCGCCGACCAGTTTCGGCAAGAGCCTCGTTGTAGACGCGTTCCTTGATGCAGCGGACATAACGAACGCGGCCGTTATTGTGCCAACAATCGCGCTCATGGATGAGGTCAGGCGTCGACTGTCCCGCCTCAAGACCGACTACAAGATCATCACTCACGGTTCCCAGTCCTTCGGGGACAGGAATCTGATCGTCATGACTCAAGAACGCCTACTTGAGTTGCGGGATATGCCACGCCTCGACTTCTTCGTGATTGATGAGTTCTACAAGTTGGATCCCGCGCACAGCGATGAGCGTTCCAGTCAACTGAACATCGCCCTGGACCTCCTCTTGCGATCAGACGCGCAGTTCTACCTGCTGGGGCCGAACATCACCGCGCTGGAAGCGGTATCCGGCCAGAAACTTCGAGCCACCTTCGTGAGCACTGGCTTCACGACCGTCGCTACCGACGTCGAGCGAATAAATGTCAAGGCTGCCCAACTCCCCGACGCTCTTGCACAGGTGTGCAGGGACATTGGTCCGGGGACACTCATCTACTGCCGCTCCCCGAAGCGACTTCGTGACGTCGCGGAATGGCTGCTCGACCGAGACATATCCGGTGGGGAGGACTTGGATGATGCCGCCGACTGGGTCGGCGACACGTACCACCCAGACTGGATCGTCGCGAAAGCCCTCCGTGCCGGCATAGGCATCCACCACGGCCGCTTGCCGCGTGCCCTTGGCCATCACATCGTGCGGCTGTTCAACGAAGGACGGCTTCCGTTTCTGCTTGTCACAAGCACGCTCATCGAGGGAGTCAACACCTCAGCCCGCAATGTCGTCGTCCTCGACCACACGATTGCAATGCGGAAGTACGACTACTTCACGTTCAGCAACATTCGCGGACGCTCCGGTCGCATGTTCCGGCACTTCGTCGGGCGCGTCGTCGTATTCAATCCGGAACCGCGACCTGCCGACCTCAACGTCGACATCCCAGTTCTATCGCAATCATCGCAAGTGACAGACGAGGTACTCCTCCAACTGCCAGTCGAGGAACTCACTCCTGCGAGTCGAGAGCGAATCGCGCCGTATCTAGACCAGACCCTCGTATCTGTCGAGACGCTCAAGGCCCAACGGGGTGTCGCTCCGAGCAGGCAATTGGAGGCCGCTCAAGCGATCGCGGCTGAGCCCGAACGGTGGTACTCAGCCATGAACTGGTCTTCGGCGTACCCCACGACACCCCAGATGCGCGAACTAGGGGAACTGCTGATCCGACTGACTGGAACCAGCGGAACTGTGCGATCTGCAGCGCAGTTGGGCGCACGAGTCAACATGCTTCGTTTTCAAGACGGAGACGTGGCGGCCCTCGCACGGCAGGACATCGAACGTCGTGGCACCAACGTCAATGAGGCGATCGAAGATGCGCTTGACTTCGCTAGGAACTGGGCGCAATTCAAGATCCCCACGGCGCTGACAGCAGCCAGCGCGCTAGCGACCGACGTCCTCGCTGACTCTGGGCGGATCCCCACGAATCCAGGCGTGTTTGCAGGCGAACTCGAAAACCTGTTCCAACCGCCCTTCACTGCCGTACTAGAGGAGTACGGGCTGCCGTCCGCCACTACGTTGAAGTTGCGGCGCACGCTCGGCCTCGATACGGCGCAGAATCTGGATGATGTGCTGGACCGCCTGCGCAATTTGGGCGATGCCCCACGACGACTCACTCCGTTCGAACTGGAAATGTTGAAGGACACCCAAGACACGCTCTGAGTGCGGTCGCCACTGCCTGTTGTGGCACCGACCGATCGGAGCGAGCAACTGGTCGCAATGCGAGGCACCGCTCCCCCGCCCCGTCTCGAGCACCTCGCCGAACCGTTCGCACGCGCCACGTCACCGTTCGCGGTTCAGTTATCGCCTGTTGGGAAACCTCTTTCAGGCAGAGTGGGGGTCATGACGGCCGAAGTTCGCCCAGTGGACCTCATCGTGCGTCCGGAGCCTGCCGACGTGCGGACGGTTTGGCCGGGCGAAGCGCGAGACTTCACCCCGTGGCTGGCGGAGAATCCAGATTGGTTGAGCGACGTCCTCGACCTCGGGCCTCTCACAACGGTCGCCATCGAAGCCCAGGTGCCAGGAGTCAACCGTTACCTCGACATCCTCATGACCACCGCGACGGGCGTGAACATCGCAGTCGAGAACCAGTACCGGCGCGTTGATCACGACCACTTGACGCGCGGACTGGCCTACGCCGTTGCCCTCGATTGCCGTGCTCTGGTTGTCGTTGCCGAGGACCACGCGTCAGAGTTCGTCGCCATCGCCGACTACCTCAACAAGGCGTTCGAGGCTCTGGGCGTCGACGAGGGTGGCATTGCCGTCTATCTGGTCAGCCTTGGAATCAACAAGGTGGGTGCTTCGTACGTCCCGACGTTCAACGTCATCTCCAGTCCTAACCGTTGGCTCGTGGAGGTTCAGGCCGCTCAGGCGCCGGGAGGGAGGAGCCCAGGCTCGAAGGATGCGTTTGTCTCACAATGCGCATCGGCGTTCCAACCGAGTGCAACCGCGATCCTCAACGATTGGGAGGCTCGGGACAGAGGCTTCCTCCGGTTCAACCCCGGCTCGGCCTCTGTGTCTCTTGACTATCCCTACGACCCATCGTCGCCCACGAAGACCAGCATCTTCGTCCTCTACAAGGACGGCCAGATGACGGTGAACCGTGGCTATTTCTTAGAGTCCGTCATCCCTGAGGACCGAGTCGACGAGATGGACTCGCGGATCGCAGAGGCGTTCCCTGGATACAAGCGGCTGCCGTTCTACCCCGTTGCGTACAGCCCTGATCCCGCAGGCGTTGCTGCCTTCGCCAGTTGGCTCATTGCAGAGGGCAGCAACGCGGGCCAGCGCTAACAGTGTGGGAACTGACTACGGGCCGCGGGGGTCGATACGGTGCGGCCCATGCGAGCCGAGCAGTACGCGCGCGCGGCCAACAACCTTCGCGCCTTCCTCGACACGTTCAACGAACTGTTGCCTGAGTTGGAACCGGTTGGTCGTGGAGACCTCACGTCGTTTCAGATCCTGGCGCCCCGACGCGGGCACGAGGCCCGCGCGGATGCCCTCTGCACGAAGTTGGCTCTCCTCACTGGGGCGGCGTCATACGCCCTAGAAGCAGCGGGCATCTACATGGACTACAAGCCTCCTGGCACGTGGGAGACAACCCCGATCAACCCGGTGGCAGTGTGGTCAACGATGCTCGACCGCACGCCGATGCTGAACCCGACAATGCTCAGTCAGATGTGCCTTCAGGGCGTGGGTCTGCTTGAGCACATGCGCGACGAGCAGGCCGAGAAGGAGAAGGGCCTCATCGGCGCCATCGCCTGGTTCCTCACCCTCGGACCGCGGATTCGTGACGCAGCCGGACTGCCACCAAGAAGCACACCCGGCTTCATCGTCACGTCACTAGTCGTCGTTGCCCAGGGCGTCATCGTTGCGGCGATCGGGGGCGCGCTCGCCTACCCCATTGCAGGGTGGCTGGGCCTACTTCCCCAGTAGCAGGGTCAACGTGCGCAGACCGGAAACTCGGAAGGGGCAGCCGATAGGTTTCTGTCAGTCTGAGATAGCAGGAAGTCCCTGCGCCTAAATCGGCAGGACGAATTACGGAACGCGGGTCGGCTAGAGTTTGAGCCGACGGCAATCGCCACCTGGACATATCGCTCCGGACGTCAATCGAGCGAAGCGATTGCCGAGACTGCGCCCAGTTCATTCGGGCAATTCAATGTCAAGCGCCCATTGAAGGGCGCGGCCACTGCATGCCCTGACATGGGAGACAACCAATTGAAAGGATAACGATGTTGAACGAGAGCAAGAACAATGACGTGATGCTCAAGGCAGCGGCCCTGGCCGAGCGTTGGAGCACCAGCACGGGCCGACTTGCCAACATGCGATGCGCCGGCACAGGCCCTGCCTTCATGAAGATAGGCGAATCGGTCCGCTATCGCCTCTGCGACGTTGAGGACTACGAGCGGGCCAACACTGTCGCCCCGATCGCGTGAACGCAATCAGTAGCCTCGGCGAGAAGGCGGCGCGAAGGTACCAGACGCGACAGGCTCGGCGCCTTCCGATGTGCGTTGCCTCTTCCGCCGAAGATGTCCCGCCGCACGGGCAAGCGGCGCTTTGGCATCAGGACGTGATTCAACAGATGCCGAGAAGTGCGAGGCTTGTTGGTCTGCAATTGGCCCGCCTGTGTGAAGACGATTCCAAGGTGACTATTCCGTGGCGCTCACTCGCGGACGCCGTTGGCGTCCAAGACAAGTCTGGGCGGCACATTGCTTTCACTCAGCGCGGGGTACAGGTGCTCGTGGCGGGTGGTTGGCTTCGCGTTGAAACGCGCGGCAAGGGACGTGCTGCCAGCACGACCTTCTATCTCATGCCGGGAGAACGCCCTGCTGCCGCTAACGGCGAGGAATCCGAGTTGTTCGCTGATGCCGCCTGACGCGTCATCTCAATAATGTACATAAGTACAAAGACTGAAATCCTCTCTCCTCAATGAGCAGCGATGACCGGCATGGCGGGGCGCTCCCGCGCCCTCGCCGTGCGGTACGTGCTGTGCATTGCCCCAATGCGCCGGGGAGATGTTCCAAGGAAGTCTCAAGTGCAATGGACGGCCGTCAGGCCGTCCTCTTATCCCGTAGGCCAATCGGGTCAAGTTCAATGACCTAAGCCCTCGGCTTGTAAGTTCAGAAGATCTTCAATTCTATAGGCGGGCCGGCAGGCCCGCCCAAGGGCTGAAAGCCCAAAGGTCAAGTGCGGTCAATGAACTGGTCCCCCGGCGAAGGGCCAACTGCTTCCGCCGGCGGCAGGCCCATTGTCAACCCATTCTTCCGGCGCTTCCGCCGAAAGGGCATTGATCAGCAAGAACTACCTGCACGCCCCGAGGGCGTGCAGCAGTGCGTGCTGTCCAATGACCAAAAAATGAAGTACCAATTTGAAAGGAGGTAGCCAATTTGGCTACTAGTACCAAGATCAAGCCGCGCACCCTCGCGAACGCGATTGCGTCCGCCGAGGAGCGCATTCAGTCCGAGGCTGAGAAGGTCCGAAGTGACCTCGCTCGCTTCACCGACGCACTTCCGGCGCTGCGCCAGACGGTAGAGGACATCAAGGACGGCATTGGCGCCGTCAGCGAGGTCGAGGCCGCATGGCGGAAGGGAGAAGACCTTCCCGACATCGAATACGCCGTCGCGCTGGGCAAGGACCGGATGGCACAGGTCCGAAAGGAGTCATACGAACGGCAGGCCAAGGCACTGAGGTCGCGGCTGGTTCCCGATCACGTTCTCCTCGCTGAAGAGGTCGCACCCGTGTTCAAGGCGCTTCTCCCCGGCGTGGAGGTCATTGCCACCAATGCACCTTTGAAGGATTGGTCCGATGACGTGCCGACCGGCACGGTCGGAGTCGTCCTTCATCAGCATCCTGACGTTCAGGTCAACCCGTACACCGGCGTCCTCTCGGGCAAGGTCACGGCCTACTACCTGCGCGCCGCTCTGCACCGACCTGTCAATGTCGAAACGCTTGAGCGGAGCGCGAAGACGCGCAAGGTGATCCTGTCGGTTGCCTCCAACGAGGTCGGCGACGAGTCGGCTTGGAGCACGATTGCCGGTGCTGACACCGGCAATGCCATTGACCCCGAGGCCCTGGTCATTGATGCGCTGACCATGAGGGTCGACGGCGTTGTTGACGCCTTGCCGGTCATCCTCAAGGTCGACCCGTCATCGAGCACCATGTTCCATTGGGTCAACCGGATGTTTGACCGCGATCCGAGCACAGCGGTCTACCGGCACACGTCCGGGGAGAACGGTCCGGGATCGTGGACTCTCACCGCGGGACCGCGCGGAGCCTTCCGGGTCGTCAGCCACGAGCCGACAGTGACCGAGGAGATTGACGACGCGGGTACACGCACGGCTGTCGTGACGGTAGCGGTCAATACGGTCAACGTGTTTCGCGACGACTTCGCCTCCTACTTCAGCGAAGCCGCCACGAACGACGCCGGGGCGGTCACCGTCGGACTCGGTTCCCTGAAGGAAGCCCGCCTTGAGCACGTCAGCACGACCGAGGGTTATGCCGCGGGTGCGCAGAACTATCGCGCCACGTTCACCTACGAGTCTCGAGCCGCCTGAGATGGCTGTCGAGGAGACGCACGCCAGCGTCGACCGGTATCGACTGAGCGGCCCGGAGGCCGCTCACCTTCGCTCGAACGGCGTCGTCGCGCGGGCACAGGACTGGTACTACGCGCCGCTCGGTTCGTTCGCCCTGGCACCCGGCAACCCGGCCGCGCCCTGGGGCGAGTACCGGCGTCGAAGGGTCGATCTGACGCCCAAGGCGACGCGGGTGGGCAATGCTGCGTAGAGGTCGCACAGGGCCTTTCTGACGGCCTCGTAGAGCATCGGTGAGGGTCGGGTCGGGTCGGCCGACCCTCACCGGCCTCTCCGGAGTACCGATCCGGCCGCCCTGCAGAGGCCGGACCCCGGCAATGACCGCGCACATTTCGACCCTGAAACCGTGGCAATTTGGGAGCGGCTGTCCACCTCCGGTCACTAATGTTCGCTGGTGGGGTTGCACCCCCACCCCTCAGATCGGTCCGATGAGGTGGCCGTAAGTCCCCCTCCCTCGCCGCGGACTACGCCACGAGGCGCGAACAGGCGCCAGAGAAGAGGAAGCCAACCGTGTTGTCGGTTCACACTCTGGAAGCCCGCGACAACGCGATGCTGGATGTGGCTTTCCAGAACCCAGCCGAATCGCCAGAAACCATTCGGCGTGAGATTGCAAGTGCGCTCGCGACAGCGACGTCGCAACTCAAGGACCGCAGGGTGCCGTATGCCGAACTGCGAACCGCCCTTACCCCCCAGGTCGACAAGCGAGAACTCGCGCTGATGTTCGATTCCGCCGTGATGGACGGTTGGTACGGCGGGCAAGCCGCTGAGGCCGTTCTCCCTCACCTCAACAGGAAGGGAAATCACAGCATTCTGTCTGGCGACATCATCTGGAAAGATCTAGATACCCTTTTCGCGGCGCTCGACAAAGAGGCGGTTATTTGGGGTCGCCCCAAGATCTATATGAGCAACCAGATCTATGTTGTTTACGTCACAAACCTAAGCGATTCGGCATTTAACGCCCTGGTCGCTGGAGTAAAGGGCGCCCCCGGAGCAATGGGGTACGTCGATTGCACCTATGCAGGGGTCATCAAGACGATCCTGTCGACGTGCATCGGAACAAGGTATGTGAAGTATGGCGGACGCTTCATTAACAGCCACCCATTTGATTCTGAGCCCGACGCCAATGAAAATGGGCCCTTCTGGCCGCTCGAAGACTTTGGATACGACTTCGTTTCCATCGAGGACATCTACTTCGACCTCCTTCTATGCTATAAAATCGAAGCCATCGTTCCAGCCTTCGCCTTCAATGACGGGCATTTCTCGCTCGCCGCCGCGGCCGGCATTTGGAAGGATCCGCGGTCCATACCCATGTTCGTCGAAGAGGCGAAACTCGAGTACCTGGCGAAAGAGAAGGGCGGTAGCCTCGCCAAGGTGGGACTCACCGATCTTCCGACCGAAGAACTCGCGAAGAAGTTGCAAGAGAAACTGGCGAGCAGTTACATCTACAACTTGGTGTGGAATTCGGACAAGGACTTCTCCAATTTCGCCACAATGATCGAGTTCAATAACAACGGTCGCAGAACCCGACTCCGCGCGGTTCTGAAATACGAAGACGAACAGTTGGGCCTGGTAAGCCTGTTTGGCTGAATCAGATCGTCACGGACGACGGCACCCGCGCCGTTCGAGCCTCTACGTCCTGATCCGCCCTGATCCGCCCCATGCCTGGACGGCGGACATCCGCCCACTCCGCTCCTCAGTCCCTGCGCCGTGGGACCATGCGCCCATGGGCTTTCAGATCGCCAATCTTCCAGAGGCCGACCGCGTGCTCGATGAGTACCCGTTCGCCGTGGTCGCCGGGATGATGCTGGATCAGCAGTACGGCATGGAACATGCCTTTCGCGGCGGTTGGAAGGTGCTCAGTCGATTCGGCAACCTCGATCCAGCCGCTATCGCCGCTGCCGACCCAGACGAGTTCAAGGCGATGTGTAGCGAGACGCCCGCGATCCACCGGTTCCCCGGATCAATGGCTGCCCGCCTTCAAGAGTTGGCCGCATTGGTGGAGACCAAGTACGACGGCGACGTGACGCGGCTGTGGACCGAGCCCACTACCGGAAAGGAACTGTTCAAGCGCGTTCTGGAACTTCCGGGCTTCGGCAAGCAGAAGGCTCAGATCTTCGTTGCTCTGCTCGCAAAGCAACTCGGCATCCGGCCCGAGGGCTGGGAAGCCGTGGCGGGCGATTACGCCCTTGAGGGCTACCGCTCGGTCGCAGACGTGGTTGACGCCGACTCCTTGTTGAAGGTGCGCGAGTACAAGCAGCAGAAGAAGGCCGCCGCAAAGGGATAGATTCCGCGCCTGCCCAACTCCCCAGGACCGTGATGCGGTCTCTCTATGCGAGGGCGTTGTCCATCGGGTACTGCTGGTCGAGCATCATGCCAACAAGAACAGCAAAGGGGTCATTGATCAGGACCTGGTCTGCGTGCTCGTCGCCAGTGATGTGGAGCGCCATGGAACCAGGATGCACGACCCGGCTCGGGATCCCGCCCATCGGGAACCCGGCAGGGCGCGCCGCGTCTGCACGGTGAGATCGGCGGAGAAGTGCCGCGGAGGGCTGTCGACCTCCGGCGGCGTGCCGTTGCTCCCCGTCCGAAGGACCGACCACCAGTGAACTCTTCCTCCACCGGCGCACCGGTGGATCTGACGACCCGTCCGGAGGCGCTGGTGGTCGCGGCCGCCGATCGGCTCTGGGCCGCGGCCCGGAGCGGTGTGCCCTGCGCGCCCGTGCGCGACCTGATCGGCCCCGACGACCTCGACCGCGCCTACGCGGTCCAAGAGATCCTCATCTCGCGTGCGCTCGAGTCCGGGGACACCGTCGTCGGCCGCAAGATCGGCGCCACGAGCACCGCCGTCCAGCAGCAGCTCGGCGTGGACCAGCCGGACTTCGGGGTCCTGTTGGCCGGCATGGATGTGTCGACCGCTCCCCTGGTGCCCACCGCACGGCTGTTGCAGCCGAAGGTCGAGGCTGAGATCGCCTTCATCCTCGGCGAGGACCTCACGGACGGGCCCTTCGACGCTGACCGCGTCAGGAAATGCGTCTCCTACGCCGTGGCCGCGGTCGAGATCGTCGACTCCCGGATCAGCGGCTGGGACATCAGCTTCGCCGACACCGTGGCTGACAACGCGTCCAGCGGACTGTTCGTCCTCGGCACCACCCGACGTGCACTCGCCGAGGTCGACCCGGTCACCGTGGAGATGCAGATGCGCGTCAACGGCGTCGTGGTCTCCACCGGCACCGGAGCCGCGTGCCTGGGCGACCCGCTCACCGCTCTCGCGTGGCTGGCCGAGCAGGCACATCGGTACGGCGAGCCGCTCCGGGCCGGACAGGTCGTGCTGTCCGGGGCTCTCGGTCCGATGTTCGCCGTCGGCCCAGGTGATCACGTCGAGGTCCAGCTGTCCGGGTTCGACCCGATCACCCTCGTGTTCGACCAACAGGAAGGTCCGTGACGCCGTGACCGACACTCCCCGCACCCCCGTGGCCATCATCGGGTCCGGCAACATCGGGACCGATCTGATGATCAAGGTGCTCCGGCACTCCCGGTATCTGTCGATGGGCGCGATGGTCGGCATCGACCCCGACTCGGACGGGCTGGCCCGGGCCGCGCGTCTCGGCGTGCCCACGACACACGAGGGCGTGGCCGGCCTGATGGCGATGGACGGCTTCGCGCAGATCGGGATCGTCTTCGACGCCACCTCGGCGAAGGCCCATGTCGTCAACGACCGCGTCCTTCGTTCTCACGGCAAGCGGATCATCGACCTGACGCCGGCTGCCATCGGACCCTTCGTCGTACCCGCCGTGAACATCGATGACCACCTCGACTCCTCCAACGTGAACATGGTGACGTGTGGGGGCCAGGCCACCATCCCGATCGTGGCCGCCGTCTCCCGCGTCGTCCCGGTGGCGTATGCGGAGATCGTCGCGTCGATCTCCTCTCGTTCGGCCGGCCCCGGGACCCGGGCGAACATCGACGAGTTCACCGACACGACCTCGCACGCCATCCAGGCCGTCGGCGGCGCCGAGCGGGGGAAGGCGATCATCATCCTCAACCCGGCCGAACCGCCGCTGATCATGCGAGACACGGTCTTCTGTCTGGTCGACGGCGCTGAGGGACGGGAAGCTGAGATCACAGCATCGGTGGGGAAGATGGTGGACGACGTGGCCGCCTACGTGCCGGGATATCGCCTCAAGCAGCGGGTGCTCGTCTCCCCGATCTCCTCCGACCAGCCGGTCGAGACGCTCCTGGCCCACCCTGGCCGGCCGCGACCGACGCACCAGGTGTCGGTCTTCTTGGAGGTCGAAGGCGCCGCGCACTACCTGCCCGCTTACGCCGGCAACCTCGACATCATGACCTCGGCCGCGCTCCAGGTCGCCGAACGGATCGCTCTGGGAAGGACCCCCTCGTGACCACGCGCATCTTCGTCCAGGACGTCACGCTGCGCGACGGGATGCACGCGATGCGTCACCGCATCCAGCCGCAGGACGTCGCTCGCATCGTCGCCGCCCTGGACGCCGCCGGCGTCGACGCCATCGAGGTCGCCCACGGGGACGGCCTCTCGGGCGGATCCGTCAACTACGGGCCCGGATCGCACAGCGACTGGAGCTGGCTCGAGGCCGCGGCCGACAGCATCGGCCGAGCCCGACTGACCACGCTCCTGCTCCCGGGAGTCGGCACCGTCCAGGATCTGCAGCGCGCCCACGACCTGGGCGTGCGGTCGGTGCGGATCGCCACGCACTGCACCGAGGCGGACGTGTCGGCCCAGCACATCGAGAACGCCCGCGAGATGGGCCTGGATGTCGCCGGGTTCCTGATGATGAGCCACATGGCGCCGGCACAGGAGCTCGCTCGGCAGGCAGCACTCATGGAGTCGTACGGCGCGCACTGCGTCTACGTGACCGACTCGGGCGGGCGACTCACGATGGCCGACGTCCGCAACCGGGTGCGGGCCTACCGGGACGTGCTGGACCCGGCGACCGAGATCGGGATCCATGCGCACGAGAACCTCTCGCTCTCGGTGGCGAACTCGGTCGTTGCCGTCGAGGCCGGAACGATCCGGGTCGACGCCTCCCTGGCCGGCCACGGAGCCGGAGCGGGCAACTGCCCGATCGAGGCCTTCATCGCGGTCGCCGACCTCCACGGTTGGAAGCACGGCTGCGACCTGTTCGCCCTGCAGGACGCAGCCGACGACCTCGTCCGCCCGCTCCAGGACCGGCCGGTTCGAGTCGACCGCGAGACGCTCACGCTCGGCTATGCCGGCGTCTACTCCAGCTTTCTCCGCCACGCGGAGGCCGCGGCGGAGCGGTTCGGCGTCGACGTCCGCACCATCCTCGTCGAGGCCGGTCGACGTCGGCTTGTCGGAGGCCAGGAGGACATGATCGTCGACATCGCGCTGGACCTGAGCCCGAGCCGGTGAGCGCCCCGGCTCAGCCTCCGAAGGCGTGCGTGGCCGTGGCGCCGCCGTCCACAGCGATCTCGGCGCCCGTCACGTAGCTCGACTCGTCGCTCGCGAGGTAGACGTAGGTCGGTGCGATGTCAGCCGGCAGCCCCACCCGGCGCAGGGCGACCTTCGTGCCTCCCTGCGCCATCACCTCGTCCCCGCCGTGCGCTCGCGTCATGGGGGTATCGATCATACCGGGGTGCACGGAGTTCACCCGGATGCCACGTCGGCCCAGCTCGTGCGCGGCAGCCTTCGTCATCCCGCGGATGGCCCACTTCGAGCCGCAGTAGGCCGAGACGAAGCCCATGCCGGCCAGGCCCTCGATCGAGCTGGCGTTGATGATCGACCCGCCGCCGTGGCGCTTCATCGTGGGGACCACCGCCTGCATGCCGAGGAAACAGCCGCCGATGTTGACGGACCACACCTGCTGAGCCTCGGCGAAGGGCATCTTGTCCACCGCTCCGAAGCGGAGGATGCCCGCATTGTTGGCCAGCACGTTGACCGGTCCGAACCGCTCGTTGACGGCCGGCACCAACGCGCTCCAGGACGCCTCGTCGGAGACGTCGTGTCGAGTGAAGTGGACCCGGTCGTCGCCGTGGACCGCGGCGAGCTCCTCGGCCAGCGGGGCCCCGCGCTCGACGTCGACGTCAGCGATCTCCACGCGAGCACCCTCGGCCAGGAACGCGCGGACGATCGCGTCCCCCTGGCCCTGCGCGCCTCCGGTGACGATCGCGACCTTGCCTGCCAACCTGGACATGACACTCCCCTGCTCGGCGGGCGCCGGTGCGCGCCCGGTCCAGGCAGCCAAGCGAGGCCGACGGCCCCTGTCCGCGCCGTACCCGCTGACCGGGAACACGGCCGCATGCGAGGACCGGCCCAGGCAGGGTGCTGCTCGTGACGCCGCTGCCCACCCGTTCGGTCGCCGCAGCCGCGGAGACCCGCCACAGCTGTCGAGCCTTCACCGGCCGTCCCGTCGAGGCGTCGCTCGTCCGGGAGCTGCTCGCGACCGCTCAGCGGGCGCCGTCGTGGTGCAACGTGCAGCCCTGGCAGGTGCACGTCACGGCAGGCGCCCAGACCGACGCGCTGCGCGCGTTCCTCGCCGAGCGGATCCCGGGGGCGACGGCGTCGTACGACATCCCGGCGCCCGGACCGTACACGGGCGTGCATGCCGCGCGGCGCCGCGAGTCCGGGCTGGCGCTCTACGCGAGTCTCGGCATCGGGCGTGACGACAAGGCCGCCCGGTTCGAGCAGGCCTGGCGGAACTTCACGTTCTTCGACGCACCCCACGTCGCCGTGCTCACCGTGGATCGCGACCTGGGCCCCTACGCGCTGGTCGACGCCGGTGCCTGGCTCTCGCACTTCACCCTGGCGGCCACCGACGCCGGGGTGGCGACGATCGCCCAGGCCGCGATCGCGTCCTACTCTCCGCTCGTCCGGGAGTTCTTCGGTCTCTCCGCGCAGCGGCACGTGGTCTGCGCGATCAGCTTCGGGTACGCCGACGAGGCCGACCCCGTGAACGCCTTCCGGACCACGCGGGCCGAGCTGTCCGACGTGGTCGACGCACGGGGGTTCGACTCGTGGGCGTGACCACCGACCTGCGGGGCCACACCCTGCTGGTCACCATCGACCGGCCGGAAGCCCGCAACGCGATCGACCAGGCCACCTGGGACGCGCTCGGGGACGCGTGGCAGCGGGCCGAGACCGACACCGGGATCCGCGCGGTCGTCATCACCGGCGCCGGCGAGAAGGCGTTCTGCGCCGGCGCGGATCTGCGGGCCATCGCCGAGGGGGGCTACCGCACGACCGCCGACCCGGTGCGCGACCCGTGGGGGTTCGCCGGCGTCGCCAGCCACGAGATCTCCGTGCCCGTCATCGCGGCGGTCAACGGACTGGCGCTCGGCGGCGGCTGGGAGATCGTCCTCGCCTGCGACCTGGTCGTCGCGGCCGAGCACGCCGAGTTCGCCCTTCCGGAGGTCCGACGCGGCCTCATCGCCGGAGGTGGCGGGGCGTTCCGGATCGCCGACCAGCTCCCGCGGCCGCTGGCCATGGAGCTGCTGCTCACCGGCGAGCGCATCTCCGCCGCCCGGGCGCTGGAGCTGGGCATGGTCAACCGGGTCGTGCCCGCCGAGCAGGTGCTTCCCGAGGCACTCGCGCTCGCCGAGCGGATCGGCCGCAACGCGCCGCTGGCCGTCCAGGCGACCAAACGGATCGCGCGCTCGATCACGCACGGCTGCTCGACCGCCGACACCGAGCCGTGGATGCGTTCGGCGGCCGAGGTCTCGCGGGTGATGCGCAGTGAGGACGCTCGCGAAGGGGCGCGCGCCTTCGTCGAGAAGCGGGAACCCGTCTGGCAGGCTCGCTGAGCGATGGACGAGCTCGACCTGTGGGCCGCCTCCGGCGCGATGTGGCTGACCGGCAGGGCGGACCACCCGCCGATGGCTGCGCCCGGGCGGCCGGCGTCCGCGGTCGCCGACGCCCTGGCACGCATCGCCGCCGTCCATCCCGAGGCGGACCTGCCCGACGTGCGGTTGCTCGGTGAGCGGGCGGCCGCGGCGCGGCTCGGGCGCAACGCTCCGGCCTCGTGCGGCGGCACCTTCCGCGCTGTGGCGACGAGCGACGGGGCTCTCGGGCTCTCCCTCGCTCGCGACACCGACCTTGCTCTGCTGCCGGCCTTGGTGGAGGGAGACGTCGACGACCAGGATCCATGGTCGACGATCGCCGCGTGGGCCGGCGCCGTCCCGTCCGAGGAGGTCGAGGCCCGGGTCCGCCTGCTCGGGCTCCCTGGCCAGGTCCGGGCCGCGGAGGGGGACGACGCCCAGCAGCGGCCCGGCGTCATCCAGACGCCGGGCGTGGCGCGAGAGCCGCGCGAACGACCGCTCGTCGTCGACTTCAGCAGCCTCTGGGCGGGACCGTTGTGCGCCCACCTCCTCGCACGCTGCGGAGCCGAGGTGGTGAAGGTCGAGTCCCGCACCCGACCCGACGGCGCCCGCAGGGGTGCGCGCGACTTCTACGATCTTCTGCACGCGGGCCACCGGTCGGTCAGCGTCGACTTCGACGACCCGGCACACCTGGGCGGCCTCCGCGACCTCGTCGCCCGAGCCGACCTCGTCATCGAGGCCTCCCGCCCGCGCGCCCTGGCCCGACTGGGGCTGGACGCCGACGAGCTGGTCGCCGGCGGGGTCTCCTGGTTGTCCATCACGGCTCGCGGCCGCGCCATCGATGCCGTGGGCTTCGGTGACGACGTCGCCTTCGGCGCCGGCCTCCACACACCTGAGCTCTGGCCGGTCGGCGATGCCCTGGCCGACCCCCTCACCGGCGTCACAGCAGCAGCGGCGGCGGTCGAGCTGCTCGCCGGTCCGTGCAGTGCGCTGCTGGACGTGTCCATGCACGACGTGTGTCGGGCTGCTGCGCAGGGTCGCCCGGGTGCGCACACCGTCGAGCGGCGAGACGACGGATGGGTCGTGGGGACCGCCGACGGCGTCGTACGGATCGCCGTGCCGCGGTGCCGGCCGAGCCACCGGTCCGCGCCGACCATGGGGGCTCACAACGGTCTGCTCGGCATCGAGGAGTAGTCCGCTCCGCGGAAGTCCAGCGGGGAGGCGCCGAGGATGGTCTGCTTGGCTCTGACCCATGCGAAGCGGGAAGGGGGCAGCGATCTCGCCTCACCGAGGAGACGACCTGGCGCTCGAGCGCGCCACGCTCGCGCTCGTGAACATGGTGGCCTACACCGGGAGCAGCCGGCGCCACGCCCACACCTTCTCGCGGTGCACGGGGGTCGCCCTCCCCAACGCCGACATCCGGTTCCTGGAGTACCTCAGCGGGCGTGGCGCCCTCGCGGTGAGCGCCGTCGCGAGTGCCCTGGCCATCGACCTGTCCCTGGCGAGCCGGCACGCTCGCGAGCTCGCCGCGATCGGACTCGTGCAGCGCACCTCGGACCCGGAGGACCGTCGTCGCACCCTGGTGCGGCTCACCTCTCGGGGACGCGACCTGCTCGATCGATGGTTGCTGGCGTGGTCGGCGGACTACGAGACGCCGATCCAGGGGTGGCCCGAGGGTGACGTCGAACGCCTGGCGGAGTGGTTCGACCTGGTGCACCTCCGTCTTGCCGCTGCGCTCCCCGACAGGCCTCAGGCCGCGGCGCGGGAGCGCTGGCTCGACCTCAGCCCGAGCGAGCAGGGAACTCCCGCCCACCGCAGGCTGGTCTCCTCCGTGGTGGGGCTGATCGCCTGGGTGGGTCAGTCCCGTGGGTTCGACGAGCTCTTGGTCCAGCTCCGCGCGCCGATCCGACAACTCGGGTTCTTCACCCTGCGCGTCGTCTCTCGGGAGGGGCCGCTGTCAGTCGCCGAGGTCGCAGACCGCATGGGCGTAGAGCACTCACAGGCGAGCCGGCGACTGACCCAGCTCAGCTCCCTCGGCCTGGTCGACCGGGCCGTCGACGCCTTCGACAGGCGGAGCAACCTGGTACGGGTCTCCCGCAGGGGCAGGACGCTCGAGCGCCGCGTGCTGGAGGCCCAGCTCCAGGGATTCAGCGGCATCTTGGACCCGATGGGCGATGATCAGCGCGAGCAGCTGACAGGTCTGGTCGAGAGGTACGTGGGCGGGCTGCTGGCGGAGCCTGCGGCGGAGCGCGCCTGATCGGGCGGCACCGTCCGCGTCAGGCCCCGCTGGTGACCCCGTTGCACGTGTAGTCGACCGGACCGTCCGGGACCCACGCCGAGCCGTCGAGGCGGATCCACCGCCAGCACTCGCTGGTCTTCTTGGCGCCGACGTGCTGCGGGGCGTGCAGACCGTTGCCCGTCCAGTCGTCGACTCGCGAGATCTCCTGGACCATGCTCTGGCGGCTCAGCTTGCCACCCAGCTTGAGGGCGGTCTCGACGAAGAGTCGCGCGGCCGACCACGAGTAGGCGCCGAAGTAGGACGGCTCCGCGCCCGGCCGGACCTGCTGCAGCCACGCCTGGTAGAGCTGGACCTCCTTGTTGGGGTCGTTGAAGAGCGCGATGTTGATGAAGACCCGCGTCCCGTCGACCGCCGCCCCACCGGTCTGGACGTAGTCGGGGCTGTAGCCGGTCGGGTCCAGTGCGAAGACGTCGGGCTTGAACCCCTGCTGCTGCATCGCCTGAGCCAGCTTGACCGAGTTCTGGTAGGGACCGATGAACTGGACGTACTTCACGCCCTTGTCCTTCATCTGCTGCACGTAGGGCGCGTAGTTGAACTCGGAGACGTCGATGCCTTGGACGTAGACGAAGTCCATCCCCCTGCGCTCGTCCGCCTTCACCTGGTTGGCGGCGTTGGGCGGTGCCGCGCCGGCGTTGAGGTAGACCATCGCTGCCGCCTTGGCGGCGTCCGGGTACTTCTTCAGGATGTGGTCGGGGACCGCGTTCTGGTAGGTGGTGGAGTCCACCGACTGAGCGCCGAAGCAGGTCGTGCACTGCTGGCGCTCCGGGAGGACGCTGGTCGCCCGGAGATCGGGGAGGCCGCACTTCTCAGCCTCGGAGGCACCACCGCTGTCGAAGCCACTCATCGATCCCACCGCCGCGAACGCCTGGTCGCACGCCTGCGTGTAGGCCTGCTGGCCCGCCCCGGCATCGGTGCGAGAGTCCAGGTTGAGGACCTCCAGCTTGCGGCCGCAGATGTCCGCGTTCTGGTTGAAGTACGCGACATAGGCGCGCACCGCGTCCTGGGAGGACTGGAACAGGCCCGGGACCGGTCCACTGATGTCGGACACGTTGGCGATCACGATCTTGTCGTCCGTGATCCCGGTCTGGTTCTTGAACCCCTGACACCCCGCCGCCTTGCCCCCACCGGTCGCACTGTTGTCGCCCTGCCCGTCGAGGTCGCCGCCGGCACCACCGCCGGCGGTCGAGGTCTGCCCGCTCCCGCCCGACGGGGTGTCTCCACGGGCTGCAGCGGGACCGCCCGCCGGTGCCGACCCCGCTGCCTGCGGCGCATCGACCCCCGCGGCCGCGGACCCGACCGACCCTCCGGTGCCGTTGACCTGGGCCACGGTGTTCGGATCCAGCTCGGATCCACAGGCGGCGAGCGCGAAGGCGAGCAACGCGGTCAGCGCTGCGGCAGCGCGACGTACAGGAAGGTTCACAGCTCGCTCCTCAGGCCGCGGCGGGACTGCGGATCGGCAGGATCCGTGCCCTAGGTGACCGATATGTATGTCTTTGGTCCACCAATTCCACTTCGATAACGCGGCTGATCAGCCGGGGTTACGGCCCCACCGGTCACGATCAGGAAAGGACCGCACGGCCCTCGCGCAGGTTCTCCTCGACCTCCGCGCGCCAGTACTCGTTGGCCCGTCCGGTGTCGATCTCGAACTCGAAGCGCGCGACCATCTCGTCGGTGACCTCGGCGCGATCGACGTAGAACTGCTCGTACCAGCGACGCAGCTGGTAGACCGGGCCGTCCTCCTCGCAGAGCAGGGGGTTGTCGATGCGGGCCTTGTTGCGCCAGATCTCGATGTCCTGCAGAAAGCCCGTCTCGACACCCTTGGTGTAGCTCTCGGCCACCTTGGTGACGACCTCGTCGGCCATCCCCTCGGGCTTCTTGACGATGACGCCCCACTGGAGCACGAAGGAGGTCGGGCTGACCGGGTAGTGACAGTTGATCAGGACCAGCTCGATCGTCTTGCCCTTGGTGGTCTGCCACAGGTAGTTCACCATGTAGGACGGGCCGTAGTACGCCGCCTCGGAGCGTCCCTCCGACTCGCCGGAGTAGTTCGTGCCGAGGTGCACGTCGGGGCGGCTGGTGCTCGTCATGAACTGAGCGGCGACGTCACCCTCGAACACGTTCTTGAAGTACGTCGGGAACGCGTAGTGGACGTAGAAGAAGTGGGCCATGTCGACCACGTTGTCGACGATCTCCCGGCAGTTGGAGTCCTCGATGAGGATCTGGTTCCACGTCCAGTCCGACCAGCCCGGGTCTCCCGCGCCGGGGATGACCGGGATCTCCTGGTCGGGCTCCTTGCCCTCGTGGTCGTGCCAGACGAAGAGCTGGCGGTTGACCTCGCGCAGCTGCCAGGTGCGCGTCCGAGCCCGCATCGGCACCCGCCTGGCGTACGGGATCGCCGTGCAGCGACCGTTGGCGCCCCAGCGCCAGTCGTGGAAGGGGCAGGCGATGTCGTCGCCCTTGATCGTGCCCTGGGTCAGGTCTCCGCCCATGTGCCGGCAGTAGCCATCGAGGGCCTTGAGGTCGCCGTGGCTGTCCGCCCAGACGACGATCTTGGTGCCGAACGCCTCGACGGCGTGCGGCTTGCCGTCCCGGAACGTGTCGGCCAGGCCGAGGCAGTGCCACCCGCGCGCGAACCGCTGCGGGAGGCCGGAGTTCTCGATGGTGCGGACGTCGCTCATGCGGGGCCTCCTAGTGCTGGCGCGCGGCTCAGCTGAAGTCCCACTGGTGGCCCCAGTAGGAGTCGGCGGTGATCTCCTCGGCGGAGTAGCTGTCCTCGTCGACGAGCAGCCCCTCGCACCCGACCTCGAGGTCCCAGCCTCCGGGGGTGCGGACGTAGAAGGAGATCATCTTGTCGTTGGTGTGCCGGCCCAGCGTCGAGGACAGGTGGTAGCCGGCCTTGGTGACCCGGTCGAGTGCGCGTCCCACCTCGTCGAGCGTCTCGCACTCCACCATGATGTGGACCAGAGCGGGCGCGCGGAGGCTGGGCGAGGGCATGATCGCCAGGCTGTGGTGGCGGCGGTTGACACCCATGAAGCGGATGCGCGCGGTGGGTCGGCCAGGTGGCGTGGGGAAGGCGAACGCGCCGCGGGACCGGAAGCCCAGCACCTCCGAGTAGAACGCGTGTGCGGCGTCGGGGTCGTCGACAGGCACCACGACGTGGCCGAGCCCCAGGCCCTCCGTCACGAAGCGGTTGCCGTACGGCGTGGCGACCGGGCTGTGGTCGAGGCGCGCCCCGTGGAAGATCTCGACGGGGGTGCCGCCGGGAGCGGTGAACGCGAACCCGGCCTCGACCCGGCGCACGTCCAGGGTCGGGGCGTCGAGGTCGGCGACCTCGATGCCGGCCGCGACGACCTGCTCGCGGACGCGGCGCAGAGCCAGGTGGTCACCGACCTCCCAGCCCACCGCCTCGACCCGGTCGTGGTCGCCCGGGACGATGACGAGCCGCGCGTGGCGCTCGTCGAGGCGCAGGTGGAGGGCATCGGCCTCCGGCCCGGTGCCGACGGCGAACCCGATGGACTCCGTGGCGAACGTCCGCCAGGCCTCCATGTCGGTGGCGCGGATCCGGACATAGCCGAGGGCACGGACCTCAGTCATCAAGCAGCTCCCGAAGATTTCAGATCATGGCGCGGAGCGGGCCCTCGGGCTCGACTCCCATTTCGATGAGGGCGGCGGCGTCGAGCGCCGTGCCCTTCGCGTGGATGGCGTGCTGCAGGCCGACATGGGCGTCGCGCCAGAAGCGCTGCAGGGTGGTGTCGCGGCGCACGGCGTTGCCTCCGGAGCGCGCGAAGATCGCGTCGACGGCGTCGACGGCGCGCCACGCGGCGCGGATCTGGTTGCGCCGCTGGAAGGCCCGGTCGGCGAAGGTGACAGGCTCGCCGGCCTCGACCTTGTCGTAGATCCGGCTGATGCCGTCGAGGAGCTGCAGGCGCGAGGCCGCGATCTCGGTGGAGGACTCGGCGATGGCCTTCAGCGTGGAGGTGTCCTCGCGGACCTTGCCGCCGTATGCCGACACGCGGTCTCGCTGGTAGTCCAGGTGCGCCTGCAGGGCACCCTCGGCGATCCCGACGACCGCCGAGGTGATGCCGAGCGGGAACATCGTCCAGAACGGCAGCTTGTAGACGGACTCGGTGCGCTGGGCACGCGCGGCCGCGAGCTCGCCCTCGGTCACCTCCTCGGTGCCGATGGTGCGATAGCTCGGGATGAAGGCGCCGTCGACGATCACGTCCTTGGAGCCGGTGCCGCGCAGCCCGATCACGTCCCAGGAGTCCTCGACGATCGTGTAGTCCGCCCGAGGCAGGACGACGTGCATCGCACGGAACGGCTTGACCGGCTTGCCCGACCTGTCGCCGACGACCGCGCCGAGGAACACCCAGTCGCAGTGGTCGGTGCCCGAGGAGAACTGCCAGCGCCCGTTGAGGACGAAGCCTCCGTCGACCTCGGTGGCGACCCCCGAGGGCATGTACGGAGAGGCGATCCAGGTGTCCTGGTCGCTCCCCCACACCTCGTCCTGGAGCTTGCGGTCCATGAGTGCCATCTCCCAGGGGTGGACGCCACCGACGCCACAGACCCAGCCGGAGGAGCCACACCCGTGGGCGACCTCCATCACGGCCTCGGCGAAGTCCACGGGGTGTGCGGCCATGCCGCCGTACTCGACGGGCTGCAGCAGCCGCATCACTCCCGCTTCCTTGATCAGCGCGACCGACGCGTCCGAGAGCCGGCCGAGGGCCTCTGTCTCGGCGGCGTGCTGCGCGAGCTGCGGCGCGATCGCCCTCGCTCGTCTGACGACCTCGTGCATCGGGATCCTCCTGAACGGGAATGGTGGGAGCACAGTGCCGTCGGGCCACCCGACCCATGGCAGGGCTCCCGGTCATCGGGAGCCTCGGGAGACGGGGACGGCGACACTCCCGACCAACGGGAGATCCGAGGAC
>NZ_JANINT010000033.1 GCF_024509035.1 Nocardioides sp. | reverse complement strand
ACGCCGCGATGATCCCGTTGCCGTGCGTGTAGACGGTGTGCAGGTTGGTCCAGTTCCGGTCGCCGTCGGGCACACCGCTCTGGTCGAGCTCACGCACGCCGAGCACGAGCGCCCTGTCGTTGCCGTCGATCTCGTAGCGGTCGACGTCGAGCACGTCGGCGACCGAGTAGTAGGCACGCACCTGCTGGTTCTGCTCGAACGCGTCACGCACCAGCTGCGGGTCGACCAGCGGCACCGAGGAGGTCTCGTCCTCGACGGTCGACGCGCTCGCGCCGATCGCGGTCGCCGGGTCGTACTTCTCCACGGCTACGCCGGCGACGTCGTACGCCGAGCGCGTGGCCTGGATGTTCTTCTCGATGTACGGCGCCTCCTTGTCCGCCTCGGAGGGCTTGACCTGGAACTGCTGCACGATGCCCGGCCAGATCAGGCCCAGCAGGACCGCCGAGACCGCCAGCAGCGCGAGCCCCATCGACGGCAGCAGCCAGGTGCGGCGCCACACGTTGACGAAGAACAGCACCGCGCAGATCACCGAGATGCCGAGCAGGATGTTCTTGGCCGGCAGCACCGCGTGGTCGTCGGTGTAGGTCATGCCGGTCACCAGCCCGCCCCCCTGGGTGACCAGGTCGAAGCGGTCCAGCCAGTAGTCGGCGGCCTTGGCGAGCACGAAGAGGCCCAGCAGCAGCGAGATCTGCGCCTGGGCCGCCCCGGAGAGCCGGTCGCGGGGCGTCTGGAGCCGGATGCCGCCGTACAGGTAGTGCACGACCGCCGCCGCGATCAGCGCGACGACCAGCACCGCCATCGCATAGTCGACGAGGTAGTGCAGCCACGGCAGGGAGAAGACGTAGAAGCCGATGTCCTTGTGGAAGTAGGCGTCGTCGCTGCCGAAGGAGACGCCGTTGCGCCACAGCAGGTAGTCGCGCCACTCCCCGATCGCCGAGCTGCCGGCGAACGCGCCGAGCACCACGGCGACCCCGATCAGCAGCCAGGTGCGGATCGGGTTGACGGCCTCGCGGTAGCGGTCCAGCCCGTTCTGCTCCGGGGAGTTCGGCCGGAAGAACGGGCGGAAGCGGTAGGCCAGGTAGATGTTGAGGCCGACCACCAGCGCCATCACCGCCCCGAAGACCAGGAACAGCACGGTCTTGGTCCAGAACAGCGTGCTGAAGACCCCGCCGTAGCCGGCGGAGCGGTACCAGAGACGGTCGGTGTAGATGCCCGCGAACGAGCTCAAGCCCAGGAAGGCGATCACCAGCACGACCGCGGTGATGATCAGGGCCCGCGACCGCCGCGAGCCGGATCGGGCCGGCGGCCCGACGTCGCGGGGGTCCTCGTCGAACAGCTCGCTCATCTCTGCTTCTCTCCTTCGTGCCCCGGCGCGGCCCCAGGGTCCTCCAACGTCGCCCCGAGCAGCTCCAACAGCCCCGGCACGAGGTCGGAGCCGCCCACGACGGACTGGTCGTCGTCGTGCGCACGCAGTCGCAGTGCACAGTACGTCGCGCCCGCGCGGGTGACCCCCGCGACGATGCGCACGTCCTGACGGTCGGGGTGCTCGCGCGCGAACCGCTCGGCCGACGCCGGGTCGGACGGGATCAGCGGGTCGGCGTCGGGAGGCAGCACCAGGCGCTCGACCACGGCCGCGCACCCGGTCACTTCCGGCGGCCAGAGGACCGACTCGAGAGCGATCTCGAACGGCAGGTCGACCGGGAGCTGGTCCTGCTCGATCGGGGTCAGCGACCCGTGGGCCGACGAGGCGTCGAGGCCCATCGCGGCAGCCAGGGCCGGCTCGCGCTCGACCAGGGCGGCGGTGTCGACCAAGGCGTAGAGCCGCGCCGGCTGGTCCCAGCCCTCGGCCGCGATGTGGCTCTCGATCTCGAGCACCGCCGAGGCCAGGGCCGGGTCGGCGTCGAGGTCGGCGGTCAGCTCGGGACTCAGCTCGGGACTCAGCTCCGGGCTCAGCTCCGGGCTCAGGTCGGGGTCGTGCTCGCTCACGCGTCGGTCTCCTCGCAGCTCGGCAGGTCGGCGTCGTGGTCCTTCACCCAGGCGGCGATGGCCTCCCGGGCGTCGTGCATGGTGTCGGCGCGCACCAGGCGCATGTCCTCGTGAGGCGCACCGAGCGCCTCCTTGCAGTTGTCGGGCGGCACCAGGAACAGCTGGGCGCCGGCGTCGCGGGCGCCCACGATCTTCTGCTGGATGCCGCCGATCGGGCCGACGTTGCCGGCGGCGTCCATGGTGCCGGTGCCCGCGATCGTCGCGCCGCCCGTGAGCGACCCCGGCGTGAGGGTGTCGTAGATGGCCAGCGAGAACATCAGCCCGGCGCTGGGGCCACCGATGTCGGGGTTGATGCCGATGTGCACCTGCACCGGCAGCTTCCCCTTGGTCTGGGTGCCGACCTGGATGCCGATCTGCGGTCGTCCGTCCTTGACCTCGGGGGTGAGCGAGAGCTCGCGGCGCTCGCCGTCGCGGCGTACGACGAGGCGCACCGGCTTGTCCTCCTGGACCGTGCCGACCCGGGCGACCACGTCGTCACCGTTGGCCACCGCGACGCCGTCGACCTTCAGCAGCACGTCCCCGGCTCGGAGCACGCCGTCGGCCGGGGTGCCCTTGCTGACCGCGGCGACCACGGCCTCGGTGACGTCGTAGCCGAGCTCCTCCAGGGCGACCGCGGTCGCGGCGTCCTGGGAGCTGGTCATCTCCTGGGCGCTCTCCTGGCGGTTCTGCTCGACGGTCTCGCCCCGCTGGTAGACGGCGTCGTAGGGGTACACGGCGTCCTCGTCGCTGATCCAGTCGCGCATCAGCTCGAAGAGGTTGTTGCTGCCCTTGGGCTCGGGCTGGGAGACGTAGACGGTGGTCATCCGCAGCTGGCCGTCGTCGCGGTAGACCTTGTGCCCCGTGACCTCGATGATCTCCTTGCCGTCGTCGTTGGTGCCGAGCACGTCGATGGTCAGACCGGGCTCGTAGGTGACGAACGGCAGGGGCTTGAGGGCCGCGGTCACCCACAGCCCGATGAGCAGCGGCACGGCCAGGAGGCCGGCGAGGGTGCGCTGCGTCATGGCGCCAAGACTGTCAGATGTGCCCTAGGGCCCGGTCAGCCCGGTCAGGAGGCGCGGCGCGACGGACGGACGGCGACGCCCGTGGACCGGTCGCGGCTCGCCCGCGGGGCGGCGTAGCCGGGGGCCGGCCGCCGGCGGCGCGTCGGGTCGGGCTCGAGGGCGGAGGCCAGCCGGCGTACGGCGACCTCGCGGTCGACCTCGCCACGGCCCTCGCGTCCGGCCCAGGCGACCCACAGCATCGCCACGACCGTGACGACGACCGACGGCACCAGCCAGAGCAGGATCTCCACGCCCCGAGATTACGAGTGGCCCGCGCCCTCCACGGGGAGGCGCGCCTGGCTAAGGGGTGCCCACCCATTCCTCGGTGCCGTCGCCGAAGCGCTGGTGCTTCCAGATCGGCACCTCGGCCTTGAGCGTGTCGATGAGGGCCCGCGAGGCCACGAACGCGTCGCCGCGGTGGGCGGCGGTGGTCGCGACGATCACCGCGACGTCGCCGATCGCCAGCGAGCCGGTGCGGTGCACGGCGGCGACGCCCTGGACGTCGTGCTCCCCCGCCACCCGCTCGCAGACCTCGCGCAGCCGGTCCAGCGCCGTGGGGTGGGCGGAGTAGTCGAGCCCGGTGACGCCCTTGCCGCCGTCGTGGTCACGCACCCGGCCCACGAACAGCGTCAGGCCCCCGGAGGCGTCGTCGTCGAGGGCGGCGACGACCTCGGCGACGTCGAGCGGGGTCTCCCGCAGGTCCACGAGGCGTACGGCGGAGGTCACGTCCCGACCCTAGAGCAGATGGTCGGCGTGCGGCGGACCGGTGACCGCCACCCGCGTACCGTGGACCCCATGAACGACAAGCCGGGCGGGACGCCCGACGACGGCAGCGAGAACCCGGGCCAGAACCCCTTCAAGGGCACGCCGTTCGAGCAGATCTTCAATGCCTTCGGCGGCGCCGGGGGCCTCGGTGGTGCGGGCGCCGCGGGGCTGCCCGACCTCGGCCAGCTCTTCAACCAGATCCAGTTCCTCATGCAGCCCCACGAGGGTCCGGTCAACTGGGACTTCGCGCTCGACATCGCACGCAAGACCGTGGCGCAGGCCCCCGACCCCACCCCCAGTCAGCGGCAGCGCGACGCCGTCGCCGACTCGGTCCGGCTCGCCGACCACTGGCTCGACGACACCACGACGTTCCCCTCCGGGGTCACCTCGACCGCGGCCTGGAGCCGCGCCGAGTGGGTCGTCGGCACCACCGACGTGTGGAAGGTCCTCGTCGAGCCGATCGCGGAGTCCTCGGTGCAGGCGCTCGGCGGCGCACTGCCCGAGGAGGCCCGCGCGATGACGGGCCCGCTGCTCGGCATCCTCGGCCAGGCCGTCGGCGGGATGCTCGCCTCCCAGGTGGGCTCCGGCCTCGGCGCCCTGGCCTCGGAGGTGCTCAGCGTCTCCGACATCGGCCTACCGCTGGCGGCGCCCGGCAAGGCCGCGCTGGTCCCCGCCAACATCCACGAGTTCGCCGAGGGCCTCGACGTCACCGAGGACGACGTCCTGCTCTACCTCGCGCTGCGCGAGGCCGCCCACCAGCGACTCTTCGCCCACGTGCCGTGGCTGCGCGAGCACCTCATCGGCGCCGTGGCCGACTACGCCCGCGGCATCGAGATCAACGCCGAGGGCATGCAGTCGCGCATCGAGGAGCAGATGCGTGGCGTCGACCCCCACGACCCGGCCTCGATGCAGGCGCTGCTCGAGGGCGGCATGTTCGACCTCCCCCGCTCCCCGGCCCAGGAGGCCGCGCTGCAGCGGCTCGAGGTCACCCTCGCCCTGGTCGAGGGCTGGGTCGACGAGGTCGTCGGTCAGGCCACCGCCGAGCGGATGCCCGCCGCGGCCAAGCTGCAGGAGGCCTTCCGCCGTCGGCGCGCCGCCGGCGGGCCGGCCGAGGAGACGTTCGCGAGCCTGGTCGGCCTCGAGCTGCGGCCGCGCCGGCTGCGCGACGCCTCCACGCTGTGGGGCTCGCTGCGCACCCGCCAGGGCGTGGAGGCCCGCGACGGTGTGTGGATGCACCCCGACCTGCTGCCGACCGCCGCCGACCTCGACGACCCGCTCGGGTTCCGCGAGGACGCGACCGCGCTGCCCGAGCTCAGCGACGAGGACTTCGACGCCGAGCTGAAGAAGCTGCTCGACTCCCCCGACGGCGAGTGAGCCCCACCTCGCCCCTGCACGCCGACGCGCTCGCCGTCCTGCAGGACTGGACCGCGCCCACCGACGTGCAGGAGCAGCTGCGCCAGCGGTACGTCGCGCACCTGCTCGCCCACCCCGACGGGCTCACCCGCGCGTGCACGCCGGACCACCTCACCGCGAGCACGCTGGTGCTCGACGCCGAGCGCGGCGAGGTGCTGCTGACGCTGCACGCCAAGGCGCGGGCGTGGTTCCAGTTCGGCGGCCACTGCGAGCCCGGTGACCTGACCCTCGCCGCGGCGGCCCTGCGCGAGGCGAGCGAGGAGTCGGGGCTGACCGGCCTGGTGCTCGACCCGGTGCCGGTGCAGCTCAGCGAGCACGCCGTACCGTTCTGCGGCCCGACGGGAGACGTCCACCACCTCGACGTGCGCTACGTGGCGCTCGCTCCCGCCGGTGTCGAGCACGCGGTGAGCGAGGAGTCGATCGACGTGCGCTGGTGGCCGGCCGACGCGCTCCCCGACCCCCAGCCCGACATGGTGGAGCTGGTCGCGCTGGCGCGCCGCCGGTGCTCGAGCCTGTCGACTCCCCCGCAGCCCGGGCCCGACGACGACCGCTAATCCAGCTCCTCGCCCGGCGGGATGTCGAGCTGGGCGGCCGTCGACCAGCCGATGAGGTAGCCCTTGGCGCGCTCGGCCCGCGGATAGCGGTCGACCCAGGCCCAGAAGCTCGGGTCGTGGCCGGGCTCGATCAGGTGGGCCAGCTCGTGGACCAGCACGTAGTCGAGCACCCACGACGGCATCCCCTGCAGCCGCCCCGAGAGCCGGATCGTCCGGTCGCCCGGTGTGCACGAGCCCCAGCGCGACTGCTGGTTGTCGACCCAGCGCACCGACTCGGGGACGGCCAGTCCGCCCAGGTAGCGGTCGCTGAGCTCCAGCGCCCGGCGCATCAGGTCGCGGTCCGAGGGACGTCGGCGACGCTCGGACCGCTCGAGGCGGGAGAGCATCTTCTGGACCCACTCCGCCTCCTCGCGGCGCGAGAGCGAGGCGGGGATCATCACGACGACCCGGTCGCCGTCACGGTAGGCCGAGACGGTCCGGCGGCGGCGCTTCGAGCGGCGCACCTCGACCAGAGGCACGTCAGGCACCTCGGGCACCTCGGCCACCTCCGGTCGCTCCATGGTCGAACGCTACTTCGTCGCCCAGTCCAGGAGCCGCTCTCGCGGCCACGTGTTGACGATCCGGTCGGCGTCGATCCCGGCGGCCTCGGCCCGCTCGCAGCCGTAGACGAGGAAGTCCAGCTGACCGGGTGCGTGCGCGTCGCTGTCGATCGAGAACACGCAGCCCACGTCGCGGGCCAGCTCGAGCAGCGCGGTCGGCGGGTCGCGGCGCTCGGGGCGGGAGTTGATCTCGACCGCGACGTCGTGCTCGGCGCACGCCTCGAAGACGGCCCGGGCGTCGAAGCGCGAGCCGGGGCGGGTGCCGCGGTTGCCGGTCACCAGGCGGCCGGTGCAGTGGCCGAGCACGTTCGTACGCCGGTTGCGGATCGCGCCGATCATCCGGCGGGTCATGTCGTCGGGGTCCATCTTGAGCTTGGAGTGCACGCTCGCGACCCGCACGTCGAGGCGGGCGAGCAGGTCGTCGTCCTGGTCGAGCGAGCCGTCGTCGAGGATGTCGACCTCGATGCCCTTGAGCAGCGTGAACCGTCCCTCGCCCGCGGCGGAGAGGTGGTCGTTGACCGCGTCGACGACGCCGAGCTGGCGGGTCAGGCGCTCGGGACTCAGGCCGTGGGCGACGGTCAACCGCGGTGAGTGGTCGGTGAGCACGAGGTAGTCGTGGCCGAGCTCGATCGCGGTGAAGGCCATCTCCTCGATCGGCGAGCCGCCGTCGGACCAGTCGGAGTGGGAGTGCAGGTCGCCGCGCAGCGCGCTGCGCAGGCCCGCTCCCCCGGTCGTCAGGTCGCCGCCGTGCTCGCGCTCGAGCTCGGCGAGCCGGGCCGGCATCACCCCGCGCACCGCGTCGGCGATCACGCGGGCGGTGCTGGCACCGACTCCCGGGAGGCTGGTCAGCGTGCCGCCCTCGACGGCGGCCAGGACCTCGTCGTGGGACAGCGGGAGGATCGCGGCGGCCGCGCCGCGGAACGCCTTGACCTTGTAGGAGTCCTCACGGCCACGCTCGAGCAGGAACGCGATCCGGCGCAGCGCTGCTACCGGCCCGCCGTCGTACGTCGCCTCCGACACGCCGGTGACCTCCCCGTTCGTCGCGCACTTTCTTTCGTCCACACCCGGTGGAGGACCATTCTTGCTGGTCAGGCCCACGCTGCCGCGGCTCGGCGCTCCGCTGTCCACAAGAGGATCCCGCCTCGGGGACGGTTCGTCCACCGCCGAGCGGCGTCATCCACACCCTTGTCCACAGCGTTGTCCACAGGCTGCGGACCCCCGCGTTGACCCTCGTCCCACCCGCCTTCTAGCGTGGTGCGCAGATGAGGCCCTCGGCCACCGATCGACGTTCGCAAGGGGAAGGCAAACGTCGTGAGGTGGTCGGGGGCCTCCTCACGTTGACCCGCCCGAAAGTTTCGGGCGGGTCGACCTCGACCCCGTTGACCCGCCCGAAAGTTCTGGGCGGGTCAACGTCCGGTGAAGACCGGCGCCCGCTTCTCGTGCGCAGCCCGGATGCCCTCCTGCAGGTCGGCGGTCGCCAGCGTGATCGGCTGGGCCATCGCCTCCCACTGCAGGCAGCTCTCGAAGTCCGCGTGACCCCCGTCGGCCAGGGCGAGCTTGGTCAGCCTGCTGGCGATCGGCGCGGTCGCCGCGATCCCGGTCGCGGTGGCGAGCACCTCGTCGAGGAACGACGCTGGCTCGATGACCCGCGAGACCATCCCGAGCCGCAGCGCCTCCTCGGCGTCGACCACGCGGCCGGTGAGGAGCAGGTCGCGCGCGTGCGCCTCGCCCACGACGTTCGGCAGCAGGTAGGTGCCGGCCATCCCGGCGTGCATGCCCAGCTTGACGAACGGCGCGCCCAGGCGGGCCCCGGCGGCGGCGTAGCGGATGTCGCAGGCCAGCGCGAGGCACAGTCCCGCCCCGATCGCCGGGCCGTTGACAGCGGCGATCGTCGGCACCTCGAGGCGCCGGATCGAGAGCCAGGCCCGGTAGAACGCGATCATCCGGGTGCGCAGCTCGTCGACGGTCGCGTCCGGCTCGCTGGCGATCCACGAGGTGTTGCCGCCGGAGCAGAACGCCGAGCCCTCACCGGTCACGACGACGGCCCGGACCGAGCGGTCGGCGGCGAGCTCGTCGATCGCGGCGACCCACGAGGCGGTCATCGCGTCCGACATCGCGTTGCGCTGGTCGGGGTTGTCGAGGGTCAGGACGACAACGCCGTCAGCGGGTCGCTCGAGGCGCAGGTGGGTGAGTTCGGAGGTCTCAGGCATGGGGTCAAGGTACTGACCGGCGCCGGGCCGCGCCGTGACCGGATTCACCGCTTGCGGTGCGCCTGACGCGCATGTCACCCCGCGTGTCGTAGGGTCTGTGTCGGTTCGGCGGCAACCGCCTCGAGCTTCCGACGGGTCTTCCCCTCTGCCCCGTCGCGACGACCAGCTACATCCATAGGCAAGGAGGCCGTCATGGCGGAGACCTGGAGCGGCGAGTTCTACTGCGTGAAGTGCAAGGAGAAGCGTGAGGCCGAGGGCGAGGTGAAGGTGAACGACAAGGGCACCCGGATGGCCAAGGCTGTCTGCCCTGTCTGCGGCACCAACCTCAACCGCATCCTCGGCAAGGCCTGACGCGACACTTCCGCGCATAGCGCCACCGACGTGACTGACAGCGGCGTCGTCCCGGTCCACGACCGGGTCGGCGCCGCTGTCGGCGTTCTCGCCCCTCACACCGGCGGGTCGGCCCTCCGCTGTAACGCCCGTTTACCCTTCCCTCCCCCCGTGCTGCACCACGGTGGCAAGAGGGGGTAACCCGGCGTTACAGCTGCGGCGGCAAGCACCGCACCCTCGAGTCGGCGGGGCTGTGGAGAGCGCCCGCACGGGCCACGCGGAGCGGGTAGACCCCTCTCCATGGCCCACCCCGCGACCCACCCCGTGACCCACCCCGCGACCCACCCCGTGCCCCGGCTGCGCCCCGGACTCCACGTCGTGCGCCGCGACGACCACCACCTGCAGGTCGGGATCGACCCGCCGTGGCGACTGGTCGTCCCCGACCGGCCCGACGTCCGGCGGCTCCTCGACGATCTCCTGACCGGCCGGCCACCGCGACTCGACTCCCCCGAGGCGCACCGGGTTCTGCTCGCCCTCGACCGGGCCGGCATGCTGCTCGCGGATCCTGGACCGGTCGTGTCGCGCGACCCGGTCAGCGTCCAGGGCACCGGTGCACTGGCGGCCGAGGTGGCACGGGCGCTGAGGGCGGCCGGCCTCGAGCTCAGCGAATGCGCCGAGGTGGTCCTCGTGGTGGCCGACGGCGAGCCGCTGCGCGCCGACGTCGACGAGCAGCTGCGCTCCGGGCGGCCGCACCTGGTCGTCGGCGGCTCGGCCGACGGCTTCGTGCTCGGCCCCTTCGTGGTCCCGGGCCGGACGGCCTGCCTGCGCTGCGTGGACGCCCACCGCGGCGAGCACGACCCGCGTCGAGCGGTCGTGGTCGAGCAGCTGGCCGGGCGGGGCGGCGGGCCCGAGGATCCTGCGCTCCGCGGGGTCGCTGCAGCCTGGACCACCCGCGACGTGCTCACCTACCTCGACGGAGGACGACCGACGACCTGGTCGGCCACGGTGGCGCTCGGCGCCGATCTGGAGCCGGTACGCCGTCCTTGGACCCGGCACCCCCACTGCGGCTGCGCGTGGGACCTCGCCGCGCTGCCCGGCGCCTGACCGGTCACCAGAACTCGCTGTCGAGCTTGCCCTCCATCGCCCGCAGGTTGGCCCGCGAGCACTGGTCGCAGAAGACCCGCTTGCGGCCGTTCTCGACGGCCGTGGTCCAGGTGAGCGTCGCGGCCTCGTCGGCCTCCTGGCGCCCGCAGAAGTCGCAGGTCATCACCTCGCCAGGCTAACCCCGATCCGGGCGCGGGCTCCGCACGCACGAGAGCCGGGTACGACGTCGTCGTACCCGGCTCTCGTTCTCAGTCACCCGCGATCAGGACGGGGTGAGTTCCAGTGATGACCTACAGCGCGCGAGCCAGGGCGAGCCGAGCCTGCTGCGCTGCCTGCTCGGCCTTGCGGCTGAGCCGACGGGCACGGGCCAGCTGGTGGCCGCGCCGGAGCTGCTGCGCCTCTCCCAGGCGCTCGGACATTTGCGCTCGGGCCAGATTTTCGTGGAGAAGACTCATCTTCGTGGTTCCGTTCGGGTCGGTGGTCTGCGTGGTGTTCATGGAAAGTCGGTGCTTTCGTGTTCGGCGGTGGCGCGCTCAGAGCGTGCGGGCGAGGGCGAGACGGGCCTGCTGAGCGAGCTGCTCGGCCTTGCGACCGGTGCGGAGCGCGCGAGCCAGCTGACGGCCCTGTCGGCACTGCTGTGCCTCACCCAGACGTGCGCTGACGTGCGCGCGTACCAGGATTTCGTGGCTGTGGATCATGTCGGGTTCCTTGACGTCGTTGTCGAGAGAGGGAGTCGGTGTTGCGTGGGCGGGAGGTCGAGAAGCGGATCGTCCGAGGGGGTCTCAGGCGGCGGCTTCGTTCTTGCGGGGCCGGCCACGGGGCCGCTTGCGGGGGATCACCACTCCTTGCAGGAAGAGCTGGCCTCCCCAGACGCCCCAGGGCTCGCGACGCTCGAGGGCTCCGTCGAGGCACATCGCCCGGACCGGGCAGTCCTGGCACAGCGCCTTGGCGAACTCCACGTCGGTGGGCGACTCTGCGAACCAGAGCTCGGGGTTGTTGACCCGGCACGGCAGCAGCTCGTCGTCGACCTGGAGGGCCTGGTCGTGCAGCTGACCCAGGCTCACCTCGGCAGCCCCATCGGTGCGGACGAGTTCACTGATGGTCATGTTTCACCTCCTCTCCTGACCTGATCGCGGGTGGTTGTGTCTGGCGATCGGGATCCGGACCCTCGAAAACACGAAGGCCGCGGATCCCGGGGTTCGGGTTCCGCGGCCTGGAGGCTGCCGATGGCTGTTGGGTGTCAACAGGTCGGTGGTCTCCAGGCAGAGGTCCCCGGGAAGTACGGCTGGGCAAGGCCCATGTCGGCCTTGACGGCGCCCTGCGTGCCGTTGCCGGCCCGACGCTCGCGCACGACGAGCGTGGCGGCAGCGGAGCAGGAATCGGTGGCGCGCGTGGTCACGACGAAGGCGTGGCCGGAAATGGGCATGCCGAAGGGCGACGGGGTCTGAGCCGTCTTCCAGGTCTTGATGCTGTTCACGAGGCCACCTCCTTCGGTGAGTTCGGGCGCCGACCTTGCCAGGGCCGAGTGCGCGGTGCGATTCGTTCTGGGGAAACTTAGCGTCTCCGGCATGTAATGGGCAAACGATTTAGTGGGTATTTCGCGAAATTTCTCCGACGTTCGCTCCTCGGCCGCCTCGGCGCGCCGCTCGCTACTCCGCTCGACCCCCGCACGACGCCCATCCGAGCCCACCCGACGCCCCTCAGCCGACGACGGCGAGGACGTCCTCGCCGTAGCGCTCGAGCTTGGAGCGTCCGATGCCGCTGATGCGCAGCAGCGCCTCGGGGGTGCGCGGCTTGTGCTCGGCGATGAGCTGCAAGGTCGCGTCCGTGAACACGACGAACGCCGGCACGCTCTCCTCCCCCGCGCGCTCGCGCCGCCACTCACGCAGCCGCTCGAAGAGCTCCTCGTCGTAAGAGGCCGGGCAGTCCGCGCAGCGACCGCGCTTGAGCTCCTGGCCGGTCGAGAGCGGACGGCCGCACTCGCGGCAGTGGGCGACCTTGCGGCTGCGCGGCCGCTCGCGCGCGGCGCGGGCGTCGTCGGGCAGCAGCGGGTCGAGGAACCGCGACGGCTTGCGGGACGCCCGGCCGCCGGGGTTGCGCGAGAGTGCCCAGGACAGGGAGAGGTCGACTCGCGCGCGGGTCATGCCGACGTAGAGCAACCGGCGCTCCTCCTCGACCGCGGCCGGGGTGTCGGCGTAGGTGATCGGGAGGGTGCCGTCCTGGAGGCCGCAGAGGAACACCGAGTCCCACTCCAGGCCCTTGGCGGCGTGGAACGTCGCGAGCGTGACGCCGTCGGCGACCGGGGCGTGCTGCTCGGCGGCCCGCCGGTCGAGGTGGTCGACGAAGCCGTTGAGACCGGCGGGCTCAGCGGCTCCCGCGGACTCGGCCGCGAACTGGACCGCCTGGTCGACCAGCGCCTGCCAGGACTCCCAGCGGTCGCGGGTCTGACCTCGGGTCGTCGGGGCCTCGGGGGTCCAGCCCATGCCGGCCAGGATCGCGCGTACGGCGTCGACCCAGTCGCTCGCGCCAGCGGCGTCGGCCTCGCCGGAGCGGGCCGCGCCGCGCAGCCGGGTGACCGCCTCAC
>NZ_JANINT010000032.1 GCF_024509035.1 Nocardioides sp. | reverse complement strand
GCATCGGCTGGCACGAGGCCCGGGTGCCGACGATCATCACCCAGGTGCCGCGCGGCGCCTGGCGCTCAGCGACCGCCCGGCTCAAGGCCGAGGTGTCGGTGCCGGTGTGCGCGTCCAACCGGATCAACACCCCCGAGCTCGCGGAGGAGATCCTCGCGAACGGCGAGGCCGACCTGGTCTCGATGGCCCGGCCGCTGCTCGCCGATCCGGCGTTCGTCGCCAAGGCCGCGGCCGGTCGCGCCGACGAGATCAACACCTGCATCGCCTGCAACCAGGCCTGCCTCGACCACGTGTTCGCGAACCGCAAGGCGTCGTGCCTGGTCAACCCGCGCGCCTGCCGGGAGACGAGGCTGGTGCTCGCGCCCACCCGCACGGCGAAGACCGTGGCCGTCGTCGGTGCCGGCCCGGCCGGGCTCGCGGCCGCGGTGTCCGCTGCCGAGCGCGGTCTCGCGGTCACGCTCTTCGAGCGCTCGGCCGAGATCGGCGGCCAGTTCCGCCTGGCCATGCAGGTGCCCGGCAAGGAGGAGTTCGCCGAGACGCTGCGCTACTACGCGCGCCGCTTGGAGGTGCTCGGTGTCGACGTCCGGCTGTCGACGGCGCCGAGCGAGGCCGACCTCGCGTCGTACGACGAGGTCGTGGTCGCCACCGGCGTCGCACCGCGGGTGCCGGAGCTCGACGGCGTCGACGACCCCAAGGTCGTGTCGTACGCCGACGTGCTGTCGGGCGCGGTCGTCCCGGGTCGTCGGGTGGCCGTCATCGGCGCCGGCGGCATCGGCGTCGACGTCAGCCACTTCCTCACCCACGACCCCGCCGACACCGATGCGGACTGGATGGCCCACTGGGGCGTCGGCGACCCGACGCTGCACCCCGGCGGGCTCACCGAGCGCAAGCCGCGCACCCCGGTCCGCGAGGTGACGCTGCTGCAGCGCAAGACCACCCCGATCGGCATCGGCCTGGGCAAGACCTCCGGCTGGGCGCACCGCGCGGTGCTCAAGCAGTCGGGCGTCGTGCAGGTCAGCGGCGCGACGTACGGCCGGGTCGACGACGCCGGGCTGCACGTGGTCGTCGACGGCGAGGAGCGGGTGCTCGACGTCGACCACGTGGTGCTGTGCGCCGGCCAGGAGTCCGTGCGCGGCCTCTACGACGAGCTGCTCGCCGCCCGCCCCGAGGGCCTGCACCTGGTCGGTGGCGCGGACGTCGCCGCCGAGCTGGACGCCAAGCGGGCCATCAAGCAGGGCACCAGGGTGGCCGCCGCACTCTAGGGGAGTTCAATGGCCGCGTGACCACGAACGGGATCCGCGACCTCACCGACGAGCAGGCCCGCGCGGCGTTCCCCCTCAAGTGGGGCGCGGTCGAGCCCGGCGTGCTGCCGGCCTGGGTGGCCGAGATGGACTTCCTGCCGGCCGAGCCGATCGAGGAGGCGCTGGTCGCCGCCGTACGACGCGGCTCGCTCGGCTACGCGCCGTTCGGCGACGGCGGGCTCGGCGAGGCGTTCGCGGGGTTCGCCGAGCGGCACTGGGGCTGGACCGTGCCGGCCGAGGCGGTGCTCCCGACCAGCGGCGTGATGACCGGGGTGCGCCTGGCGCTCGAGGCGCTCTGCCCGCCGGGACCGGTCGTCGTGCCGCTGCCCTGCTACCCGCCGTTCCGCGACGCGGTCGCGGTCACCGGACGTGAGCTGGTGCCGGTCGTCCTCGATCCCGACAGCGCAGAGGCCACCCTCGACCTGGCCGCGATCGAGGCGGCGTTCGCGGCCGGCGCCCGGACCTTCCTGCTCTGCAGCCCGCACAACCCGCTCGGCCGGGCATGGACGCACGACGAGCTGACGGCGCTCGCCGACCTGACCCGGCGCTACGACGTGCGCGTGGTGGCCGACGAGATCCACGCCCCGCTGGTGCTGCCCGGCGCGACGTTCACGCCCTACCTCACGGTCGACCCGTCCGCGGTGGTCGTGACGAGTGCGTCGAAGTCGTTCAACATCCCCGCGGTCCACGGCGCCCAGCTCGTGCTGCTCGATCCCGCGGACCGGGCTGTCGTCGCCGGGCTGCCCATCCCTGCCCAGCACGACTGGTCGAGCCTCGGCATCGTCGCCGGCGTCGCCGCCTGGCGCGACTGCGACGCGTGGCACGCCGCGCTGGTCGAGCGGCTGGCCGCGCAGCGCGACCGGCTCGCCGAGCTGCTCGCCGTACACCTGCCCGCGGCGCGGATGCGCCCGCTGGAGGCGACGTACCTCGCCTGGCTCGACCTGCGGGCGTACGGCGTCGCGGACCCGGCCGCCGCCGGAGCCGAGCACGGCGTGCGGCTCGCGCCGGGCTCGGACTACCACCCCGGGCTCGAGGGACACGTGCGCCTCAACCTCGCGACAAGCCCGGAGCGCCTCGAACGCATCATCCACGCGGTCGCCACCGCGCTGACACCCACCGGCTCCTAGACTCTCAGCCGTGCCCGCACAACGCGTCACCGTCATCGGATGTGGCTACCTCGGCGCCACCCACGCAGCCAGCATGGCCGAGCTCGGCTACGAGGTGCTCGGCGTCGAGATCGACGCCGCCAAGCGCGAGTCGCTCGCGGCGGGCAAGGTCCCGTTCTACGAGCCCGAGCTGGAGGAGCTGCTCGCCGAGCACGTCGGGACGGGGCGCCTGCGGTTCACCGACTCCTTCGAGGAGGCCGCGGCCTTCGGGACCATCCACTTCGTGTGCGTCGGCACGCCGCAGCGCCACGACGGGCTCGGCGCCGACGTGCGGTACGTCGACGCGGCGGTCGAGTCGCTCGCGCCGCACCTGACCGAGAGCGCGCTCGTCGTCGGCAAGTCGACGGTGCCGGTCGGCACCGCCGGGCGGCTCGCGAGCCGGCTCGCCGAGCTCGCCCCCGCCGGGTCCGAGGCGCGGCTCGCGTGGAACCCGGAGTTCCTGCGCGAGGGCTTCGCTGTCAAGGACACCCTCGAACCCGACCGGCTGGTGTTCGGAGTCTCCTCCGAGCGGGAGGAGCGGGAGCTGCGCGACTTCTACCGCCCCGTGATCGACGCTGGGACGCCGGTCGTCGTCACCGGCTACGCGACCGCCGAGCTGGTGAAGGTCTCGGCCAACGCGTTCCTGGCGACCAAGATCTCCTTCATCAACGCGGTCGCTGAGGTCTGCGAGGCAGCGGGCGGCGACGTCGTCGACCTGGCCGACGCCATCGGCCACGACGCGCGCATCGGCCGCAAGTTCCTCAACGCCGGTGTGGGATTCGGTGGAGGCTGCCTTCCCAAGGACATCCGCGCGTTCCTCCACCGGGCCGGCGAGCTGGGCGTCGAGGACACGATGTCGTTCCTGCGCCAGGTCGACGACATCAACCTGCGCCAGCGGTCCCGGGTCGTGCAGATCGCGACCTCGATGCTCGGCGGCAGCGTCGCGCGCGCCCGCATCGCGGTGTGGGGCGCGGCGTTCAAGCCCCACAGCGACGACGTGCGCGACTCCCCCGCGCTCTCGATCGCCGGTCAGCTGCACCTGCGCGGCGCCATGGTCTCGGTCTACGACCCCAAGGCCAACGACACCGCACGGGTGACGTTCCCGACGCTCGACTACGCCGAGTCCGCCATGGCGGCGGCCCATGACGCTGACCTCCTGCTGCACCTCACCGAGTGGCCGGAGTTCCGCACCGTCGACCCGGCCGAGCTCGCCGGCGTCGTGCGGCGTCCCCAGGTGATCGACGGGCGCAACGCGCTCGACCTGGACGCCTGGCGGGCCGCTGGGTGGACCGCCCGGGCCCTCGGCCGGGCCTGATGCCTAAGAGCGCGTCTCGAGCTCCATCAGCCGCGAGGGCGTGAACCCCGGCCAGGAGCGCTCCACGCGAGACGGGTCGAGCAGGTAGTCCATGTCGACCTGCCAGGTGTGACCGGAGGCGTTGCGGCGCAGGACGTAGCCCAGGCCGTGGGTGCGGTAGATCGCGCCGCCGGCGGCGGTGACGGCCGCGAGCAGCTGCGCGTCGACGTACTTGCGCACGCTGCGGAACCCGCCGACCTCGCGCAGCACCGCGCGGTCGACCATCATCGTCCCGCCGGCGACGAACCGCGCGTACAGCTCCGTCGGATGGCCGCGCTTGACGGTGAGGTCGCGAGGCGCGAGGTAGTGGAACTCTGCGGGCATCCCGACCAGCTCGGCGCCGCTGTAGGCGCGGGCGCGCAGCAGGTCGGCGATCACGTCGGGGGCATACCAGTCGTCGTCGTCCATCTTCAGGAGCACGTCGCCGTCGGCCGCGCCGGCGGCCGCCTGCAGCACGTCGCCGAAGACCGCTTCGGCGGCCGCGGGCGCCAGGCGTACGTCGACCCCGTCGCCGACCAGCTCGCGCAGCCGCGAGACCTCGGCGTCGAACCCGTGGGGCGCGAGGACCAGCTGAAGCGCCGAGACGCCACGTTGGCGGGCCACCTGGGCGATCGCGAAGTCCAGCTGCTCGGGGCGCCGCGTGGCGAGCAGCACCGAGACGGGGCGCTGCCAGTCGACGGAGCCGTGCTCGTCGATCGCGGCCCGCCGGAGCTCCAGACTGTGCTCCTCACGGGCCAGCGGGTCATGGAGGTCGACGTCGGCGAACCCCGGACCCACCAGCGGGACGCCGGCCATCGCGAGGCCGGCGACCGTGCGCGGGTCGGCGTCCGGCGTCACCGTGACACCCTGGGCGTCGCGCAGGCCGGCGACGAGGTCCGGCCCGAGCGGCCGGTCGGGCAGGGGGACCACGCCGCGGTCCCAGTCGCGCCGGAACCCGATCGGGTTCAGCACCCGCAGGTCCAACCGTCCCTCGCGGGTCGCCGCGACCGACGGCCAGACGACCTGCCGGCCGATCTCGCGCACCACGTCGGCGACCGCGACCGGCCGGGCGAACCGAGCCACCAGCACGAACGTGCCCTCGGAGCGACGCGAGCGCAACGTGCGCAGCGTCGGCCAGTCCGGCCGCGGCACCAGCGACAGTGCGCCAGGAGCCGACTCGACGACGACGCGGACGACCGACGAGCGCTCGTCGGACGCACCGGCGTACGCGCGCAGCGCCATCAGGTCGGCGACCCGGACCTCGACCGCGGAGTCCCTCGGGCCCGGCTCAGACATCGAGCCGGCCCACCCGCCGCACCAGGGGTCGGGGCGCCCGCGGCAGCCAGGTGCGGGTGATGTGGTCGATGACGTGCACCCCGGGCGGGGCCTGGATGTGCTGCATGCCCTCGAGCCGGTCGGCGCGCCCGTCGCGGATCGCGCTGTAGACCTCCCACTCGCGGCGCTTGCGCGGCGCTCGGGAGGTGTCGAACTCGGTGTGGCTCCAATGGGCGAACTCGTCGACGTCGAGCCACTTCAGCTCCACGCACAGCCCCTCGGGCAGGATGATCCGCTCGGAGGTGTTGGGGAACTCCCGCACCTCCCACTCGAAGGCCTTCACGAACGTGAACTCCGGGCCCATCGGGTAGATCCACGGCTCGAGGAACCGGAACCCGAGGTCGATCCAGGCCTCGGAGTCGTTGACGATCGAGACCGGGTGTCGCGGCACGAGGACGACGGCGCCTGAGTCCTCGAGCTGCCAGGACAGGTCGGCGAGCGTGGCGACGCCCTCGCGGGTCAGCACCATGTCGCCGTCCCACTTCATGGAGTACGACGTGCGCACCTGCGAGAACGACCAGTTGTAGAAGTGCGTCAGCGAGTGCACCGAGTCGGGCGGCGTCGCGAGGTGCTCGGCGCCGGCGCGGCTGACTCGGAACGGGTAGGCGGTCAGCGTGAACCGGTCGCTCGCGCCGCACTCCTCGGCCACGCGCCGGGCCACCTCGGGCGTGCCGTCGTCGGAGCCGTTGTCGACGAGCACCACGTGCTGGACGGCCTCGAACATCGGCGGCAGCACCCACGGCAGGTTGCGCGCCTCGTTGCGCACCCGGAACACGCAGGTCAGCCCGGGCGTGAGCGGGCCGTCGTTCCAGGGCCAGGTCACGTCGTAGTCGTGCTCGCCCTCGACGTTCGCGATGTCGGGCGCCCCGCGCGACACGTCCTAGCGCTCCTTGCCGAAGGCCTTGCGCAGGCCGCGGCGCGCCCCCGCGGGCACCATCGCGCGTACGCCGTGCGGCACCCGGTCGGCCAGCCGCCCCTGTCCGGTCGCGGCCTGGGCCTCTCCCTCGCGGCGGGCCGCGAGCGCGGTGGACTGCGCGATCGCCTCGGCCTCGTCGTACAGGTCGGCGTACGCCGCGCGCAGCTCGTCGAGCCGCTCGTGCACCGCGGGCGTGTCGCCGTCCTCGTCGGCGAGCCGGTCGAGCTGCTGCCAGGTCGCCTCGGCGATCTCGCGCAGCCGTCCGGGCACCTCGATGTCGTCCCAGGTCAGCTGCACCCGCCGCAGCGACGGGTCGATGAACTGGTGCACGCGCCGGATGTCGTTGGCGGTCGCGGACTTCACGGCGTCGATGTCGAAGGCCTGGCCGATGCCGAACACCGGGATCGTCCAGTCCTTGAGCATATCGTCGTAGCGCACGAACCGGCGCGCGGAGCCGCGGGTCGACCGCTCGGTGTGCAGCATCATGTTCACCCACGCGGCGGTGCGCTGGACCTCGCCGGCCTTGGCGGAGTAGTAGCGCTGCTTGCTGCCGACGACCTCGGTCACCGGGCGCAGCATCGTGACGTACGCCGGCTCCGCGTCGCACCGCAGCGCGGCCGCGCGCCACAACCCGAGGAACCAGGCCAACCTCGGGTCCTTGACCACGAGCTCGGGCCCGCCGTCGGCGAACTGCTCCTCGAGCCACTCGGTGAGCCGGCCGCGCAGCGGGTCGAACGCCGAGAGCTTGCCGGCCTGGAACCAGGCCGAGGGCCGGGCGTCGGAGACCTGCACGTTGCAGCGCTTGAGCAGCTCGTCGTGGAAGTCGACGACCCACTGGGGCTCGCCGAAGCCCTTGGGGTTGGTCTCGTCGGCGACCACCTCCGGCTGCGGCACGTGCATGCCGAGCGTCCGCAGGGCGCCGGCCATCGTGCTGGTGCCGCTGCGCCCGGAGCCGACGACGAACACGATCCGCCGCTTGACCGGGATCGGCTCCGAGAGCGGGATCGGCGTCGACGACATGCCAGGCACCATGGCAGGCACCCTAGTGCCGGCGGCGACGCAGCAGCGAACCGATCCTGCCGCGCACCGACCGGCCGCCGGGGGCCGGCGACGCGGCTGGTGGAGCCGGGCGAGCCGCACGGCGACGCGATCCGGCATCCTCCTCGCTCGCCTCCCGGTCCGGCTTCGACAGCTGGCGCCACACGGTCGCCGGCTCGAGTGCCGGCGTCGCGATCCCGCGCAGTGCCTGCGGCGGCAGGTCTGCTGTTGCTCGGAAGCCCGCGTCGACGCCCTCCACCCACCAGCTGCCGAAGAGCTCGTCGACGACGTCGTCGAGGTCCTCCCCGGGGCGGGCGACGCGGCGGGCCCGGGCGAAGGCCGCCGTGCGCTCCACGCGCACCGAGGTGCCGTCGGGCAGCATCACCTGCTCGAGCCCGAGGTGGGTGCGCTCGAGGTGCAGCAGCAGGGTGGCCATCGTGTGCTGCCCCGGCGCCCACGAGCCGCCGGGCACGGTGAGCCGGAACATCGCGGGACCGGGGCCGTCGGGCAGGGACTCCGCCAGCTCGACGCGCGGCTCGTGGAGGTAGGACGCACGCACCAGTCGACCGCTCCTCTGCGGGTCGTCGAGCGGCGAGGTGCGCTCCTCGGTGAGGGCCGACCAGTCGCCGAGCAGGGTCACCACCAGGTCGTGCGTGGACGATGCGAGCACGGCGTCGACGGTCGCGATCACGGCACCGGCGTCCACCCCGCGGGTGTCCAGCACGACCTGCAGGTAGGGCACCGCGTAGCTGCGACCCTGGCGGCGCTGGGGCTGGAGGTCCGGGACCCGGTCGGCCAGGAACGGCCGGTTGTAGTCGTTGACCTCCTGCTGCCGCGTCTGTTGGTGGGAGCTCCCCAGGTGCCAGGCCCGGGCCTCCCGGTCCGCCACGAACACCGCACCGCACTGGGCCAGGCGGTAGCCCAGCTCCACGTCCTCGCCCAGCCGCAGCGAGGTGTCCATGCCGCCGGCTTCGTCGTACAGCGCCCGACGCAGCGAGGCTGTGGCGCCGGCGTGGACCCGCAGCGCGCGCGGTCCGGAGGTGCGCAGGTCGTCGGTGCGGTCCCACACGTCCTCGACCCAGTGCCGCCCCTTCTCGGCCGCGGCGAACGTCTCGTGCATGCGCCCGTCGCCGCTGGGCTCGCGGGCGAGCAGCGGCTCGGGGTCGACGAACCACTTGTGTCCGAGCACCACCGCGTGATCGATCAGGTGGTGCCAGCGCAGCTGCGCCTCGACCTCGTCCGGCTCGACCAGCATGTCGGCGTCGAGCCAGTGCACGACGTCGCCCTCGGCGGCCAGCACGCCCGTGTGACACGCGTTCGCCCGGCCCCAGCCGTCCTCGACGCGGACGAGTCGGGTGCGCTCGGGGCGCACCTCGGGGAGCTCCAGCGGGGCGCGCGGGTCGTCGTCGGCGACGACGACCTCGAGCAGGTGGGAGGGGTAGGTCTGGGCGGCGAGGCCCGCCAGGACGTAGGGCAGCAGGCGTTGCGCGCCGTACGCCGGGATGACCACCGAGACCGAGAGTGTCGGCTCCCACGCACCGATCCGAGGGGCCTCGAGCGCGCTCCAGTCGTTGCGTCGTACCCGCGGCTGCATGGTCTCTGGGCTCATCGGTCTGCCTCCAGGAGGGTGCTCGGACGGAAACCACGCCACTGACCGGACACCGCCTGGCGGGTCAGGAAGTAGCCGAGGCCGGGATCCCAGGTGTGTCCCTGCACGGTGCGCCTGAGGACGTACCCCAGGCCATGGGTGCGATACACCCCACCGCCGGCGTCGCGGAGGTCCTCGATCAGGCGTGCGTCGACGTGGCGCGGGACGGACCGGAAGCCACCGATCTCGCGGAGCACGGCCCGGTCGATCATCATCGTGCCGCCGGCGACCACGCCGCCGAACACCTCGCTGGCGCCGCGACGCCGAACGGTGGTGCGGATCGGCTCGAGGTAGACCATCTCGGCCGGCATCCCGACCAGCTCGGCGCCGGAGTAGTGCCGGGCGAGCAGCAGGTCGGCCACCACCTCCGGTCCGTACCAGTCGTCGTCGTCCATCTTGAGGACGACGTCGCCGCCCGCGGCGTCGGAGGCGGCGCGGAGGACGTCGCCGAACACGGTCTCGGCCGGCATCGGCAACAGCGTCACCGGGCGGGCTCCGAGGCGTTCGCGCACCAGGCCGGGGTCGGCCTCGAAACCGTGGGTCGCGAGCACCAGCTCGAGCTCGTCCACGCCGCGCTGTCGAGCGACCTGGTCGAGCGCGAACGCCAGCTGCTCGGGGCGTCGGGTCGGCAGCAGGACGCTCACCGAGGGGTACGTCGCGGCGCGCAGCCGCGAGCGCGCGGCCAGGCGCTGCCGCCAGGCGAGCTGGGAGTGCTCCCGCAGCGCGGCGCGGCGCAGCCGCACGGAGTGCTCCTCGCGGCGCATCGGGTCGTCGAGCTGCGCGGGGTCGGCGACGTCGAATCGGTCCCCGACGAGAGGGACGCCGGCCATCGCCAGGCCAGCGACCGTGCGCGGGTCCGCTCCGGGCCCGACCACGACGGTGTGGGCGTCGCGCAACGAGGCGACCATCGCGGGCGTCGGCGCGCCCGAGGGCAGCGGCACGGGCCCCCGGTCCCAGTCTCGACGGAAGCCAACCGGGTTGAGGAGTGCCTCGTCGAGCGGGCCGACGGCGTCTGCGTCCGCGTCCGGCTCGACCCGCACCGGGGGGTGGCCGAGCACCTCGCTCGGCTCGACCGGCGCAGTGGTGACGCTCGCCGGCACCTCGTCGGTCACCGGCGTCGGGTCCACCGCGACGGGGAGGCCGTCGACGACCAGGCCGTGGTTGCCGGTGACCACCCGCGTACCGGTGTGCCGGGCCAGCTCGACCAGCACGGCCGCGGCGGGGGCGGGGCGCTTGAAGGTCAGCAGGGTGCGGGCGCCGCCGTCGGCTGTCTCGGCGTGGAGACCCGCCAACGGCGGCCACTCCGGACGCAGCACCGTGGTGACCGGGCCGAGTGCCGAGGCGAGGGAGCACATGACGTGCTTGGCCCGACCCAGCGGCGGCAGGTGGGAGACGGCGAGGCGCAGCTCGGTCTCGTCGGCGACCACCAGGGCGACCGTGGCCCACGGCTGCTCGGGGACCTCGTCGCCGGGCGCGAGGTAGGTGACGCCCTCCGGCAGCTGCTCGGGCTCCGTCCCGAGCACCAGCGCAGGCGTGGCGAGCTCCGCGAACACGGTCACGACCGGGTCAGGACCGCGGCGCCCTTGTCCAGGTGGAGGGTCGCGACGTCGAACTCCGGGAGCAGCGTGCGCCAGCGGTCGACGACTCCTGCGTCGCCGGGGCGGTTGGTGTCGTCGACCAGGATCGTGCACCGCCGGGCGAGCCGGTCGTGCAGCAACGGCACCATCGGGTAGCGCGCCGAGGGGCCGGTGCCCTCGGGGGGACCGTCGACGAGCACGAGACCGACGTCGTGGAGGTCACCGAGCGCGGCCTCGTCGTACCACGGCGTCGCGTGGTCGACGAGGGACGTCGCGCCGAGTGGGGCGAGCCGCACCTCGGCGAGGTCTGCGACCCCGTGACGCTCCAGGAGCCGCCGGGTCGACTCGGCCCACACGGGATCGTGCTCGAGGGCGACGATGCGGGTGGGGATGCCGTGCTCGCGGGCCGCGAGGGCCAGCACCACCGTCGACACGCCGCTGCCGCCCTCGACGACCGTCGTGGGCCGGGTCTCGACGAAGCGGTCCACGAGCTCGACCAGCAGGTCGGCGGACGCGGTCCACAGGCCCAGCGGCGGGATGCCGGCCCGGATCGGCACCATCTCGAAGAGGTTGGTGATGTCTTGGACCCGCTTGGCGATGTGGTCGCGCTCGGCACGCAGGTGGGCCGGGGTGACCAGCCCCTTGGGCAGCTGCGGCGCCGACTGGCGCCCACCCATCGGCAGCTGCGCCCGGGGCCCGGTGCGGACCTCCTTGCGCAGTCGTCGCTCGGCCTGGTCGATGCGGCGCACCAGCAGGCGCAGCACGACGTACGCGCACCCGACGACGAGCACGGCGAGACCCGAGAACGTCAGTCCGACCAGCGTCCCGGTCGTGCCGTCCACCAGCCCGAACACGATCGGCACCGCCAGCACGACGATGGCCAGGACGGCGGCTGCGAGCCGGACGCGGGCGGACATGGCCGACATTCTGGCACCCCCTGGGCGCCGCCTAGACTCCGCTCCATGTCGCGGCCGGACCTGGAGTACCTGTTCGTGGTCACCTATGGTCGCTCCGGCTCGACCCTGCTGATGGGCCTGCTCAACACGCTTCCCGGCTATCTCATCCGCGGCGAGAACCGCGACGCGCTGCACCACCTGTTCCAGTTCGAGAAGACGATGCGCACCGAGAGCACTCGCGGCCCCCGGCGCAAGCTGCGCGAGCCCACCCATCCGTTCTTCGGGATCACCGGCTACCCGCGCGAGCGGGCGGTGCGCCAGCTGCGGCGGCTCGCGACCGAGACCGTGATGCGGCCGAAGGAGGAGACCCGGGTCACCGGCTTCAAGGAGATCCGGTGGTACCACTCCGACCTCGAGGACTACGTCGCGTGGTTGCGCGAGGTCTTCCCGGGCGCGCGGTTCCTCGTCAACACCCGCAACCACGCCGACGTGCTCAAGAGCAAGTGGTGGGCCGGCGGCGAGGACAAGTCCGCCCACCTCGCCGAGATCGAGCGACGGCTCCTGGCTCTGGCCGAGTCACTGGGCGACGCGGCGTACCACGTGCACTACGACGACTACGTCGCCGACCCGGCCTCGCTGCGCGGCATGTTCGCCTGGTTGGGCGAGGAGTTCGACGAGGCCGCGGTCCGTGCGACCTTGGCCGTCCGTCACAGCGTCTGAGGTCTAGCCCACGGACCTGGTCTGCGCCGCGATCACGTCGGCGTACCACTGGAACGAGCGCTTCGGCGTGCGGACCTGGGTGTCGTAGTCGACGTGCACGAGGCCGAACCGCTGGGTGAGGCCCTCGGCCCACTCAAAGTTGTCCATCAGCGACCACGTGTAGTAGCCGCGGACGTCGACGCCGCGCTGGCAGGCGGTGGCCACCGCACGCAGGTGCGCGTCGAGGTAGTCGATGCGGGCCTGGTCGTCGACGACGCCCTGGTCGTCGGGACCCATGTTGTAGGCGCAGCCGGACTCGGTGATGTAGATCGGCGGCAGCGCGGCGCGGTAGCGGGCGCGCAGGGTGATCAGCCACTCGCGCAGGGCGTCGGGCACGACCGGCCAGCCGAAGTCGGTGGTCGGGTAGCCGACGAGCTCGCGGAACTCGAACGGCATCTCCGCGTCCTCGCGGGCCGCGCCGATCTTGAACGGGTTGTAGTAGTTGACCCCGTAGAAGTCGAGCGGCTGCCGGATCATCGAGAGGTCGCCGTCGTGGACGACGCCGTCCATCAGCGGCTGCAGGTCGGCCGGGTAGCGGCCCAGCAGCATCGGCTCGGTGAACATGCCGTTCCACAGGGCGTCGAAGAGCTTGGTGGCGCCGACGTCGGCCTCGTCGTCGCTGGCCGGCCACATCGGGGCGTGGTTGTTGGCGCAGCCGACGCTCGTGGCACCGGCGGCGCGCAGCTCGACGGCGGCGCGGCCGTGGGCGAGCAGCAGGTGGTGGGCGGCGGGCATCGAGTCGAACATCAGGCTGCGTCCCGGCGCGTGGATGCCGACGGCGTAGCCCATCATCATCACGACGTTGGGCTCGTTGACGG
>NZ_JANINT010000031.1 GCF_024509035.1 Nocardioides sp. | reverse complement strand
CGCCGGCGCGCACGACACCGCGGACCTCGAGGGCTACGGCCCGATCCCCGCCGGCCTGGCCCGCGACCTGCTCCTGGCCGCCGGGGACGCGAAGACCCGCACCTGGCTCCGCCGCCTCTACACCCACCCCGCCACGGGTGAGCTGGTCGCGATGGACTCCCGCCAGCGCCTGTTCACCGGCAACCTCGCCCGGTACGTCCGCCACCGCGACCAGTGGTGCCGCACCCCCTGGTGCAACGCCCCCATCCGGCACGGCGACCACATCACCGACTACGCCGACACCGCCACCACCGACACCGACGACGCCCAAGGCCTCTGCGAATCCTGCAACCACGCCAAACAAGCCCCCGACTGGCACGCAAGATCCAGCCCCGGCGAGCAGCAGAGGCATGTCGTCGAGACCACCACCCCCACCGGCCACACCTACACCACGACCGCCCCACCCGTCATCGGGCTACGCCGGGGCGCCTACCAGCAGCGCTGGGAAGGCCACTGGACCCGCGTCGGCTGACCCCGCGCCAGCTAGTTCCGGTTGTGGCCGAGCGATCGGGCGTGGAGCACGTCCTTCCAGTACGACTCCCGCTCGAGGACGTGGTCGTCGTCGGTGCGCATCGACCAGTACTCCAGCAGCGCGAACCGCATGTTGGTCCGGTAGTACTCCTCGCCCTTCTCCTCGAGGAGCTCCCTCAGCCCGACGTTGCCGCCGTGCAGCGTGGCGGCGTACGTCGACCAGCGTTGCCAGATGCCGGTGTCGCCGTACGCGGACCCGACGTACCGCTGGCCGGTCTCCCGGTCGTGGATGACGTAGATGCCCTTCATGCTCTCCAGCGCGATCCGCCAGTCGGCCCGGGCCTGGGCGACGACGGCCTGGAGGTCGGCGAGGCTGTGGTTGATCCGGTCGTGCCCGGGGAAGGGGTCGCCGGCGAACGGCTCCTCGAGGATCGACGACACGGTCATCGTGGGCAGCACCGACTCCATCGTGCGCCGGATGTTCCTGCCGGTCCGCTTGTGACGGACGTAGAGGCGGCGGATGAACGGACCCATCAGGTCCTCCCTCAGCGCCACCGTGTATGAGCGCGCCTGCTGCTCGGGCCTGCGCTCGAGGACCTCCCAGATCCCACCGAAGAGCCAGAGCGACGCATCGTGCTTGTCCTGGGCGACCGAGAAGACGAGCTCGCGGTTGAAGTCGTCCTTCACACTGCGCCAGGAGTTCCAGCCCTGCCACTCCTCCTGGTCGGTCGCCAGGACGTCGATGGGGTGCTTGGTCCCGTTCCAGACGGCGAAGTGCACCTTGCACGAGGTCGGGTCGAGGCCGGTCGGGAGCAGCGCCGTGAGTGGGATGGCTACCATGGAGCGACCCTAGGCGAGCTCAGGAACCCGCGTTGAGCACGCCGTACCCCAGGCTCAGCACACCGGTGGCCGCCGCGGCGCTGACGAGCGCGACCGCCAGCCCCGCCGGGGTGCGCAGGCGCGCGGCCGTGACGGCGACCACCGCGCCACCCGCGACCACGCACAGGGTCCAGTAGACCGGGCTGGTGCTGGAGCCGACGACGGTCAGGCCGTAGATCCCGTCCGCGATCAGCACGCCCGCGAGGGCGCCGGCGCCGAACGCCGCGTGGAGGGCGCGGGGGCCGACGACCGCGGCCGCCGCGACACCGACGAACGGACCGGCGACGATGCCGACCACGCTCCACAGCACCGGGTCGTAGCTGAGTCCGCGCAGCTCGGAGGCGACGGTGTAGCCCTGCACCAGACCGACGAACGACACCACACCGAGGACGGCCCCCAGCGGCAGCGTCGGCCGCGTCGCGCCGACGAGGAGCGCTGTCAGCACCGTCCAACCCGACGGCGAGTTGGCGAACGATGCGAGCGCATCCGGCAGCACGCCTTGGGCCCACGACGTCAGGGCGCCCAGGAGCAGGCTGGCGCCGGCGACGGCCAGGGTGGACGAGAACAGGCGCTGGCTGGGGTTCACGCGCCCATCCTCGGCGCCGGCGACGCGCGATCGGCGTCGTTCGGACCTCCGCGGTACCCAGGTCCAGGAAGTCGGTACCTGCGGAGGAGAAGCCCCTGAACGAGGTCGTCAGTCGTTGTAGAGCTCGCAGTGGCCCGCGAGCCGGTTGCTCGCGGCGTCGAACGGCCCGACGTCGGCGCCGCCGGAGCCGGACTCGCCCGCGGCCCGTTGGGCGTCGACGGCCTGGCGCACCACCGCGATGTCCTCGGCGAGCGGGCCGAGCGCGTGACCCTCGGCGGTCGACAGTGCGGTGACGAGCTCCTCCGCCTCGGCGGTGCCGTCGGCCGACGGCGACCCGTGCACGAACTCGATGGCGCGGGGCATCAGCTGGGCTGGAGGACGGTAGAGCTCGGCGCACGTCTTGCGGACGCTCACCGCGTCCTGGGTGGGCGCACCGGTGGGTGGCTCGCTCGAGACCGATGAGGACTGGGTCGGGCCCGGATCGGTGGCGGTGGTGTCGCCGTCGCTGCCGCATCCGGCGAGCACGATCGCCGCCGAGAGCAGACCGGCGAGGGCAGCGAGTGTGCGGCGCATGACCCCACTGTCTCGCGTTTGCGGGGCCTGGTCGACACCCGAGGCTCGCAGCGACGTGTCAGGCGGTGGTCAACGGCGGCAGGTGGACCCGGAACGTCGTCCCCTCCCCCTGCTCGGACTCCACGCTCATCGTGCCGCCGTGCTTCTCCACGATCGCGTGGGCGATCGAGAGGCCGAGGCCGCTGCCGGGGATCGCCTGCTCCTGGGCGAGCGAGGAACGGAAGAACCTGCTGAACAGGCGCTCCTGCTCCTGGCGGGGGATGCCGATGCCGGTGTCGCTGACCTCGATCAGGCTGCCGTCCTCGACCACCCGCAGCCGGACGCTCACGCGGCCCCCCTCGGGGGTGAACTTGACCGCGTTGCCGACGAGGTTGATCACGACGCGCTCCAGCATGTCGCGGTCCCCGAGGAACGGCACCGGCTCCTCGGGGAGGTCGACGGCCAGCTCGAGCGAGCGCCGTTCGAGGGTGGGGGCGACGACCGTCGTGCCGGCCGACACGATGGCCCGCAGGTCGACCAGTCGGTCCGCGTACCCCATCGCGCCGTCCTGGACCCGCGAGAGCGTCAACAGGTCGTTGATCAGCGAGAGCAGGCGGGTGCTGTTGGCTGCGACCCGGCGCACCGCGTCGAGCTGCTCGGGCTCGAGCTCGCCGTACACCCCGTCCTCGAGCATCTCGATGTAGCCGAGGATGCTCGTGATCGGCGTGCGCAGCTCGTGGCTGACGCTCGACACGAAGGCGTCCTTGACCTGGTCGACCTCGCGCAGCCGCTCCACCGCCTGCCGCTCGGCCTCGAGCGACTCCACCAGCCGCGCCTCGGCCTCGACGCGCTCGGTGATGTCCTCCGACGTGCTCACGTAGCCGATGACCTGCCCGCGGTCGTCCTTGATGCGGTTGAGCGACATCGAGTGGCTGCGCTCCTCGCCGTCCTTGCGCACGAACCGCATGTCGGTCGCGCCCTTGCCGATCAGCGCCGCGGCGACCACGCCGAAGTCGGCGACGACCCCGAGCTCCGCCGCCTTCTCCGCGATCGACTCGGCCGAGTGGAACCGACGGGTCAGCTGCCCGAGCACCTCCTCGGCCCGATAGCCGAGCAGCCGCTCCGCGCCTGGGTTGAAGAGCGTGACCCGGCCGAGCTCGTCGGTGCCGATGATGGCCACGCCGTTGGTGCCGTTGACGATGTTCTGGACCTTGTCCCGTTCGGCCGCGTTCTGGCGCGCCTGCTCGAGCTGCTCACCGACCGTGAGCAGCAGCGGGATGACCACGAGCGCGCAGACCGCGCCGTACGACGAGAGCAGGATGCCCTGGCCGTCCACGGACACCCCGAAGCGTGGGCCGGCGCTCGCGAACGGACCGTGGCCCCAGGTCGTCAGCGGGATCGCGAACGCGAGCACCGCCAGCAGCTGGGCGAGCGCCTCGTAGGGGCTGCTGCGCATCGCCGCCCAGACGAGGACGGGCACGACGACGAACACGACGGAGGGGAAGTCGTGGGGCAGGAAGACGATCGGCGTGATCGTCAGGATCAGCACCCACTGCACGGCGCGCTCCCCCACGCCCGCCACGGGCGCGTGGTTGCGCAGTCGGCAGAACAGGGGCACGACGGTCAGCTGGGCCACGAGGTGGGAGCTGCCGAGGGCGAGGGCGAGCACGCCGGGCCGCCCCCATCCGGTGACGAGGCTCGTGAGGCCGGCGGCACCGGCGACGAGCAGCGCACCGGCGAACCCACCGCCGAGGAACCGGGCCAGGTCCGCGCTGGTGCGCAGGGCCGGTCGATCGCGCTCCCCGCGCGCGAGGATCCACCACATCGCCGCGACGCCGAGGGCGATGCCCACGCCGAACCCGACAGCCACGTCGAGCTCGCGTCCGCCGACCCAGATGGTGCCGATGGCCACCACCACGACCAGGAGCAGGAGCACCGGGGTCCGCGGCCGTCGGGTCACCATCAGGCAGGCGGTGCCGAGGCCCGCAGGCCAGATCCCGATCGCGTGTCCTCCGTCGGGCGCACCGTGGACCGCCACGATGCCGCCCCCGGTCATCATCGCGACCAGGACGACGACGCGTGCGATCCACGACCTCGCCACTCTCCACTCCTCCCGAGCGCCCTCCCAGCACTCCACGTCGCCGAGGACATCTTGGCGGTGCCGAGGGCCGTAGGACCGGCGAACTGCCGGACGCGCACTACGTTGGTCCGGTGACTTCGTCGAAGAACAGCTATGACGTGGTGGTCGTGGGAGGCGGGCACAACGGCCTCGTCGCGGCGTCCTACCTCGCCCGCGCGGGGGTCTCGGTGCTCCTGCTGGAACGTCTGCCCCACACCGGCGGAGCGGCGGTCTCGGCACAGGCGTTCGCCGGTCAGCCGGCCCGGCTGTCGCGGTACTCCTACCTGGTCTCGCTGCTGCCCGAGCAGCTGATCGCCGACCTCGGGCTCGACCTCCGGCTCGTGTCGCGGTCGGTGGCGTCGTACACGCCCACGCTGCGCGGCGGACGGGCCGGCGGACTGCTGGTCGAACGACCCGAGGGCGACCGGACGAAAGAGTCCTTCCGCGAGCTGACCGGCGGCGACGACGAGTACGCCGCGTGGGAGCGGTTCTACGGCGACGTCGGCGCGCTCGCGGAGGTCGTCGCACCCACCCTCCTGCAGCCGCTGCCGCTCGAGCGAGAGGTCCGCGAACGCGTCGACCCCGCCGTGTGGCGCGACTTCGTCCTCAACCCCATAGGCGAGACGATCGAGGAGCGCTTCACCGACGACACCGTGCGTGGCGTCGTGGCCACCGACGCGCTGATCGGCACGTTCGCGTCGCTGCGCGACCGCTCCCTCGTACAGAACCGGTGCTTCCTCTACCACCTGATCGGCAACGGCACGGGCGAGTGGCGGGTGCCGGTCGGCGGGATGGGTGCGGTCACCGACGCCCTGGCCCGCGCGGCGTCCAGCGCCGGCGCCGAGATCCTCACCTCGGCCGGCGTGAGCGGCATCCGGGCCGGCGCCGAGGGCGCCGAGGTGACCTGGCACGACGAGTCGGGCTCCCACACCGTGGCCGCGCGCCGCGTCCTCGCCAACGTCGCACCGTGGGTGCTGCGCATCCTGCTCGGCGAGGGCGAGGACCCCGACACCAAGCCCCAGGGGTCGCAGCTCAAGATCAACCTGCTCCTCGACCGACTGCCCCGGCTCAGGTCCGGGGTCGACCCGCGCGTCGCGTTCGCCGGCACCCTCCACCTGGCCGAGGACTACCGCCAGCTCGAGGCGGCGTACGCCGACGCGTCGGCCGGGCGGATGCCCGCCGAGCTCCCGGGCGAGATCTACTGCCACTCGCTGACCGACCGGTCGATCCTCGGCGACTCCCCCGCCGAGACCCACACGCTGACCTACTTCGGAGTGCACACACCCGCCGCGCTCTTCGAGGCCGACCCCGATGCGGCCAAGCAGCTGGCGGTGAGCCGGGCGCTCGCCGCCCTCGACGAGCACCTGGCCGAGCCGATCGAGTCGTGCCTGGCACGCGACGCGGACGGTCGACCGTGCATCGAGGCGAAGGTCCCGCAGGACATCGAGCGCGACCTCGCGATGCCCGGCGGGCACATCTTCCACGGCGACCTCGACTGGCCCTGGGCGCCCAACCGCACCCGGCTCGAGACCCCGGCGCAGCAGTGGGGGGTGCAGACGGGCGTCGACTCCGTGCTGATGTGCGGCTCCGGCTCGCGTCGGGGTGGCGCGGTGTCCGGGCTCGGCGGGCACAGCGCGGCCCAGGCGGTGCTCGCGGAGCGCTGAGGACCCTATGGGTCGCGCATCTGACCCGCGGATTTTTCCGGTCGGTCCGCCACTGGTAGAGTTCACGTCGCTTCACCGCACGCGCCATTAGCTCAATTGGCAGAGCAGCTGACTCTTAATCAGCGGGTTCGGGGTTCGAGTCCCTGATGGCGTACCACCACCGAAGGCCAGGGCGATCGCCCTGGCCTTCGTCGTTCTCGGGCGGGGTACGCCATGCCCCCAGAATCACCCCTTCGGGCGTAATGCCGGACCCCGTCCGCCGGCCTGACAGCCGTCAGAATCGGGGCGTGTCACCGCAGCCGACCCGGGTGGGGATCGTGGGCCACCAGGAGGTCATGGCCAAGGGGCTCGCCGCCATGCTCGCCGAGCACCCCGACCGCGTGCGGCTCGTGGAGGTCGACCACGCCGACGTCGTCTTGTACGACGTGTTCGGGATGCACCTGGTCAACGGCGCCGACCTGCCACCGCTCGTGCAGCGGCGGGCGGTCGTCCTCGCGGTCAGCCGTGACCTGAGGCCGGACCTGCGTGCCCGGGCGGTCGCCGCCGGCGCTCACGGCTGGGTCTCGATGAGCGTCCGGTCGCTGGGTCTGGTCCAGGCGGTCGAGGACGCCGCGGCCGGCCTCGAGGTGTCCGAGCAGGATCGCCTCGGCGCGGACGTGGGGCTCACGCCGCGCGAGGTGGAGGTGCTGGCCCTGATCACGCAGGGGATGAGCAACCAGGACATCGCCGAGCGCCTCTACCTGTCGATCAACTCGGTGAAGACCTACATCCGCTCGGCCTACGCCAAGATCGAGGTCACCTCGCGCAGCCGCGCCGTCGCCTGGTGCCTGCAGAACGGGTTCGCCCCGGCCGACGACTGAGCTCGCGAGCCGGGCGCCTCGGTCGCGCGGTCGCCACGTCGCCTCATCGGCAGGTGTGTCGTCCGGCACCGATCGGGTACCCGCCCCGGACACAGTCGTCTCGGGGAGGTCACGATGGATCCGAAGCAGCTCGCGAAGGACACGTTCGACAAGATCGCCGGCATCGCCGCCAGGGCGGCCTCGGCCACGGAGCCGGTGGTCCCGGGAGCGCCGAGCAGCAAGCCGCCTGCCCTGGAGGAGCCCACCACTCCCCACGCGCCGCTCCCGCCGACACCGGACCAGTCGGCGCCCGACGTACGCACGGCCACCGGCGTCGACACCGATGCCGTGCCCGCCGCCCGGGCGCAGCAGGGCGCCCACCTCACCACCTCCCAGGGGGTGCGGGTCCGCGACACCGACCACTCCCTCAAGGCCGGCGAGCGCGGTCCGACGCTCCTGCAGGACCACCACCTGCGCGAGAAGATCACCCACTTCGACCACGAGCGGATCCCCGAGCGCGTCGTCCACGCCCGGGGCGCGGGCGCACACGGCGTGTTCGTCGGCTACGGCACCGCGGACACCGTGACGCGGGCCGGCTTCTTGGCCAAGGGCGTCGAGACGCCGGTGTTCGTGCGGTTCTCCACCGTGCTCGGCTCCCGCGGCTCGGCGGACACGGTCCGCGACACCCGCGGGTTCGCGACGAAGTTCTACACCGAGGAGGGCACGTTCGACCTCGTCGGCAACAACATGCCCGTCTTCTTCATCCAGGACGGCATCAAGTTCCCCGACGTCGTCCATGCCGCCAAGCCGCACCCCGACCGGGAGATCCCGCAGGCCCAGAGCGCCCACGACACGTTCTGGGACTTCGTCTCGCTGCACACCGAGGCCCAGCACCACACGATGTGGAACATGTCCGACCGCGGCATCCCGCGCTCCTACCGGATGATGGAGGGCTTCGGGGTCCACACGTTCCGGTGCGTCAACGACGCGGGCGAGACGTCGCTGGTGAAGTTCCACTGGAAGCCGCGGCTCGGCGTGCACTCGCTGACCTGGGAGGAGGCCCAGCTGCTCGGCGGCATCGACCCCGACTTCCACCGCCGGGACCTGTACGACGCGATCGAGGCCGGCGCCTTCCCGGCCTGGGAGCTGGGCCTGCAGGTCCTCCCCGACAGCGCGGACCAGATGTTCGCGGGCATCGACCTGCTCGACCCGACCAAGATCGTGCCCGAGGAGCTCGCGCCGGTGCAGCCGGTCGGGCTGATGGTGCTGACCGGCAACCCGACCAACTTCTTCGCCGAGACCGAGCAGGTCGCGTTCCACGTCGGTCACGTCGTGCCCGGCATCGACGTCACCGACGACCCGCTGCTCCAGGCGCGGCTGTTCTCCTACCTCGACACCCAGCTCACCCGGCTCGGCGGACCGAACTTCTCCCAGATCCCGATCAACCGCCCCCACGCGCCCGTCAACGACATGCTGCGCGACGGCTTCCACCAGGACGCCGACCACATCGGGGTGGCGCCGTACCGGCCGAACTCGCTGGACGGCGGCTGCCCGTTCCACGCGGGCGCGGACGACCCGGCGCTCGAGGACCTGGCGGTCCGGGTCGCCGAGGCGACCAAGGTGCGCGCCAGCCCGGCGTCGTACGACGACCACTTCAGCCAGGCCCGTCAGTTCTGGCTGAGCATGTCGCCCGTGGAGCGCGAGCACATCGTCCGCGCCTACACCTTCGAGCTGGGCAAGTGCTACGAGCAGGCGATCAAGGAGCGTCAGCTCCAGTGCCTGGCCAACATCGACCCGGTGCTGTGCGCCGAGGTGGCCACCGGTCTGGGCCTACCCGCCCCGGAGCCGTCGATCCCGCTGGCCGACGCCGAGCCGAGCCCGGCGTTGTCCCAGGTGGGTGAGGCGTGGCCGCCGGACGGCCGGATGGTCGGCATCGTCGTCGACCCCGACGGTGACCTCGCCGGTGTCGAGGAGCTGCGGGCCCAGGTCTTCGCCGCCGGCATGGTCCCGCTCCTGATCGGGCCGCACGGCGGCACCGTCGCGGGCCTGGCGGTGCAGCGCACGTTCGCGACCGCCCGCTCCGTCGAGTTCGACGTCCTGCTGCTCGCAGGCTCGCCCGCGCCCGCCCCGGACGCCCTCCCCGCGCGCGACGCCAAGGCGGGCGCGGCCGACACCCCGATCGACCCGCGCGTCGTCCTCCTCCTCGAGGAGTGCTTCCGGCATGCCAAGGTCATCGGCGCCTGGGGCGACGGGGCCACGGCGCTCGACACCGCCGGCTGTGGGCAGGCGGCGGGCATCGTCCGCGGCGAGTCGGCCGAGGACGTCTTCGCCACCGTGCAGGAGCAGATGGCCTTCCACCGCGTGTGGGAGCGGTTCGGCACCGTGGCATGACGGCGGCGAGGTCGGGGCACCCGGGAGGAATGAGCAGCGACACCGACCGGCGTCCCGGCACCACCCGCGCCACCGACCTCGACCCCGACGAGGGCAAGGTCGACTCACCGACCGACCTGACCCGCCGCTCCTGGCTGTACGTCGCGCGCAAGACCGTGCGCGAGTTCTCCGACGACCAGTGCACGGATCTCGCGGCGGCACTCACCTACTACTCGGTGCTCGCCGTGTTCCCCGCCGCCATCGCGCTGACGTCGTTGCTGGGGCTGGTCGGCCAGGGCGACGAGAGTGTGAAGACCCTGCTCGACATCATCGGCGACCTCGGCGGCGCGTCGATGGTCGACAGCATCCGCGACCCGCTGATGGAGATCAGCAAGTCCCAGTCCGCGGGGCTGGCGTTCGTCGTCGGCCTCGCGGGCGCCCTGTGGTCGGCGAGCGGGTACGTCGGCGCCTTCGGGCGCGCGATGAACCGGATCTACGAGATCCGCGAGGGGCGACCCGTCTGGAAGCTGCGCCCGATGATGCTGCTCCTCACGCTGGTCCTGGTCGTCCTCGCGGCCGCCGTGCTCTTCGCCCTGGTGGTCACCGGCCCGGTGGCCGACTCGGTGGGCAAGGTTCTGGGCGTCGGCTCGACCCTCCAGCTGGTCTGGGACATCGCGAAGTGGCCGGTGATCGCCGTCGCCGTCATCGTGATGGTCGCGCTGCTCTACTACGCGACGCCGAACGTGCGACAGCCCCGGTTCCGCTGGGTCAGCGTCGGCGCGGTGCTGGCGATCCTCACGTGGGTGGTCGTCTCGGCCGCGTTCGGGTTCTACGTCGCCAACTTCTCCTCCTACGACAAGACCTACGGCGCCCTCGGCGGCGTGATCGCCTTCCTGCTCTGGGTGTGGTTGACCAACCTCGCGCTGCTGTTCGGTGCCGAGCTCGACGCCGAGCTCGAGCGCGGCCGCGAGCTGCAGTCGGGGCTGCCCGCCGAGCGGATGATCCAGCTGCCGCCCCGCGACGACCGCAACATCGAGAAGGCGCGAGCCAAGGACGAGGAGGACGAGCGCCGGGGCCGGGCGATCCGGCTGCGCGCTCGTCGCCACAGCAAGAGGAAGGCCTGAGATGACCCTGACCTCCGTGTGGCGCGACCGCCACCCCGTCACCGCCCCCGGGGAGGCCGGAACCCTCTCGGGCGACTGGGACGTGGTGGTGGTCGGCGCCGGGATCACCGGGCTCACCACCGCTGGACTCCTCGCGCGAGCCGGGAAGTCGGTCGTCGTGGTCGAGGCCCGCCACGTGGGCGCCGGCACCACTGGCGGCAGCACCGCCAAGGTCAGCATCCAGCAGGGGACGCACTACTCCCGGGTCGCGCGCCGGCACCCTGCCTCCGTGCTGCGGAAGTACGCCGACGCCCAGACCGAGGCGCTCGCGTGGGTGGCCCGGTTCTGCGACGAGCACGGCGTGGCGCTGCAGCGCCGGTCGGCGTACACCTACGCGACCTCCGCCTCGGGCGTCCGGTCGGTGCGCGCCGAGCTCGAGGCGCTCCACCGGGCGGGCGTCGAGCAGGCGACCTGGGTCGACGACCTGGCCCTCCCCTTCCGCGTGCGGGGCGCCGTGATGGTGCCCGACCAGGCCCAGCTCGACCCCCTGGAGCTGCTCGACGCGCTTGCCGCGGACGCGATCCGGCACGGTGCCACGATCGTGCAGGGGGCTCGCGTGCGCCGCGTGCACGGTCACGCGCCGTGCACCGTCGTCACCGACGCCGGCGAGGCCACCGCGGCGACCGTGGTCGTCGCCACCAACATGCCGATCCTCGACCGGGGCGGGTTCTTCGCGCGGGCCAAGCCGGCGCGCTCCTACGGCCTGGCGTTCCGGACGCCCGAGCGGGCCGTCGACGGGATGTACCTCTCCGCCGATGCGCCGAGCCGGTCACTGCGCGACGCTCCGGTGGCCGACGGGTCCGGCAGCCTGCTGCTCGTGGGCGGCGACGGGCACAAGACCGGGGGCCCGACCTCGGAGCTCAGCCACCTCGACGGGCTGCGCGAGTGGACCCACGGCTACTACCCCGAGGCGGTCGAGACGCACGCGTGGTCGGCGCAGGACTACGTGCCGCACCATGGCCTGCCGTACGTCGGTCCGATCCTCCCCGGCAGCGACCAGCTGCTGGTCGCCGGCGGCTACTCCAAGTGGGGCATGACCAACGGGGTGGCCGCCTCCCTGGCGCTCGCGGGCCGGATCCTCGGTGGACACCAGGAGTGGGCGTCCGCCTTCGATCCCTGGAGCACGCGCGAGCTGGCCGGACTGCCCGAGAGCGCGCGGGTCAACGCCGAGGTGGCCGTCGAGATGACGGCCGGGTGGCTGCGGCCGCTGCGCGGCCTGGCGTCACGCAACGAGCTGGGCGACGGCGAGGGCGAGGTCCGCTTCGACCGGGTCGGCACGCCGAGCGCGACCTCGCGCACCGACGGCGTCGAGCGCACGGTCGCAGGAGTGTGCACGCACCTCGGCGGCGTCGTGCGCTGGAACGACGCCGAGCGCAGCTGGGACTGCCCCCTCCACGGCTCCCGGTTCGGTCCCGACGGCGAGGTCCTGGAGGGCCCGGCCACCTGTGGGCTGCGCCGGCGCTGAACCGCCGCTGACCTGCAGAAAGACCGGATCCGGCGCACGTTCCTCAAGGAACATGCAAGGTTCCTCCACGGCTCGGGAACGGTTCGCCCACGGGACCGTTCCGGGGGTCGAGGGCGTGCCACGCTTCTCTGGACCCGCCTTCCCACCTCAGGAGCACCCCTGTGCGAGCTCGACTCCTCTCCGCCACGACCGCGCTGGCGCTGCCCGCGCTGATGGTGCTCGGCGCGGCACCGGCGATCGCCGACAAGGGCGGCAACGCCCCTGGCAACAACGGGACGATCAAGGTCGCCGAGGTCGGCGCGCCCGACGGCAACAGCAACGACCCGAAGGTCGGCTGCACCTTCGAGCTCCGGTGGTTCAACTTCGATGCCAAGGCCACCTCGAAGGTGACGTTCGAGAGCCAGGACAAGGGAATCACGATCACCGGAGTCACCGGCAAGACCACCGTCGTGCTCGAGGACGACGCCGCCAAGGGCGACTCCGACCTGGACGGCCGCGAGATCTACACGCTGGCCTTCTCGGGAGAGCCCAAGAACGACCAGGGCTACCTGGTCAACGTCGTCACCAACACCACGGGCTCGAACGGCAACGACTCCAAGTCCAAGATGTTCAAGGTCAAGCCGTGCGCCCCGACCGACCCCGGCACGCCGACCGACCCCGGCACG
>NZ_JANINT010000030.1 GCF_024509035.1 Nocardioides sp. | reverse complement strand
CGCGGGAGTTGTCGGGCAGCGCCTTGCCGTAGCGCAGGCCGAACTCGTAGATGTAGGTCGGACGGTCGAGGCCGTCGAGCTCGTAGGGCCGCTCGTCGACGACCTCCACGCCCATCGAGGACAGCATCGGGAGCACCTCGGAGAGCGACAGCGGCGGCCCGATCCGGAACACCTTCAGTCGGGCCTCGCCCTGGCCGTCGTCGAGGTCCTGGTAGAGCGAGAGGTCGATGCCGGCCCCGGACTCACCGACGGCGACCGCCTCGAGCCGGCCGAGGTCCGTCGCACCGATCCGGGGGCTGAAGTCCTCCTTGTAGGCCTCCGGGAAGGAGTCCTGGTAGCGGCGCACCATCCACGCGCCGAGCTCCTCGCCGTACTCCTCGACGATGGCGGCGCCGAAGTCGTCGCGCCACGAGCGGGAGGCCTCCGTGAGCCGGCGCTCCAGGTCGGCGGGCTCCACGTCGCGGATCGCCGAGCCCTTCGGCGGGTGCACGACGAAGTGGACCCGCGCGGTCGTGGACTCGGTGAGCCGCACGGTGAACTCGACCGTGTCGCCGCCGAGGTGCTCGCGCAGGATGTCGGAGAAGCGCTCGCGGACCGCGGTGTTGTAGCGGTCGCGCGGCAGGTAGACGAGCACGGAGACGTAGCGGCCGTAGGTGTCGCGGCGGATGAACATCTTGAGCTGACGCCGCTCGCGCGCGTGCATCGCGGCCTCGGCCATCGGCGCGAGCTCGTCGACGGAGGTGTGGAACAGCTCGTCGCGCGGATAGGTCTCGAGGGTGTCCATCAGCGCCTTGCCGTCGTGGCTCTGCGGCGAGAACCCGATGCGCTTGAGGACGGCGGCGGCGCGGTCGCGCAGCATGGGGATGCGGGTCAGCGACTCGGTGTAGGCCGCGCTCGAGAACAGGCCCAGGAACCGGCGCTCCCCGACGACCTCGCCGTTCTCGAACTTCTTCACGCCGACGTAGTCGAGGTACGCCGGGCGGTGCACGGTCGAGCGGGAGTTGGCCTTGGTGAGGACCAGCAGCGTCTTCTCGCGGGCCTTGGCCGCGGCCTGCGGCGGCAGCTTGCCCGACGAGACGGACATGTCCTGGTCGGGACGCAGGATCCCGAGGCCGGTGCCGGGGACGCCGCGCAGGTGCTCGCCGTCCTCCTGTCGCTCCAGGTGGTACTCGCGGTAGCCGAGGAACGTGAAGTGGTCCTCGGCCAGCCACTGGAGCAGGTCGCGGGCCTCGCGGGCCTCGTCGGGGTCCACGCCCTCGGGCGGCTCGACGGTGAGCTCGTGGACGATGTCGGCGACCTGGGCGTGCATCTTCGACCAGTCCTCGACCGACTCGCGCACGTCGCGCAGCACCCGCTGGATGGCGTCCTCGATCTCGCCGAGGTCGTCGCCGTCGGGGACCCGGTCGATCTCGACGTGCATCCACGACTCACGCGCGAACTCGCGCCCCGACCAGCCGAGCTCCTCGGCCTCGTCGTCGACGGGGCGGACCTCGCGCAGCTCGCCGGTGATGTCGCGGACGACGTCGAAGAGCGGGTGGACGACCACGTGCACGTCACGGCGCTGACGCGACAGCTCCATCGTCAGCGAGTCCACGAGGAAGGGCATGTCGTCCACGACGACCTCGACCACCGAGCGCCGCGACGCGGACCACCCGTCCTCGCCCGGCGCGGGCGTGAACACGCGCACCCGGGCGGTGCCCTGGGGCCGCTGGCCCGCGAGCCGGTAGTGCGAGGCGAACGCGCCGTAGAGGTCGGCGTCGGAGCGGTCCCCGACGTCCTCGGGCGCAACGTGGCGGTAGTAGGTCCGGATCAGGTCGTCGACCGTCTCGCGCGGCGGACCGCCCGGGTCGTCGCTCTTGCGCGCCAGGGCGATCGCCCCGGCCAGCAGCTCGGACAGGTCCTGCTCACGCGTCGTCGTTGACACAGAGCCGACACTAGGCCGCGCCCCTGGTTACCCACCAGTCAGGGCGCGACTCGTCGGGACTTCCGGCCACAGACTCGGGACCTCTGGCGATCACAGGTCGCTGCGCACGCCCCACAGGAGCGGGTAGTACTGCACGGGCAACCGCGAGCGCAGGTACGTCGAACCGCTGGACCCGCCGGTGCCGGACTTGCTGCCGATCATCCGCTCGACCATGACCACGTGGCGGGCGCGCCAGTGGGCGGCGAGCTCGTCGTGCTGGAGCAGCGCCTCGGAGAGCGCCCACACGACGGCGTACCGCGACCGGTCGTGCGCGGCGGTGCGCACCGAGGAGGTGATCTCCTCCTCGGAGCCCGCGGGCAGGTCGAACGACCGGAGCACGGCGAGGAACGCGTCCCACAGCGTCGGCTCGGCCAGGCGCGCGTCGAGCCGCTCCTTCTCGCTGGGCGTGATGCCCTTGAAGCGACGGAGGTAGGCCGGGTCCTTCGCCCCGGAGAGGAACTCCAGCTCGCGGAACTGCACCGACTGGAAGCCGCTCGCCGGCGCCAGCCGCTGCCGGAACTCCAGGAAGTCCTGCGGCGTCATCGTCTCGAGCACGTCGACCTGCTGGACCAGCACCCGCTCGATCACGTGCACCCGGGTCAGCAGGTGCTGGGCCCACCAGAGCCGGCCGCCCGCGTCACCCTCGAGCATCGCGTCACGCGCCGCGGACACCTCGTGGAGCAGCTGCTTGAACCACAGCTCGTAGACCTGGTGGATCGTGATGAACAGCAGCTCGTCGTGCGCGGGCGGGTCCGACTCGAGGTGCTGGGCGTCGAGCAGCTGTGGCAGCCGCAGGTAGCTGCCGTAGGTCAGCTGGGCACCCTGCTCCCCGAAGGAGACGAAGTTCTCGCTCATGGCCCGCACCCTAGGTGTGCACAATGGCCCCCATGAAGTTCCGACACGAGCTCGCCTACGACGCGCCCCCGGCCGCGGTCTTCGAGATGCTGGCCGACCCCGAGTTCCGCCAGGCGGCCTGCGCGGCCCAGGACGTGATCTCGGCCGAGGTGACCCTCGAGCGCGAGGGCAACGGCTTCACGCTGAGCGTCGACCAGGAGCAGCGCACCGACGACCTGCCGTCGTTCGCCCGCACCTTCGCGGGGGCCTCGACCCGCGCCATCCAGCGCGAGCACTGGGCCGACACCACCGGCGGGACGCTGCAGATCGACACCCCCGGCAAGCCGTCCACCCTCAAGGGCACGATCACCCTGCGCCCCGAGGGCTCGGGCACCGTGGAGATCGTCGAGCTCGAGATCAAGGTCAAGGTGCCGCTGATCGCCGGCAAGCTGGAGAAGCTGCTGGCCGAGAAGGTCGCCGCGGGCATGGACGCCGAGCACGGCGTCGGCATCGACTACCTCGCGGGCCGCTGATGTCGAAGCGCCTGCACCACCAGATGACCTACGACGCCCCGCTCCCGCGCGTCGTCGACATGCTGGCCGACCCCCGCTTCCGCGAGGCCGTCTGCGAGTACCAGCACGTGCTGCGCGCCGATGTCGAGATCGAGCGGTCGGGCGACACGATGACGGTGACCGTCGAGCAGGTGCAGCCCACCGAGCGCATCCCGGCGTTCGCCAAGAAGTTCGTCGGCAACACGATCGACATCGTCCAGCGCGAGGAGTGGTCGGCCCCCGACACCGCCGCGCTGCGGGTGACCATCCCGGGCAAGCCCGGGCACATGGAGGGCACGATCAGCCTGGTCGAGACCGACGGCACCACCGTCGAGACCGTCGACGTCGAGATCAAGGTCCACCTGCCGCTGGTGGGCGGCAAGATCGAGGGCCTCGTCTCGGACCTGCTGCTCAAGGCGCTCCGCGCGGAGGAGCGCGTCGGGCGCGACTACTTGTCGGCCTGAGCGTCCTCCCGGCGCTCGGCCCGTCGCCGCAGCCACACCACGAGGGCGAGCAGCAGGAACGGGCCGAACGCCAGCACCAGCACGAGCACCTGCTCGACCGGGTGCAGCGCCCCCATGTGCAGAGCTGTCACGTGGGGAGCGGTGAGCTGGGGAGCGAGCATCAGCCGAGGTAGGGGTAGCGGTAGTCCGTCGGCGGGACGAACGTCTCCTTGATCGAGCGCGGCGAGGTCCAGCGCAGCAGGTTGGACGCCGCGCCGGCCTTGTCGTTGGTGCCGCTCGCCCGGCCGCCACCGAAGGGCTGCTGGCCGACGACCGCGCCGGTCGGCTTGTCGTTGATGTAGAAGTTGCCGGCGGCGAACCGCAGCTCCTGCTGGGCCCACGCGATGGCCCGGCGGTCCTGGGCGATGATCGAGCCGGTCAGGGCGTACGGCGAGCTCGACTCCATCGCGCGCACGACCCGCTCGAAGTCGCCGTCCTCGTAGACGTGCAGCGCCAGGATCGGTCCGAAGTACTCGGTGGAGAACATCTCGTCGGTCGGGTCGCCGCCCTCGACGACCGTGGGGCTGACGAAGTAGCCGACCGAGTCGTCCACGGTCCCGCCGACGACGATGTCGAGCTTGCGGGAGCGCTTCGCGCGCTCGATCGCCGCCTGGTGCTTGGCGAACGCCCGCGCGTCGATGACCGCACCCATGAAGTTCGAGAAGTCCGTGGGGTCCCCCATGGTGATGCTCTCGACCTCGGCGATGAACGAGTCCTTCATCTTCGTCCAGACCGAGCGCGCGACGTACGCCCGCGACGCGGCCGAGCACTTCTGGCCCTGGTACTCGAACGCGCCGCGGATCATCGCGGTGCGCACCACGTCGGGGTCGGCCGAGGGGTGGGCGACGATGAAGTCCTTGCCGCCGGTCTCGCCGACGATGCGCGGGTAGGCGCGGTAGCCCTGGATGTTGGTGCCGACCTCGCTCCACAGATGCTGGAACACGGCGGTCGAGCCGGTGAAGTGGATGCCGGCCAGGTCGGGGCTCGCCAGCGCGACCTCGGAGACGTCGGCGCCGTGACCGGGGAGCATGTTGATCACGCCCGGCGGCATGCCGGCCTCCTCGAGCAGCTCCATCGTGAGCGACGCCGCGAGCTGCTGGGTGACCGCGGGCTTCCACACGACGGTGTTGCCCATGAGGGCGGGCGCGGTCGGCAGGTTGCCGGCGATCGCGGTGAAGTTGAACGGCGTGATCGCGTAGACGAAGCCCTCGAGCGGGCGGTGGTCGGTGCGGTTCCACACGCCGGGGCTGTTGCGGATCGGCTGCTCGGCGAGGATCTGCCGGGCGTAGTGGACGTTGAACCGCCAGAAGTCGATGAGCTCGCAGGCGGAGTCGATCTCGGCCTGGAACGGCGTCTTGGACTGGCCGAGCACGGTGGCGGCGTTCAGCCGCTGGCGCCACGGGCCGGCCAGCAGGTCGGCGGCCTTGAGCAGGATCGCGGCCCGGTCGTCGAAGTCCATGTCGCGCCATGCGGGCGCGGCGTCGTTGGCGGCCTTGACGGCGGCGCGGGCGTCGGCCTGGGTCGCGGCCTTGAGGGTGCCGAGCACGTGCTGGTGGTCGTGCGGCTGGACGACCTGCATCTCGACGCCGCCGCCGGCCTTCCACCGGCCACCGATGTAGCCACGCAGGTTCTTCTGCTTCTTCTCCAGCTTGGCGATCTCCGCGTGCAGGGCCTCCCGTTCGGGGGTGCCAGGCGCGTAGGTCAGGTTCGGCTCGTTGGTGGGAGCCGGCGGGGTCGTGACAGCGTCCATGCCTGCGAGCGTAGCGAGCGGTCCGGCGGCACGCCGAGTCGGTGTTGACCCGCCCGAAACTTTCGGGCGGGTCAACGTGATGTGTCGACAATGCGCGTTGACCCGCCCAGAACTTTCGGGCGGGTCAACTCAGACGAGGTGCGGGATCTCCTGGGTGGCGAACCAGCCGAGGTCGTCGTCGGGGTCGGCGCCGGGCGGGCGGTCCTCGGTGTCGGCGTGCACGGCGACCACGCGCTTGAGCGGGATCGTCCAACCGGTCTCGGGCTCGCGGTCGAGCTCCGCGACGACCACGACGCGGCGGCCCGGACCGGCGACGAGGGCGGCCGAGGCGTCGGCGGCGGTCATCAGCGCGTCGTACTCCGCCTCCTCGTCGTCATCCCCGGCCGCGAGGACGACGACGTCGTCGGTGACCGTGAAGGCGCCTTCGGCATGCTCCTCGGCGAGCCGGGCGATCGTGGTCGGCAGGTAGACGCGGACGGTCATGACGTCTCCTCGGGGGACGTGCGGCGCTTGCGGCCGCGCGGGACCCGCGCCCGGCCGCCGGCGGAGTCGACGAGCTCGTCGAGCGCCTCGCGGATGCACGGCCCGAGCAGGTCGGCGTCGTGCAGAATGTCGCGGTCGGCGGTGAGCCCGTAGTAGACGTGGCCGTCGTAGGACGTCACGCCGACCGCCAGCGGGTGGCCCTCGAGGAGCGGGGGCACGGGGTAGGTCGCGACCATCCGGGCACCGGCGGCGTAGAGCGGGGCCTGCGGCCCGGGGACGTTGGTGACGTTGAGCTGGTACCCCCGGCGGCGCTCGACCGCCGCGACCCGCGAGCCGATCGCGTGGAAGGTGGCCGGGGCGAACCCGGAGATGCTCGCGAGCCGGCTCGCACCGACGGCCCGGCCGGTCTCCTTGTGGGCCTGGAAGGAGTAGGACACCTGATGCAGGCGCACCACCGGGCTCGCCTCCCACACCGGCAGGTCGACGAAGTGGGCGGCGATCTGGCTGCCGAGCGAGGTCGCCTCCAGCTCGTCGTCGATCACCGAGATCGGCACCATCGCCCGCACCTGACGGATGCCGCTCATCGACTCGCCGCGAGTCATCAACCAGGACCGCAGGGCCCCGGTGACGGTCGCGAGGATCACGTCGTTGACGGTGCCGCCGTGCGCGTCGCGGACCTTGCGGTAGTCGGCGAGGTCGGTGCGTACGGCGACCACCCGCCGCTGCTGCGAGAGCGGGCCGATGATCGGCGAGTCACCCCGCGGCGGGCGGTTGGCCAGCGCGTCGACGACGCGCGCGGTCGACCGTGCGGTCGCGGCGACACCGCGCAGCGCGGCACCGGTGGTGCTCCGCACGGTGTCGACCGCGGTCTCGGGGCGGGTGATCGACTCGCGGGCGGCCTCGGCCATCAGCGCGAGCGGCGAGGGGCGGCTGCGGGCCCGCCAGCTGTCGGCGCCCAGCTCCTTGGGCTCGGGCGACTTGTCCAGCAGGACCTGGCCGAGGTCGACGGTGTCGATGCCGTCGACGAGCACCTGGTGGGACTTGGAGAGGATCGCGACCTGTCCGTCGGCGAGGCCCTCGATGAAGTACATCTCCCACAGGGGCCGGCTGCGGTCCAGCGGCCGCGAGACGATGCGCGACACCAGGTCGCGCAGCTGGTCGAGGCTGCCCGGACGCGGCAGCGCGGAGCGGCGTACGTGGTAGCCGATGTCGAAGTGGTCGTCGTCGACCCAGACCGGGTTGGCCATCCGGCCCGGCACCGGCTGGACCCGCTGGCGGTAGCGGGGCACGAACGAGATGCGGTCCTGGACCAGCCGGACCAGGCAGGCGTAGTCGAAGCCCGACTCCCCCGGGTCGAAGATCTCGACGGTGGCGTTGTGCATCGGCGACGACGGCGACTCCTCGGCCAGGATGGCCACGTCGCGCGGACGGAGCCTCTCGGTCATGGGTCCCCCTCGCGGCCCACCCGTGGGGGTGGGGTGCCGGACGTTTCTACAGACGTGCGATTCTGACAGACGTTACAGACGTTGACGCAGCCCCGGCCGCAGGGCCGAGCAAGAAGGACTGGACGATGCGCCGTACCCTGGCCGCCCTGGCCGTACTCCTGACCTCTCTCGCCACCCTCTCCGCCTGTGGTGGCAGCGACTCGCCGGACGAGTCGGACGCGGGGCCGAAGGTCATCGAGGTGACGGTCAAGGGGGACAGCATCACCCCCAACGGCGAGCGGGTCCAGGTCGCCGTCGGGCAGGAGGTCGACCTCGAGGTCACCGCGGACGCCCCCGGCACGATCCACGTGCACTCGACCCCCGAGCAGGAGCTGGACTACGACGCCGGCGACTCGACCCTGACCATCGAGGGCATCGACACCCCGGGCGTGGTCGACGTCGAGTCGCACGAGCTGGACAAGGTGATCGTGCAGCTCGAGGTCCGTTGAGGACCTGCTGAGGTGTCCCCCGACGGCATCACGCTCGCCCATGGCATCGGCGGGCCCAAGGACCTCCCGATCACCCTGGGGCTCACCCTGGCCGGCGCCAGCGCCGCCCTGGTCGTCTCGTTCACCGTGCTCGCGGTGGCCTGGCGCAGCCCGCGGTACGACGCCGCGACGAGCGGCCGGCCCGCGCCGGCGCTGCTCGCGCAGGTCGTGGACTCCACCGCGTGGCGGACCACCTGGCGGGTGGTCGGCTTCGTCGTGTTCCTCTACGGCGCGATGGTGGCGGTGGCCGGCAAGGACCTGGTGACCAACCCGGTCTTCGGCATGTTCTACGTGTGGTGGTGGGTCGGCCTGGTGCCGCTCTCGCTGCTCTTCGGCCCGGTCTGGAAGGCCATCAGCCCGGTCCGCACGATCAACCTGGCGTTCGCGAAGGTCTCCGGCAGCGACCCCGAGCGCGGTCTGCTGACCTACCCCGAGCGCCTGGGCTACTGGCCGGCGGCGCTGGGTCTGTTCGCGTTCGTGTGGATGGAGCTCGTCTACCCCTACTCCACCGAGCTGGGGCCGGTGCGGCTGTGGTGTGCGGCGTACGTCGCCGTGATGCTGGTCGGCGGCGCCCTGTTCGGCAACACCTTCTACGCGCGGGCCGACCCGTTCGAGGTCTATTCGACGCTCGTCTCCCACCTCTCGGTGTGGGGTCGCCGTGGCGACGTGCTCGTGCTGCGCAGCCCGCTCGCCAACCTCGACACCACCCCGGTGCGTCCGGGACTGGTGGCGGTCGTGGCCGTGCTGTTCGGCAGCACCGCGTTCGACTCGTTCAAGGACTCCACGCGGTGGATCTCGTTCGTGCAGGACACCGACGTCTCGGCCTACCTGCTGGACAACCTCGCACTCCTGACGTTCTGCGTCGGCGTCGGCCTGGTGTTCGCGCTCGGTTGCGTGCTCACCGGGCTGGGCGACGACCTGCGCCGCTCCGAGCTGCCCAACGTGCTCGCGCACTCGGTGGTGCCGATCATCGTGGGCTACATCGTGGCCCACTACCTCCGCTATCTCCTCGAGGTCGGCCAGCTCACGCTGATCCAGGCGAGCGACCCGTTCAGCGACGGCAGCAACTACCTCGGCACCGCGGACCTGACGCCGTTCACCTGGTTCAGGTACCACCCGACGGCGCTGGCGAACATCAAGGTCGCCGCCGTGATCCTCGGACACGTGCTCGGCGTGGTCGCGGCCCACGACCGCGCGATCAAGATCCTGCCGCCCCGCCACCAGCTCACCGGTCAGCTGCCGCTGCTGTTCGCAATGGTGGCCTTCACCGTGGGCGGGCTCTACCTGCTGTTCGCCGCCTGAGCGTGCCGTCCGGCCGCCACCGGTGGTGTCGCAGACGGGGTCGGCACCAGGGCGTCGGCCAGCCGCGCCACCGCCCGCGCGAGGGGTGAGTCGCCGACCTCGACGAGCGTGCGGCCGGCAACCAGGGCACGGTCGACGGTGGCCTGGTCGTCGGGCAGGAAGTGCAGCCCCTCGACCCGGGCGAAGCCGGTGACCATCCCGGCGACGTCACGCTCGGACCACCCCAGGCTGGGGCGCATCCGGTTGACCGCGACGTGCACCGGGCGCCCGTCGGTGAGGTCGCGCAGCTCGACGAGCCCGCGGGCCAGGCGCGAGAGCCCGACCGGATCGGCGCTCCCGACGACCACCACGTCGTCGGCGACCTCGAGGGCCCCGAGGGTCATCTGGTTGCGACCCGGCCGGGTGCTGAGGTCGGGCACCGGATCCTCCTCGAGGCTGAACCCGGTGTCGGCCACGACGACACCCTGCTCGCGTCCGACCTCCAGCAGGTGCTCGACCGCGCCGACGCGGACCTCCACCCACCGGTCGCCGCGCGGTAGGCCGGTGACCACGCTCAGGTGGGCGTCGATGCCACGCTGCACGGAGGCGAACCGCTCCTCGAGCTGCCCGGAGGAGGCCAGCCGCGCAGCGGCGAGCAGTCCCGAGACCTCGTCGAGGATGCCGAGCTGCTGGGCGACCGCGCCGCCGTACGGGTCGGCGTCGACCAGGACGGTACGGCGTCCCCGACGGCCGATCTCGGCCGCGAGCGAGGTCGCCACGGTGGTGCGTCCCGGCGCGCCGGCCGGCCCCCAGACGGCGATCACCCGACCGGGCTCCGGGCGATCCGGGGCGACCGCACCGGCGGGTGGGGGCGTCGGCGGACCGGACGGCGGCGGACCGAGCCCCGGAGGAGCCGGGGGCCGGACGGCCGTGCCGGGCGCGTCCTCGGCCAGCACGGCCGCCGGCAGGTTCGCCAGGTCGTCGTCGGCGACCACCCGGTGGACGCCGATGCGCGCCGCTCGCAGCTGGCCACCGTCGAGCGTGGCGCCGCCGGCTGCGATCGCGACCGGCCGCACGCCGTGCTTGCGCAGCAGCTCGACGGCGCCGCGGTCGAGGCCGGGAGCATCCAGGCCGAGCACGGCGACGTCGGCCTGCCCGGCCGTGGCCGCGGCGAGCAGGTCGTCGACGTCGACGCAGCGCCTGAGCACCACGACGGCCGGGTGGTCGCCGAGCCGGCGCAGCGCCTCGGGCTCCCAGGAGGCGCCGGAGGCGACGATCAGCACGAGCGCGCGATCGGCCACGCTCAGCCCCCGCGGACCACGGTGAGGACGGGGCTCTCCGCGCGGCCGAGTGCCTCGAGGAACGTCGCCGCGTCGGCCTCGGGCACCGCGAGGACCAGCTGGCGGCGACCGGTGGCGGCACCGAACGTGGCCTCGAGGTCGGGGGCGTCGACCACGGTGGCGTCGTCGAGCGAGCGCACCGCCCCGTCCTTGCCACCGGCGAGGAGGTAGACGTCGACGACGGTCCCCGCGCGCACCGACGGCGGCACCTGCTCGGCGTCGACGGCGATCGGCAGCTCGACGGTGTCGGCCGCGGCGTCGGCGGCACCGATGGCAGCCCGCGGGAGCAGCTCGCCGGCGGTGACGCCGCGCACGAGTCGCAGGTCGGCGGGCAGCTCGTCGTCGACGCTGAAGTAGTGGTCGAGGTCGCCCGCGTCGGCGAACCGGACCCGGTGGGCCACCAGGTCGTCGGGCGCGAGCTCGGCACCGGGGCCGGTGTCGGCCGCGACCGCCCACACCGAGACCGTGTCGTCGGCCGCGGCCAGCAGGCGTGCGCCCGCGACCACCGAGACCGCGACGATCAGGACGCCGACCCACAGCCGCGGGTCGCGCCACCCGGGTCGGCTCGCACGCGTCGCCGGCGGGACCGAGGCGACGGCCCCGGTCTCGGCGCGCGGTGCCGGCCTCCGGGTCACGCGCACATCATCACCCAGGATCCGTGCGCTGAAACCCGTCGTCCACAGGCCCCTCGGGTCGCGGTCGCGTCGGAGGCCGGAGGTGCGACGATGACCCCATGGCCGGCACTCCCCGCTTCCTCACGCTCGCCGACGTCGCCGAGGTGCTCAACACCTCCAGCGCGCAGGTCTACGCGCTGGTCCGCCGCGGCGAGCTGCCGGCGATCAAGATCGGCGGCCGGGGCCAGTGGCGGGTGGAGTCCGCCCAGCTCGAGGAGTTCATCCAGCGGATGTACGCCGAGACCAAGACCTTCGTCGACCAGCACCCCTACGAGGACGCCGAGTCACGCTCGGACGCCGACGCCGGAGGCTCGCCGCGGTCGGGATAGTCCGCGCCGATCAGCCGGTCTCGGCACCCAGGGTCAGGGAGACCGTCTTCTCGTCGCCGTCGCGCAGGATCGTGAACTCGACGGTCTCGCCGGGCTGGTGGGAGCGGATGGCCACGATCAGCGCGATGCCGTCGGTGATCCGCTCCCCCTCGACCTCGACGATCACGTCGCCCTTGCGCAGGCCGCCCTTCTCGGCGGGGGTGTTCGGCATGACCTCGTCGATCTCGGCGCCGCGGCCGTCGTTGTCGCCGGTCTGCACCTGCGCGCCGATCACGGGGTAACGCGCCTTGCCGGTGCGCAGGATCTGGTCGGCGGTCACGCGGACCTGCTCGATCGGGATCGCGAATCCCACCCCGATGTTGCCGGCCTCGCCGCCGATGCCGCCGCCGGTGGTCGCGATGGCGGAGTTGACGCCCACGACCTGGCCGCGCAGGTTGACCAGCGGGCCTCCGGAGTTGCCCGGGTTGATCGCCGCGTCGGTCTGGACGGCGTTGATGTAGGAGGAGTCGTTGCCGGTGTCGCCGGTCGTGACCGGACGGTGCAGGGCACTGACGATGCCGGCCGTGACGGTCGAGCTCAGCCCGAGCGGCGAGCCGATCGCGACCACGCCCTCGCCGACCCGCAGCTCCTGGGACGCCCCGAGCGCCGCCGGGGTCAGGCCGCGGGCCTCGTCGGAGTAGAGGACCGCGAGGTCGTAGACCGAGCTGCGGCCCACGACGGTCGCCTTGTAGCGGTTGCCGTCCTGGTCGACGATCTCGATCGGGCCCTGGGACTCGTCGGCGTCGGCGACCACGTGGTTGTTGGTGATCACGTGCCCCTGGCGATCGAGCACGAAGCCGGAGCCGGTGGCGCCGCCACGCTGCCCCTCGTACTCCGCGGAGATCTGCACGGTGCTCGGCAGCAGCCGCGCGGCCACGGCCTCGATCGAGCCGTTGTCGGCGGGCAGCGGGGCCTGCGAGACCGTGTCGACCCCGGAGAGGCCGTCGCTCACGGTGCCGGGGCCGTCGTCACGCAGCTGCTCGTAGGTCAGCGCGCCCAGGGCGCCCCCGGCCAGGCCGAGGGTGAGGGCGAGGACGCACACGACCGGCCACAGCCAGCCCGGCACCCGGCCGCGAGGGACGGCGTGCCGCGGCGGC
>NZ_JANINT010000029.1 GCF_024509035.1 Nocardioides sp. | reverse complement strand
CGTGCACCTGCCGCTGTCCGCCGAGGCCCAGGCCGAGGCGCGGATCCTGATGCTCTCGACCAACAACATCCTCAAGCCGTCGGACGGCCGTCCGGTGACCATGCCGACCCAGGACATGATCATCGGTCTGTTCTTCCTCACCACCGACCGTGAGGGTCAGCCGGGTGAGGGCCGGGCGTTCGCGTCGCCGGCCGAGGCGATCATGGCGTTCGACCGGGGTGAGATCTCGCTGCAGAGCAAGGTCAAGATCCGGTTCACCGACATCGTGCCGCCGCTCGAGCTCGGCGCCGACTGGGAGGCCGGCCAGGCGATCACCCTGGAGACCACCCTCGGTCGCGCGCTGTTCAACGAGACCCTGCCCGCCGACTACCCGTACGTGAACTACGAGGTCGGCAAGAAGGCCCTCGGTGCGATCGTCAACGACCTGGCCGAGCGCTACACCAAGGTCGAGGTCGCCGCGTCGCTCGACGCGCTCAAGGACACCGGCTTCCGGTGGGCCACGTTCTCCGGCGTCACCGTGTCGATCGACGACGTGACGACCCCGGCGAACAAGGCCGACATCCTGTCGGGCTACGAGGCTCAGGCCGCGAAGGTCCAGAAGCAGTTCGAGCGCGGCCTGGTCACCGACGAGGAGCGCCGTCAGGAGCTCATCGAGATCTGGACCCAGGCCTCCAACGAGGTCGGGAAGGCGATGGAGGGCAACTTCGACCGCGCCAACCCGATCTACATGATGGTCGACTCGGGCGCCTCCGGAAACATGAACCAGATCCGGCAGGTCGCCGCCATGCGTGGCCTCGTGGCGAACCCGAAGGGCGAGATCATCCCGCGCCCGATCAAGTCGAACTTCCGCGAGGGCCTGACGGTCCTGGAGTACTTCATCGCGACCCACGGTGCCCGCAAGGGCCTGGCCGACACCGCACTGCGGACCGCCGACTCGGGCTACCTGACCCGTCGTCTGGTGGACGTCTCCCAGGACGTCATCATCCGCGAGGACGACTGTGGCACCGAGCGCGGTCTGCCCAAGCGGATCGGTGAGCGCCGTGAGGACGGCGTCGTGGTCAAGGCCGAGAACGCCGAGACCGCGGCGTACGCCCGCACCTCGGCGGTCGACGTGGCCCACCCCGAGACCGGCGAGGTCCTGGTCGCGGCGGGCGAGGACCTCGGCGACGTCAAGATCGGCGAGCTCATCGCGGCCGGCGTCGAGGAGGTCAAGGTCCGCTCCGTGCTGACCTGTGACGCCCGCACCGGCACCTGCGCGAAGTGCTACGGCCGCTCGCTGGCCACCGGCTTCCACACCGGTGGTGTGGCCTCGGCCGACGACATCACGCAGGGTCTGCCCCGTGTGGTCGAGCTCTTCGAGGCCCGTTCGCCCAAGGGTCGTTCGCCGATCTCGGAGGCGGCCGGTCGGGTCACCATCGAGGAGAGCGACAAGGCGCGCAAGGTCCTCATCACGCCCGACGACGGCTCCGAGGTCCAGGAGTACCCCGTCTCGAAGCGGTCCCGCCTGCTCGTCGCGGACGGCGACCACATCGAGGTCGGCCAGATGATCACGGTCGGTACCCCCGACCCGCAGGACGTCCTGCGGATCCTCGGTGTGCGCCGGGCGCAGGAGCACCTGGTGGACGAGGTCCAGGCCGTGTACCGCTCGCAGGGTGTGTCGATCCACGACAAGCACATCGAGATCATCGTGCGGCAGATGCTGCGCCGGATCACGGTGATCGAGTCCGGTGACACCAACCTGCTCCCGTCCGACCTGGTCGACCGGGTGCGGTTCGAGGAGGAGAACCGGCGCGTGGTCTCCGAGGGCGGCAAGCCGGCCTCGGGTCGTCCGGTCCTCATGGGCATCACCAAGGCCTCGCTGGCGACCGAGTCGTGGCTCTCGGCGGCCTCCTTCCAGGAGACCACCCGGGTGCTCACCGACGCGGCGATCCACGGTCGCAGCGACTCGCTGCGCGGCCTGAAGGAGAACGTGATCATCGGCAAGCTGATCCCGGCCGGTACCGGCCTCGAGCGGTACCGCAACATCCGGGTGGAGCCCACCGAGGAGGCCCGCGCGGCGGCGTACTCCGTCACCGGCTACGACTCCTACGACTACGAGTTCGGCAACGGCACCGGCCAGGCCGTCGCCCTGGACGACTTCGACTTCGGGTCGTACCAGAACTGATCTAGTCAGTCAGCGCAGGACCCCCGCCCCCTGTGGGCGGGGGTCCTGTGCGCTTCCGGCCCTATGTCACGCGCCGACTCGGCGCTCCGGGGATCACTCGGTGGCCAGGCGGCCGTCGTGGAGGTCGAGGACCCGGTCGGCGTACACCGCCATCCGCGGGTCGTGGGTGGAGACGACGGCGGCCACGCCCCGCTGGTGCACGAGGGCCGCGATCAGCGACATCATCGCCTCGGCGTTGACGCTGTCGAGCTGGCCGGTGGGCTCGTCCGCGATCAGCAGGCTCGGGTCGTTGGCGAGGGACCGGGCGATGCCCAGCCGCTGCTGCTGGCCGCCGGAGAGCTCGGCCGGGCGTTGGTTGGCATGGGCCGCGAGGCCCACGACCTCCAGGAGCTCGGCGACGCGGGCCTCGCGATCGGCGGCGGGAACACCGCGGATGCGCAGCGGGAGCTCGACGTTCTCGGCAGCCGAGAGAACGGGGAGCAGCGCGAAGGACTGGAACACGTAGCCGATGCGGTGGCGTCGCAGCTCGGTCAGCTCGGCCTCGGACGCGGCGGTCACCTCGCTCTCGCCGAGCCACACCCGCCCCGAGGTCGGACGGTCGAGGCCGCCGAGCAGGTTGAGGAGCGTGGTCTTGCCCGAGCCCGACGGGCCCCGGAGCACGAGCAGCTCGCCGGCCGGGACCGCGAGCGAGACCTGCCGGAGCGCGTGCACGGCGGTGTCGCCGGCACCGTAGGTGCGGGTGAGGTCCTCGCAGCGCAGCGCGAGCGGCTGGTCCGCGGTGGAGCTCAGGAGGTGGGTCACGACGGGGTCTCCTCGCCGGTGGTGGGGTGGACCTTGACGTGGTCGGTGTCCAGCTCCAGCCGGACGAGGTCCTTCAACGACAGCGAGGTGAGGTACTCCTGCGGCAGCTGGAGCCGGCCGACCCGGTCGAGGACGGCGTACTCCTCGGCGTGGTGGCGCTCCACGCCGTGCTCGTCGAGGCGGGTGCTGCGCAGCACCTCGGTCGAGAGCCGCCCGTCGCGGATCTGCACCGTCCGGCGCACCTGCTGGGAGACCCGCTGGTCGTGGGTCACGATCAGCACGGTCACGCCCAGGCGCTCGTTGACGTCGCGCAACGCGTCGAACACGCCCTGGGAGCTGGCCTCGTCGAGCTCGCCGGTCGGCTCGTCGGCGAAGAGGACCTCGGGTGCGTTGGCCAGCGCGACGGCGATCGCCACCCGTTGCTGCTGGCCACCCGACATCTGGGCGGGTGGGCGGTCCCGGACACTCGCGACGCCGAGCAGGTCGAGGAGCTCGTCGACCCGAGCCGTCCGCCCGCGGCGCGGCGAGCGGGCGACCGCGAGCGCCATCGCGACGTTCTCCGCGGCCGTGAGGTAGGGCAGGAGGTTGCGCGCGGTCTGCTGCCAGACGAAGCCCACGGTGTGGCGACGGTACGCCGTGCGCTCGCGCGACCCCATCGAGAGCAGGTCGTGGCCCGCGACCCGGGCCGAGCCGGCGCTCGGGACGTCGAGCCCGGAGAGGATCGTGAGCAGGGTCGACTTCCCCGACCCGGACGCGCCGACGATCGCCGTGAGCTCACCGCGGTCGACACGCAGCGTGAGGCCCTGCAGCGCCTGCACCTCGACACCTTCGGCGGAGAAGATCCGCACCAGGTCGGTGCACTCGATCTGTGCTGGCTGTGCGTTCAACGTTCCCCCATCTTCACGGTGGCGGCGGGCGCCACCCGGCGTCCGACCGCGACGGCAACGAGACCGGCGAGGACCGCGACCGCGACGAACGCCCCCACGCCGGCGAGCACGAGCGCAGGCTCGACCACGGGTGCGGGCGGCGTCCTGCCGCCGACGAAGGGCCGCAGGTCGAGCGCATCGGTGACGACGCGCGGCAGGGCGAGCCCCACCGCGGTGCCGACGACCACGGCGACGACGGCGATCGGCCCCAGCTCCCACGCGACCACGCCGCGCAGCTGTGGCCGCGACATCCCGAGGATGCGCAGGACGCCGATCAGCTGCTGGCGGGAGCGGGCGGCCGCGAGCGAGGCCAGCACGACGGTCACGAGCGTGAGCAGCAGAGCGGCGAGCGCCGCGACCAGGAGTGCCGGCTGGAGCCCGCCGACCAGCGGGGAGGACCGCGCCAGGTCGAGCTCGTCCGCGACGTCGGCCACCTCGACGGCCACGCCGTCCCGGCCCGCGATCGCGGCGGCCCGATCGGCGACGTCGCTGCTGTCGGACCCGGCGGCCACCCGGACGAGCAGCTGCTCGCGCTTCCCGTCCCCGCGCGCCACCCGCGGAGGCAGTGCGGACTCGTCGACGAGCACCCACCGACTCTCGAGGCCGGGGAGCAGCTCACGGGCGACGATCCCGGTCAGCTCGGCCGGCCTCCCGTCGAGGGTGACGTCACCGGTGTGCTCCGCACGGTCGGTGCCGAGCAGCAGGGACAGCCCGGGGCCGCCGGCCAACGAGGGCAGGTCGGGCCGCACGGCGTGGAGGGCGTCGGTGTCGGCCACGACCACGTCGACGTGAGCGGTGCGCCCGAGGTCGAGCTCGACCCCCGAGCGGACGGAGAGCCGGACGACCTCGTCGACCCCGGAGAGCCGACGTACGGCGTCCACGTCGCGCTCGTCGAACCCGGTGGCCGAGAGCCGGACGTCGGCACCGACCGTCTCGCGCGCCGAGTCCTCCAACCCGGACCGGACCGTGGAGGCCATCACCGCCGAGAAGGTGACGACCGCGAGACCGACGACGAGTGCCAGCGCGGCCGCGAAGCCCAGTGCGGGCTGGCGCACAGCCCGCGCGGTGCCGAGGACCGCCACGGCGCCGCGACGCGATCGCAGGGAGCGCTGCAGCAACGAGAGCGGCCAGGGGTAGATGCGCAGTGCGGCGACGCAGACCGCCGTCACCAGGAGGATCGGCGCGGCCACCACGAGGGGGTCGATGCCGACCGCGCGGCTCGACTCGACGACGCCGCGGCGGTCCAGCGTGACCAGCGAGAGGGCCGCGAGGGCGGTGACGCCGACCTCGAGCACCCAGCGCACCCGACTGCGGGTGCGCACCTGCAGGTCCTGGCGCGGCTCACGCAGCGCACGCGTGCTGGTGAGAACTCCGAAGAGCGCCGGGACCAGAGCGGCGACCGCCCAGGGAAGCGCCCGACCGACCGGGCCGACGGCCGCAGGCGCGAGGGAGGCGACGGCCCAGATGGCGAACGCCGACACGGGAAGCGCGACCAGCACGCCCTCGAGCACCATCACGCCCCGCACCTGGACCTCGCCGGCGCCGCGCGCAGAGGCAAGGGCGAGCGCGGGGCGGCGGCGGGCCACGATCGTCTGCACCCCGAGCGCGAAGACCGCACCGAGCACGCCGGCGAGGCCGGAGAACGCGAGGGCGAACAGCGCGTACGTCGCGTCGATGCGGTCGCTCGTGCGCTCGACGACATCGGCGAGCCCGGTGCGCAGTCCCAGCCGGCCACCCTCGGGCAGGTCGACGGGCGTGCTCGCGAGCCTGCGGGCCTGGGGCACGAGCGCGTCGGCCTCGCTGTAGGACACCCGCGAGCCGTCGACGGGGAGCCACCCCGTGAGCGTCCCGGAGGCCAGGAGCTCCTCGAGCGCGCGGGCCGAGTCGGGCTCGACCAGCACCGTGCCGGTGACGGTGGGCGGGAAGTCGGGCGACGACGGCATCGTGACCGTGGGGGTCACCAGGTCCCCGGCGTGGGCGGCGTACCCGCCTTCGGGGTCAACGACGTCGACGATCGCGGTCACCAGCAGCCTCCCCGGCTCGGCGGAAAGCCGGTCGCCGACGTGCAGACCGGCGCGGTCGGCCAGGGCTCGGGGCACGGCGATGCCGATCGGGCCGTGCCCGTCGTACGTCGGGGGCAGCTCGCCCTCGACCGGCCGGGCCAGCTCCTGCCACGAGAGGTCGATGCCGAGGCGGACGTGGAGGTCGACGTCCGCGCCCGGCGGAGCCGTCGCGCCCACGGCCGGCGTGCGCACCAGCCAGCTCGGGTCGCCCACCAGGTCCTGCAGCGGCAGCGGCAGCGCCTGGCGGATGTTGCCGATGACCAGGGCGGCGTGCGCGTAAGGCCCGTCGAGCCCCTGCGCGTACGCCTGCGCGCCGGGCTGGCCGACGCCCGCCAGGTCGAGCTGCGTGGCCGACGTCGTCTCCAGGGCGTGCCGGAGCTCCCGGTCACCGAGGCGGGCGAGGGCGCGAGGCGCGAGGGCCACACCGGCGACCGTCACGCCGACGAGGAGCGCCACGAGGATCGAGGCACGCACCCCGGTGGACAGGTGGCGTTGGAGGAGTCCGGGTGCGCCCGTCCGGGACCGGCGCGTCATCGCTCGCCCACCGGTCCGCCGGCCTCCCGCGCGGCGACGCCGACGCGCCAGGAGTACGCCGCGACGCCGGCCGCCAGGCCACCGAGCAGCAGCACGGCTCCGGCCAGCAGCCCCGGGAGGTCGATGCCCAGGTCGGTCGCGATCGTCGGGTAGGGCTCGGGCACGGCCGCTCGGGCCAGCTGCGGAACGACCAGCAGCGCGACAGCGATGCCGGCCACCACGCCCGCGACCAGGCCGAAGGCGACGGTCCATGCGAGCTCCCGCCCGCGGAGCCGCCGCTGGCCGCGCACCGAGAGACCCAGGGCCCGGAGCACCGCGACGTCGCCTCGTCGCGAGCGCAGCTGGCCCCGTGCGACGGTGTCGAGCGCGAGCAGCGCCAGCAGGCCACAGCCGGCCGCGCCCCACCACCACATGAGGGAGCCGGTCTCGAGCACCGAGCGGCCGGCGGCGTCGGTGGCGGTGTCGATCGTGCTGTTGGCCGGCAGCAGGCGCCGCAGCTCGGCCGTCACGGCCTCGGGGTCAGGCGTGGCCACCCAGAGGTCGGTGGGGGCAGCCACGACCTCCTGGTCGTAGAGCAGGGCCTGGTTGACCGCGCGGAGGTCGACGATCGCCGCGGCCTCCTCGGGAGCTCCGGGCACGGCCGGCACGACGGCCGACACCGTGGTGTGCAGCTGCTCGTAGGTGCCGTCGATCGCGACCTCGACGGCGTCGCCGACCCCCAGGTCGAGGCCGTCCGCGAGGGTCCGGGAGAGGACGACCGGGACGCCGGGGCCGTCGGGACCCCCGGGTGCGAACGACGGGCTGAGGCGGACCTGGCGCACCGAGGGGTCGAGGAGGACGTCCCCCGAGGGCGCCTTCGGCCCGGGCGCGAGCGGGAGCTCCACGTCGCCTGGGAGCTGGGCGGTCCAGGTCTCGTCCTCCAGGGCGACCTCGCCCTCGTGGCCCGTCGTCGCGATGCCCACCAGACCGACGCGCGCCGGGTCCTTGCTCGCTCGTGCGGGCGCGTCGACGTCCAGGTCGACGGCGACGATCGTGCTCGGGCCTTCGAGGCCCGAGACGTCCGGCGGCAGGGGAGCGGTGTAGGTCAGCGTGCCCGCCGCCGAGTGCCGGGCGGGGTCGAGGGGGACGCTGCGCAGCGCGCCGGCCGGGTCGGCCACCACCAGCGTGACCCGGGGTGGGGTGGCCAGGCCGGCCGCCTCCAGCACGACGCGGACAGCGGTGGCGCCGGGGGGCAGCTCTGGTGCCGACGTACGGCTCGTGAGCGCCTCGGCGACCCGGTGCCGCTCGGCGGCGTCGGAGAACCCGCGACCGAGCACGTCCAGGGCAGCCGGACTGACCGCCAGCAGGGAGCCGAGCTCGCCACCGAGCTGCACCCCGACGGGGGCGACAGCGGTGACCTCCGGCAGATCGGCGATCGCGTCGAGCGTGGAGGCGGTCGGGCCGGGGTCGCCGGTCGAGACGCGGACGTCGGCCCCGGCACGCAGCTGCCGGGTCGTGTCGAACCCGTCGGCCCACGTGCGGCTGTACGACGCGGCGCTGACCAACGTCGCGACGGCGATCGCGACGACGAGCACAGGTGCGGTCACCGGGACCAGCCGGCGGGCGAGGTGACGAGCCGCCAGGAGACGGGTGACGTCGGCATCGGCGCCGCCGGCCCGACGCTCGGCGAGCGTGGCCGTGGCCGGGAACAGCGTCAGGGCCACGAGCACCACGGCGACGAGCAGTGCGGCGGGGGCGGCCACGGCCACCGGGTCCACGGCGGGGGCCCCGTCAGCCCCCACCGTGACCGGGGACCCGTAGGACCGCAGCTGCCAGACGGAGAGCGCCGCCCCGGCCGCGACCAGCACGACCAGGCCGGGACCGACCAGCCGGCCGGCGCGGCCGGTCGGTCCGCGCCAGGCGTGCGACTCAGCGCTCCGGCGGACCTGCGCGGCGGCAAGGGTGGATCCGGCCGCCGCCACCGCGGCGACGGCGATCGCCCCTGCGACCACGATGGTCCGCCACGGCGACCGCCCCGGGTCGAGCACCGCGGCGCCCGTGGCCGCGGCGGTGGCGCCGACGATGCCGCCGAGAGCGGCCGCGGCCGCCGTCTCGATCGCCGCCGACCGGGACAGCGCGGCCGACGACGCGCCTCGGGCCCACAGCAGGGACAGCTCCTGGGCGTGCGTGGCGGCGAACAGCCGGGCCAGCGCCGCCAGCGTCACCAGGCCGACCACCGCGAGGAGCAGGAGCACGACCGGCTCCACCGAGCGGAGCCCGTCGGTCCGCAGCGCCACCTCGTGGGCGACGTCCGGCAGCCGGCCGTCGACCTGCAGGCTCTCGGCCCCGTCCACGCGGCCGGCCCAGTCGAAGGCCAGCCGGTTGCGAGCAGCGGTGACGGCGTCGAGGTCGGCGGCGGTCACGTCGTCGAGGTCGAGCACGAGCGTCCAGCGCGCCCGGGGCTCGGCCTCGAGCTCCGGCCACCGGCTCTCGTCGACGACGACGGGCCCGAACCGGCCATCGTCGCTGCCCACCTCCACCTGAGGGTCGCCCAGCCAGAGCGGGTCCAGGTGGTCGCGTGCCCGCCAGGTGCCGGACACGTGGACGCGTACGCCCCCGAGGACGGCCTCCGTCCCTGGTTGCAGACCCAGCTCGTCCGCTGCGTCGGCCTGGACGACCACGTCGCCCTCGTCGGCACCCCACGCACCCGCGACGAGGTCGGCACGCGTGGGCAGGTCGCCGAGGCTCACGACGCTCACCGCGCGCTGCTCGCCCGACCCGCCGGCCGAGCGCGGCACGGTCACGATGGCCTCCCCGGCGACGCTGCGGTCCACCGTCAACGGGGCGGACAGGCCCGCCAACGAGTCGGCCAGCGCGGCACGCACCTGGGCGTCCTGGCGCGCCGGGTCGTCGCCGAGGATGAGGGAGACCCGCAGCGCCAGGTCGGCGCCGGCGTGCTGGGAGGCCACCGCCCGAGCACCGTCGTCGACGGCGGACTCGACCTGGGCCACGACCGCCACTGCGATCCCGCACACGAGCATCGCGGCGCCGAGGAACGCCGCGAGGAGGGGCCCGTGGACCCGAGTCCGTCTAGTGCCGAGCAAGCAGGCCCCCGCGATCTTCGATCACTCCGACAGCCTGAGGGTAGATCCGATCCGCCGTCATGGGAACGCTCACATCCGTCGATGCGCGGGTGCGGCAACTTCGCGGTCGCCCCCGGCATCCCAGGAGCATGAAGAAGACGCTGCACACGACTCTCGCACTGGCCGCCCTCGCGGCCGGCCTCCTCGTTCCCGCGAGCACCGCCCAGGCCACCACCCACGCCGGCGCCCGCACCACCACCCAGGTCATCGGGCGCTGCACCAACGCCGAGCTGCGCGCGTCGTACCACGCGACCGATGCGGCCATGAGCCACCGGTACGGCCGGATCGTGCTGACGAACGTCTCCGACCACGCGTGCCGCACGGGTGGCTTCGGCGGCCTGTCGTACGTCGGCGGTGGCGACGGCACCCAGGTCGGGGCGGCCGCCGAGCGCACCCCCAGCAGGGTCCGTTCGATCCTGGTGCATCCCGGTCAGAAGGTCGTCAGCGCCGTCTCGGAGGTCGACGCGACCGTCTACTCGCGGCACCGGTGCCGTCCGGCCGAGGTCGACGGGTTCCGGGTCTACCTGCCCGACGAGACGGCCTCGCAGTACGTCGAGCACCCCACGACGGGATGCCGCAACACGAGGGTTCACCTCCTGAGCCACAAGGCTTACCGTCGACCATGAGCGAAACCCCCCAGGGTGCAGACGACCAGCCACCTGACCAGGACGTCGAGGCCGAGCGGCGCGAGCGGCTCGACCCTGACAACCGCCCCGACGAGGCGGAGGTCGACAACACCGACCGCGACTTCGATGTGGAGCGCGGCATGTTCACCGACTCCGAGGGCTACGACGAGGCCGAGCCGCGCTTCCCTCCCGAGGGCGAGCAGGGCGCCTAGTCATGCCCTAGGAGTCTGCTGAACAATCCGCGCGGCTGCGCGACGACCGGTGGAGCGTTGGCGGCGTTCACCTCGGTCGACGTGGCCCGCCACGCCTTCCCTCGGCAGCCTTGCCACCGCACGCACCGGACGCCGCTCGCGTTCGCCCGTCTCGTTCAGCAGACTCCGAGGAGCCGGACCCTCGATTCCCCTCCCAGGCACCCCGCCTGAAAGAATGTGAGGCGTGAGCATTCCCGCGCAGACCGACGTCCTCGTCGTGGGCGCCGGCCCTGCCGGGTCCGCGGCTGCCGCCTGGGCGGCGCGCGCCGGACTCGATGTGGTGCTGGCCGATGCGGCCGTCTTCCCCCGCGACAAGACGTGTGGCGACGGGCTCACCCCGCGCGCGATCGGCGAGCTGCAGCGGCTCGGGCTCGAGGACTGGCTGCGGGCGCACACGGTCAACCAGGGCCTGCGCGCCCACGGCTTCGGCCAGACCCTGCACCTGCCGTGGCCCGGCGGGACGCTGCCCGACTGGGGCTCCGCCGTAGCCCGCACCGAGCTCGACGACCACCTGCGCACCACCGCGATCAAGGCGGGCGCGGTCGCGGTCGACGGCATGCGGGCCGTCGACGTACACCGCGACGGCGACCGGGTCAGCGCCGTGGTCTTCAAGACCGCCACGGGCACCGAGGAGATCGCGTGCCGCCGGCTGGTCGTCGCGGACGGGGTGCGCAGCCCGCTGGGCAAGGTCCTCGGCCGCGAGTGGCACCGCGAGACCGTCTACGGTGTCGCCGGCCGTTCGTACGTGACCTCGGCGCGGTCCGACGACCCGTGGATCAGCTCCCACCTCGAGCTGCGCGGCCAGGACGGGAAGGTGCTGTCCGGCTACGGCTGGATCTTCCCGCTGGGCACCGGCGAGGTGAACGTCGGCGTCGGCACGCTGGCGACGGCCAAGCGGCCCGCCGACATCGCGATCAAGCCGCTGATGGCGCACTACGCCGACCAGCGGCGCGAGGAGTTCCGGCTCTCCGGTGAGCTGCGGATGCCGACCTCGGCCCTGCTGCCGATGGGCGGCGCGGTCTCCCACGTCGCCGGCGCCAACTGGGCGCTGGTCGGCGACGCGGCGGCCTGCGTCAACCCGCTCAACGGCGAGGGCATCGACTACGGCCTCGAGACGGGGCGGCTGGTCGCCGAGCTGCTCGCCGAGCGCACCGACCGGGCGAGCCTGGAGTCGGTGTGGCCGGCGTTGCTGCGCGAGCACTACGGCGAGTCGTTCTCGATCGCCCGTCGCCTGGCCGGCCTGGTCACCGTGCCCAAGCTGCTGCCGACCCTCGGTCCGGCCGGCATGCGCTCGGACTGGCTGATGACCCTGGCGCTGCGGTGGATGGGCAACCTGGTGACCGACGAGGACCGCGACCGCGCTGCGCGCGTCTGGCGCTGGGCGGGGCGCCGCTCGATCGCGCTGGACGACCGCCCGCCGTTCGGCTGAGGCGAGCTGTGGCCGGGCTTCCCAAGCGGCAGCGGGTGGCGGCGTACGCCGTCATCATCCGTGACGGCCGCATCCTCCTCAGCCGCCTGTCTCCGAGCATCACCTCCGAGGAGCTGTGGACGCTGCCCGGTGGGGGTCTCGACCACGGGGAGGACCCCCGTGACGCGGTCATCCGGGAGATCTACGAGGAGACCGGGCTGCACGCGGTCGTCGGCGAGACGGCCCGGGTCTACTCCGCCCACCTCCCGGGGGTGTGGCGTGACGGCCGTCGGGTCGACGCCCACGCGCTGCGCATCGTCTACGACGGCTGGGTGCCGATCGATGCGCCCGAGCCGCGGGTGGTCGAGGTGGACGGCTCCACGGTCGAGGCCGCCTGGAAGCCGACCGCGGACGTGGTGGACGGGGCCGTCCCGGTGGTGCCGATGGTGCTCGAGGCGGTCGCCGACCACCGGCCGTTCCGTCACCAGCGACTGGGTGCCTACGCATTGATCGAGCGTGACGACGCGGTGCTGCTGGTGCGGATCTCCGACCGTGGCTTCCACACCGGATCGTGGACGCTCCCCGGTGGGGGCGTCGACCACGGCGAGGCTCCGCGCACCGCCGTGGTCCGCGAGGTGCGCGAGGAGGCGGGCGTGGAGTGCGAGGTCGGGGAGCTGGTCGCCGTGCACGACGACCACTTCAGCGGCACCGCCCCGTCCGGGCGCTACGAGGACTTCCACGCGGTGGCCATGGTGTTCGCCGCCGAGGTGCCTGCCGACGCCGACCCGCACCTCTCGGAGCAGGGCGGGACCTCGGCGGAGGTGGCCTGGGTCCCGAGGGCGCGGGTCCTCAGCGGCGAGGTGCCGGTGCTCGATCTCGTCCTCGAGGCGCTCCGGGCCCGCTGATCAGGCCGAGGTGCTCAGGCCGAGGTGCTCAGGCCGAGGTGCTCAGGCCGAGGTG